>JAVBUD010000091.1:0-4002 GCA_031555755.1 Eubacteriales bacterium | reverse complement strand
ACTCTTAATGGCGCGGAACGCACTGCTGGAGGGCCGCTGACGCCCCACTGGCGGCGTTTCGCGGGTTGAGAAAGGCGCACCCGAAAGGATGCGCCTTATCTTCTAACTTTAGCCAGTTCGGCTAAAACTGGCTCACGCCTCAGCTGGGGCGCTCACCGGACACACGCCGGCGCAGGCACCACAAGAGATGCACTCCTCAGCATTGATGATGTACTTGCCATCACCCTCACTAATCGCGTTGGTGGGACATTCGGCTTCACAAGCGCCGCAGCTGATGCATTCGTCAGAAATGACATAAGCCATATACACAACACCTCCTCTTCACGTAATGCACGTATTATAGCATCAATGAGGCGAAAATGCAACCTAATAATTCGGGGGTAATTATGGAAGAATTGCACCTATCCAGGGCCTGGGCGCTCACCGAAAACGTCACGCCGCTGGTGCAGGACTGCGGCGCACTGTGCGGCGCGCAGTGCTGCGCGGCGGACGAGGACGGCCAGGGCGGCGTGTTCCTGTTTCCGGGCGAGGAGCAGTTGATCGGAGATGCGGACTGGGCGCGGATCGAGCGCACGGACGCGCTGGGCGGGTGCCTGATGCTGACCTGCGCGGGGCGGTGCGACCGGGCAAAGAGGCCGCTGGGCTGCCGCATTTTTCCGCTGACGCCGGTGCCGCTCAAGGGCGGCGGCTGGGGCGTGCGGATCGACAGGCGCTCGTTCGCGATGTGCCCGCTGGCGCAGAGCGGCAAGCGAGGGCTGAGCCCGGCGTTCGTGGAGGCCGTGTCCCAGGTGGTGAATGAGCTCGCCCAGGACCCGGCAGGCGCGCGGTTTTTACGGGACTGGGCGAGGCTGGAGCGGCGGTACGGGGAGGCGCGGCTGTTCTAGCACCGCCATCCGCCACCTCCGTCATCCGCCCCCCGTCATCCTGAGCGCAGCGAAGGACCTTCCTCAAACTTTATTGATCGTAGTTTGAGGAAGGTCCTTCGCTGCGCTCAGGATGACGGGTGGGCGGTGAAGGCAGAGTTCGTACCCCTCTACCCCTTCTTCATCTCCATCAGCGCCTTCGCCAGCTGGTCGGGGCAGCTGGTGGCTTTTTCGCCGCAGCGGATGCCCGCCAGCTTTTCGATGGCGTCGTCCACCTTCATGCCCTTGATCAGCACGGAGATGCCGCCGAGGTTGCCGCTGCAGCCATTCTTGAACCGGACTTCCTCGATCACGCCGTCCTTGGCGTCGATTTCGATCATGCTGGAGCAGGTGCCGTGGGTCTTGTAGGTGTACATGGTGTCACATTCCCTTTCTGAATTGGTCTGCGATGAGGTCGATGGCGTGGACCAACTGGGCAGCGCAGTGCGCGTAGGCCGTCTGGCCCTGGCCGAAGGGGTCCGGCACGCTGCCGGTGAGGCCGGCGCGGGCCATGATGGTGTGGACATCCGCCGCGGGCGCAACGCGCAGCACGGCCGCTTTGTGGGCGTCGGTCATGCACAGCACCAGTGCGCCGTCCAGCGCCACGTCGTTGACGTGCGCGGCGCGGTGACCGCCGAGGTCAATACCCAGGCCGGCCATCTCCCGCACCGCTTCGGGGCTGGCGCGATCGCCCGGATAAGCGGCCACGCCCGCAGAGCTCACGGAGACGCCCTTGATCCCCCGCTCGGCCAGTGCGCGGCGCATCAGCGCCTCGGCCATGGGGCTGCGGCAGGTGTTGCCGGTGCAGACCATCACGATGCGATTCATGGGCCCTCCTCCGCGTTCACGATGTGAAAGCCCGCCGCCCGGGCCAGCCGGTTCATCAGCGCCAGGCCCACGCCGGACGCGTCGAATCCCTCGGCCAGGATGACCTCCACACCCTGGGCGTCCATCTCCCGAAGCGCGCTGAAAAGTCGGCGCGCGGCCTCGTCCTCGGTGTCGCCGAGAGAGTGGGTGCGGCGGTTCCCATACAGGCCGATATGGCCGCTGAGGGCCAGGATACAGCAGGACTGCCCCGCCGCCCGGTCATACAGCGCCGCGATGCGCGACGCCATCTGCTCTGCCGGTCCGGTGACCAGGGTCAGCGCGCCTTTTGGCGCATAATGGCGGTATTTCATCCCCGGCGACGCGGCCTGTTGGCCCTCCGCGAGGGGGCTGAGCACGCTCTCGTCCACGATCACCTCGCCCACCACGGCGGCGATCATCTCCGGCGTCACGCCGCCCGGGCGCAGCACGCGGGGCGGGTCCAATGTTACGTCCAGCACCGTGGATTCCAGGCCCACGGCGCACTCGCCGCCGTCCAGGATCAGCGGAATCAGGCCATCCATGTCCTCCAGCACGTGGACCGCCGAGGTGGGGCTGGGCCTGCCGGAGCGGTTCGCGCTGGGCGCGGCCACGGGCAGGCGGCAGGCTGAGAGCAGGGCGCGGGCCACGGGGTGGGACGGCATGCGGATGCTGACGGTGTGAAGACCGGGGGACACCGACGGCGCCACCGCGCCGGACTTTCTCAGGATCAAGGTCAACGGGCCTGGCCAGAAGGCGGCGGCCAGCTTTTGCGCGGACGCCGGCATGGGGCCGTCGATGAGGGCCGGGATGTCGTCCATGCTGCCCACGTGGACGATCAGCGGGTTGTCCGCGGGGCGGCCCTTGGCGGCGAAGATTTTCTGGACCGCCGCGTCATCCAGCGCGTTCGCGCCGAGCCCGTATACGGTTTCGGTGGGGATGCCCACCACCTCGCCCGCGCGGATCAGGTCCGCAGCCAGGGCGATGGATTCGGGGGTGGCGGGGCGGATTTGGGTGGTCATCAGGCCTGCTCCTTCAACAATTCCGTCTGCTCCGCCAGCGTCAGCGCGTCCACGATCTCGTCCAGGTCGCCGTTCAGCACTTCGCCCAGCCGGTACAGCGTCAGGCCGATCCGGTGGTCGGTGACGCGGCCCTGGGGAAAATTGTAGGTCCTGATCCGCTCGCTGCGGTCGCCGGTGCCCACCTGCGACTTGCGTCGGTCCGCGTACTCCCCCACACTCTGCTCGCGCTGCAGCTCGTACAGCCGGGTGCGGAGCACGCGCATGGCCTTTTCCCGGTTCTGGATCTGGCTGCGCTGGTCCTGGCTGGTGACGACCAGGCCCGTGGGCAGGTGGGTGATGCGCACGGCTGAGTCGGTCCGGTTGACGTGCTGGCCGCCCGCGCCGGACGCGCGATAGGTGTCGATGCGCAGGTCGTTCTGGTTGATGGACACCTCCACGTCCTCGGCCTCGGGCAGCACCGCCACGGTGCAGGTGGAGGTGTGGATGCGGCCTGAGGATTCGGTCACGGGCACGCGCTGCACGCGGTGCACGCCGCTCTCGTACTTGAGCTTCGAGAAGACGCCCTTGCCCTGCACGATCATCACGGCTTCCTTGATGCCGCCGAGCTCCGTGCCGCCCTCGTCGTCCAGCTCCACCTTCCAGCCCTTGCCCTCGGCGTAGTGCTGGTACATCCGCACCAGCTCGTAGCCAAACAGCCCCGCCTCGTCCCCGCCCGCGCCAGCGCGGACCTCGACCACGGCGTTTCTGAAATCGTCCGGGTCCTTCGGCAGTAACATCAGCCGCGCTTCCTGGGTGCGCTGGTCCAAGGCGGGCTCCAGCGCCTCCAGCTCCTCCTTGGCCATCTCAGCCATGTCCGGCTGGTCCAGCATCTCGCGGGCCTCGTCCACCTGCTCGGACAGTTTGCGGTACGCGGAGGCGAACGCGGCCAGCTCCGCCATCTCGCTGTGCTCGCGCATGAGCTTTTGGAACAGCACGTTGTCTGAGATGACCTCCGGCAGCGTGATCCGGATCGAGATCTCCTCGAACCGGCCCTCCACGGACTCCATCTGGCGCAGGATGCGCTGCTGCTCGTTGTAGGATGCGTTGTCTTGCATGATGCACCGTCCTCATATAGAATAAACCAACTGGGGGCAGGGGGACGTGGGGGCCCCCACCCCGCGGGGGCGCCCCCCCCCCCCCCCCGGGGCCCGCGAGAGGGACCCCACACCACCACACCCCCCCCCCCCCCCCCCCCC
>JAVBUD010000188.1:0-2553 GCA_031555755.1 Eubacteriales bacterium | reverse complement strand
TCTTTGCGCGCCGCCCCGTATCCGTTCCGCTTACACCGTCGCCTTGACCTTCTTCAGCTTCACGAACCTCGGCAGACCGTCTTCGATCAGCAGGTCTGTGTGGCCCTGGATCAGCGGCAGGGCGTAGTCCACGAACGCCTTGTTGATGCCGTTGCCCTCCTCGTTGATCCACTCGCGCGGCACTTTTTTCTCCTCGTTGGCCACGCTCGCCAGGTCAAACAGCTTGATGCGCATGCCGTACTGGCCGTTTTCCATCACGCGCTCGAAGCCGACCATCTTGTCGGTCTCGCCCTTCACCGCGTAGTCCACCGCCGCTTCGCCCGCCGCGAAGGACTCCTCGATGTCGGTCTTGGACGCGGCGTGGGCCGCGCAGCGCTGCAGCAGCGACAGTTCGATGCCGCGCACCTTCGCGCCGGTGGCCTCCTTCACGGTGTTCGCCAGGAACGCAGCCAGGCCGCCCATCTGGGCGTGGCCGAACGAGTCCTTCGGGCCTGCTTCGCCGGCCAGCTCGGCGATGTACTTGCCATCCGAGTTCTTAATGCCCTCAGAGACGCACACGATGCACTTCTTGTGCTTGTCATAGATCGCCTTCACGGACGCCACGAACGCGTCCATGTCGAACGGCAGCTCCGGCAGGTAAATGAGGTCCGGGCCGTTGCCCTTGTGGCCCGCCAGCGCGGAGGCGGCGGTCAGCCAGCCGGCGTTTCTGCCCATGCACTCGATGATCGTGATCATGCCCGTGTCGTACACGCGGGCGTCATGGTACACCTCCATGACGGAAGTGGCGATGTACTTGGCGGCGCTGGCGAAACCGGGGCAGTGGTCGGTGCCCGCCAGGTCGTTGTCGATGGTCTTCGGGATGCCCATGACGCGGCACTCATAGCCGTTCTGCAGCATGAACTTGGAGATCTTGTTGCAGGTGTCCATGGAGTCGTTGCCGCCGTTGTAGAAGAAATAGCGCACGTCGTACTTCTTGAAGATCTCGAGGATGCGCCTGTAGTCGCTGTCGTCCACGGCGGGGTCCTTGAGCTTATAGCGGCAGGAGCCCAGCGCGGAGGACGGCGTGTGCTTCATCAGCGCCAGCTCGTCGCGGTCTTCCATGCCCATGTCGATCAGGTTGTCGTCCAGCACGCCACGGATGCCGTTCAGCGCGCCCAGCACTTTCGTGATCTGCGGATGATTCAGCGCGGCGTGGATCGCGCCGTAGGCGCTGGCGTTGATGACGGACGTAGGCCCGCCCGACTGGCCGATAATGCAAGCTCCCTTGAGTTCAGACATAAGTAATACATCCCTTCCCAGTATGATGTTATCGTGTCCACTTTATCATACGCCGGGCCCAAAGTCAATTCGGAGCGGAAAGACTTAGCCTAATATTTAACGACCAATCACACCACGCACTTGATTTTTACGGGTCAATGCTGGTATACTATTCATGATAACAGGAAATTACTGAGTAAGGGGTGCATCGATATGGGTCTGGTTACTTCAACCGAGATGTTCAAGAAGGCCTACGAGGGCCACTACGCGATCGGCGCGTTCAACGTCAACAACATGGAAATCATCCAGGGCATCACCGAGGCCGCCATGCAGGAAAAGGCCCCGCTGATCCTTCAGGTCTCCTCCGGCGCGCGCAAGTACGCCAAGCACACCTACCTGATGAAGCTCATCGAGGCCGCCATCATCGACGCCGAGCAGAGTGCGGGCTTTGACCTGCCCATCTGCGTGCACCTGGACCATGGCGACACCTTCGAGCTGTGCAAATCTTGCATCGACGGCGGGTTCACCTCCGTCATGATCGACGGCAGCCATCATTCCTTCGCCGAGAACATCGAGCTGACCAAGAAGGTCGTCGCCTATGCCCATGACCACGGCGTGGTCGTGGAGGGCGAGCTGGGCCGTCTGGCGGGCATCGAGGACGCCGTGAACGTCTCTGCCGAGGACGCCAGCTACACCCGCCCTGAAGAGGTTGAAGAGTTCGTGACCAAGACCGGCGTGGACTCACTGGCCATCGCCATCGGCACCAGCCACGGCGCGTACAAGTTCAAGCCCGGCCAGAACCCGCAGCTCCGGTTCGACATCCTGGACGAGGTGTCAAAGCGCCTGCCCGGGTTCCCGATCGTGCTGCACGGCGCGTCCTCCGTCATGCCGGAGTACGTCAAGATGATCAACGAGACCGGCGGCAAGATGCCCGACGCCATCGGCATTCCCGAAGAGATGCTGCGCAAGGCCGCTGAGTCCGCCGTCTGCAAGATCAACATCGACTCCGACCTGCGCCTGGCCATGACCGGCACCATCCGCAAGTACTTCAACGAGCATCCGGATCACTTCGATCCCCGCCAGTACCTGACCCCCGCCCGCAGCAACATCCGCGAGATGGTCCGCCACAAGCTGATCAACGTGCTGGGCTGCAACGGGAAGGCGTAAAAAACGACAGCGCACTTGACAGGCTGAGGTTCAGGTTGGGTCATCCCCCCACCCCCCCGGGAGCCACCGAGACCGACCGGCCCCGACACCAACAAGTAAAGAGAGGGAGAGAGCGCGAGAGGCGACCAG
>JAVBUD010000101.1:0-5924 GCA_031555755.1 Eubacteriales bacterium | reverse complement strand
GCGCGACGGTCAGGGGGGAACGGCCTCCGGCGGCCAAGGGGCGCTGCCCCTTGGATCCTCGCCAGAGGGACTTAGTCCCTCTGGACTCCCTGGGCGCTTCGCGGTGGACTATCGGGGGTTAGTACTTGTCGCGCGTGGTGTAGGTGGTGTGCAGCAGCTCGTGGGACTTATGTCCGTTCGGCTTGCCCAGATAGCTCGCATAGATCTCCTTGATCTCCGCGTTCTCATGGCTCTTCCGCACCGGCTTCCCCGCGTCCTCCTTGTAGAGCGCCTTCGCACGCAGCAGCCGCGGATCATGCTTCTCCCGCGCGTCCGGCGACACGATCGGCTGGCCGCCGCCGTTCACGCAGCCGCCGGGGCAGCCCATCACTTCGATGAAGGTCAGATTCTTCTTGCCCGCCTTGATCTCGTCCAGCAGGTGCGCCGCCATGCCGGTCGAATGCGCGACCGCCACGTTCACTTCCAGGCCGTTCAGATCCAAAGAGGTCTCCTTGATGCCCGTCAGGCCGCGAACCTGCTTGAAGTCCACGTCGTCCAATGTCTTGCCGGTGATCGCCTCGTACGCCGTGCGCAGCGCGGCCTCCATGACGCCGCCCGTCGCGCCGAAAATGACGCCCGCGCCGGCGCTTTCGCCCATCATGCGGTCAAAATCGCCGTCCGGCAGCGCCGTGAAGTCGATGCCCGCCTGGCGGATCATCCGGGCCAGCTCGCGGGTGGTGATGACCACGTCCACGTCCGCCATGCCGTCATGGCCCAGCTCCGGGCGCGCGGCCTCGAACTTCTTCGCGGTGCAGGGCATGACGCTGACCACCACGATCGACTTCGGGTCGATGTTGTTCTTCTCGGCGAAGTAGGTCTTCGTCATCGCGCCCTGCATCTCGTGGGGCGATTTGCAACTGGACAGGTTCGGCAGGAACTCCGGATAGAACGTCTCGCAGTACTTGATCCAGCCGGGGCTGCAGCTCGTGATCATGGGCAGCACGCCGCCGTTCTTCACGCGGTCGATCAGTTCATTCGCTTCTTCCATGATCGTCAGGTCCGCGCCGAAATCGACGTCGAACACCTTGTCAAAGCCCAGCCGACGCAGCGCCGTGGCCATCTTGCCGGTGACGCTGGTGCCCATCGGGATGCCGAACTCCTCGCCCAGCGCCGCGCGCACAGCGGGCGCGGGCTGCACGACCACGTATTTTTCTTTGTCGGCCAGCGCGTCCCAGACCTGTTGGGTGTCGTCCTTTTCCGTCAGCGCGCCTGTCGGGCACACCGCGATGCACTGACCGCAGTTCACGCACGCGGTCTCGCCCAGCGAGCAGCTGAACGGGCTCTCCACGGCGGTGTTGAACCCGCGCTTCGTGGCGCCAATCACGCCCACATGCTGGATCTTTTCGCACACGGCCACGCAGCGGCGGCACAGGATGCACTTGTTGTTGTCGCGCACGATCGCCGGGGAGACCGTGTCGATTGTGTGCTCGGTCATGGAGCCGAGGAACCGGTTCTCGTCGCTGACGCCATACTCGTTGCTTAGGCCCTGCAGCTCACACGTCGTGGAGCGCACGCAGCTCAGGCAACGCTTGTCGTGGTTGGAGAGCAGCAGCTCCAGGTTGATCCGGCGCGCCTCGCGCACGGCGGGGGTGTTGGTCTTCACGTTCATCCCCTCGGCGGCGGGCAGCACGCACGCGGCCTGCAGCGCGCGTGCGCCGGTGTCCACCACGCACATGCGGCAGGCGCCGATCTCGTTCAGACCCGCGAGGTAGCACAGCGTGGGAATCCGCACGCCGGCGGCCTTCGCCGCGTCCAGCACGGTCGCGCCCTGCTCTACGGAGACGGACACGCCGTCGATGGTCAGGTTGATGTTGCTCATGTCCGTATGTCCTCCTACTTCTTGATGATCGCCGCGAACTTGCACTTCTCCATGCAAGCGCCGCACTTGATGCACTTCGACTGGTCGATGACGTGGGGCTCCTTGACGGTGCCCGAGATCGCGTTCACCGGGCACACGCGGGCGCACAGTGTGCAGCCCTTGCACTTCTCGGGGATGATATTGTAGGACAGCAGGCTCTGGCACACGCCGGCGGGGCAGCGCTTTTCTTTGATGTGCGCCTCATACTCGTCCCTGAAGAACCGGATCGTGGAGATGACCGGGTTCGGCGCGGTCTGGCCCAGGCCGCACAGCGCGGTGGCCTTGATGCTGTTCGCCAAGGACTCTAGCTTCTCGATGTCGCCGTCTTCGCCCTTGCCCTCGGTGATCCGGTCCAGGATCTCCTTCATGCGCCGGGTGCCCACGCGGCACGGTGTGCACTTGCCGCAGGACTCGTCCACGGTGAACTCCAGGAAGAACCGGGCGATGTCCACCATGCAGTTGTCCTCGTCCATGACAATCATGCCGCCGGAGCCCATCATGGAGCCCACGGCGATCAGGTTGTCATAGTCGACGGGCGTTTCGATCAGGGACGCCGGGATGCAGCCGCCCGAGGGGCCGCCGGTCTGCACGGCCTTGAACTGCTTGCCGCCGGGGCAGCCGCCGCCGATGTCGTAGATGATCTCCTTGATCGTGGTGCCCATCGGCACTTCGACAAGGCCGGTGTTGTTGATCTTGCCGCCCAGTGCGAACACCTTGGTGCCCTTAGACTTCTCGGTGCCCATGGACGCGAACCAGTCTGCGCCGTTCAGGATAATCTGGCACACGTTGGCGTAGGTCTCCACGTTGTTGAGCAGCGTGGGCTTGCCGAACAGGCCCTTCACAGCCGGGAACGGCGGGCGGGGGCGCGGCTCGCCGCGCTCACCCTCGATGGACGCCATCAGCGCGGTCTCCTCGCCGCACACGAACGCGCCCGCGCCCAGGCGCAGCTCGATGTCGAAGTTGAAGTCTGTTCCAAAGATGCCCTTGCCCAGCAGTCCGTATTCACGGGCCTGGTCGATGGCGATCTGCAGCCGCTTCACCGCGATGGGGTATTCGGCGCGGACGTAGATGAAGCCCTGGTCGGAGCCGACCGCGTAGCCCGCGATGGCCATGGCCTCCAGCACCGCGTGGGGGTCGCCTTCCAGCACCGAGCGGTCCATGAACGCGCCCGGGTCACCCTCGTCGGCGTTCATGCACACGTATTTTTTCTCGGACGGCGTGTTGTAGGTGAACTGCCACTTCATGCCCGTGGAGAACCCGCCGCCGCAGCGGCCGCGCAGGCCGGACTTCTTGATCTGGTCGATGACCTCCTCGCGGGTCATCTCGGTCAGCACCTTGCCCAGCGCCTTGTAGCCGTCGAACGCGATGTACTCGTCGATGTTCTCCGGGTTGATGACGCCGCAGTTGCGCAGCGCGATGCGCTTTTGCTTTTGGTAGAACTGCACATCGTCCAGCGCGCGGATGTTGCCGGACTCCTCGATGCTGTCCTTGTGCAGCAGCTTGGTCACCACGCGGCCCTTGATCAGGTGCTCACCCACGATGGTGTCCACGTCTTCCAGCTTGATACGGCTGTAGAACGCGCCTTCGGGGTAGATGATCACGATCGGGCCCGCCTCGCACAGGCCGAAGCAGCCGGTCTTGACCAGCTTGACTTCTTTTTCCAGCTGATTGACTTTCAGCAGCTCTTCAAACCGCGTCAGCAGCTGCATGCTGCCCGAAGAGGTACAGCCGGTGCCGCCGCAGATCAGTACATGGGAACGGAAAAGGTCCATAACGGTTACCTCCTGTTACTTCTTATCTTCGGCCTCGGCGGCGCCGATGGTCCACTCGTCGATGACCTTGCCATTGACGACCTGCTCGGTCATGATCCTGGCGACCATGTCCGGCTTCACGTTGACGTAGGTGACCTTTGGCTGGCCGGGCAGCGTGATCTCGACCATGGGCTCCAGGCGGCACATGCCGATGCAGCCGGTCTGCGCGACCGTCACGTCCAGCAGGTTGCGCTTGCTCACTTCGTCCAGGAACGCCAGCATCACCGGGCGCGCGCCCGCCGCGATGCCGCAGGTCGCCATGCCGACGACGATGCGGGTGCCCTCGTGCTCATGGCGCAGGTTGACCTGATCCAGCGTCTTTTGGCGAATGGCTTCGAGTTCGGCAAGAGACTTCATAATGGGTTGCACCTCCAAATGATATCATCAATATTATACGGTGGTTCCGTTTTCGACTTCTTGAATGCCCTCATCCAGCGCTTCCTTGATCCAGCTCAGCACCGCGGGCTCCGCGAGGCTGACGCCTGAGAGCGCCTGCCGCACTTCACGGGTGTCGAATGTGAACTCGCTGCCGTCCATCCGGTAGCGGAACACGAAATCCGGCCTGTCCGGCGAGCCCAGCACCAGCGACTGCATCGTGCCCGCCATGTCTCCGACGGGCGGGCGGTCCACATGGCTGTAGCCGAACGTGGCGGTGAGCGTCGTGCCGATTCCGACCGCGCTCTCGATGGAGAACGCGCCGCCGCACATCTCCGCGCACTGCTTGAACATCGGCACGCCGAGTCCCACTTTGCGCGTGGTGCGCGTGGTGGCGAATGGGCTGGTCACCCGAGACAGCAGCGCCTCGTCCATGCCGCATCCGTCGTCCTGGATGGTGATGGTCATATTGTCCTGTTCGGTGTCGATCAGGATCTCGACCACCACCAACGTTGCGCCCGCGCTGATGGAGTTTTGGACCAGGTCCAGAATGTGGAGCGAGAGTTCAAACATAATTTCTTACATCGCCTTGTACTTGTCGACGATGCCCTTGATATCTTCCGGCACCAGGCGGCCGTACACGTCGTCGTTGATCATGATGACCGGCGCCAGGCCGCATGCGCCCAGGCAGCGGGTGTCACGGATCGTGAACCGGCCGTCCTCGCTCGTCTTGCCCACGGGGGTCCCGGTCTCTGAGATCATCTTGTCGAGGATCGCCTTCGCGCCGCGCACGTAGCACGCCGTGCCCATGCACACGCCCACGATGAACCGGCCCCGGGGCTCCAGCGCGAACTGCGAATAGAATGTCGCAACGCCGTACACCTCGCTGAGCGTGGTCCCCAGCCCCTCGGCAATGTGGATCTGAACTTCCTTCGGCACGTGCCCGAAGACTTCCTGCGCGTCCTGCAGCGTCTGCATGACGGCGCCCTTCTGGCCCTTGTGCCTGGCGATGATCTCGTCCAGCTTGGCAAGGTTGTCCTTGTTTTCCAGAACGGACATAGATTGGAACCTCCCTTGTGAAATAATTGTCATGGCGTGATAAGTGAAATTGCGATGTGCCTGCATCGCAGACATTGTACCATATATGCCGGGGTATTGCATTCTTTCTTTGTAAATTTAACGGGGGAATGAATGGGAGAGCGTCATTTTCGGGGAGGCGAAGCCTACCCCGCGCCCTACCCTGCCGAGGTCCTCTGACGTCGGCTTCAACCCCTCCTGAAGCCGTCATCCCGCCCCTCCAGACGCCGTCATTCTGCCGCCGCCGATGTCGTTATCGCGCCGCCCCGACGCCGTCATCCTGTCGCCCTCCGACGCCGCCATCCTACCCACCAACGCCGTCATCCTGTCGCCCTCCGAAGCCGCCATCCTACCCACCAACGCCGTCAACCTGTCGCCCTCCGAAGCCGCCATCCCGCCCCCAACGCCGTCATCCTGAGCGCAGCGAAGGACCTTCCTCAAACTGAACCCAGCGCCGATCGCCCTCACCGTGTCGCCCCGGCACACACCGTGTCATCCTGAGCGAGCGCAGCGAGTCGAAGGATCTCCCCGCTGTGAGGTGACGTTCCTCTTTCGTTTTTTCTTTCTCGCTCGCTGCCTCTTCTTTCTTGAAAGAATGAAGCAAAGAACCTAGGGGGGATTGCGATTTCCCCCCTGGACCCCCTTGAAACGCTTTTGGTTGCGGGGGGACGGACCGAACGGGAGACGTAAATCCACAGGTCCGGATTTTCGACCGGGTGATACGCAATCGCCCGAGGGGCGATGTGCGAAATGGGGGACGGGGG
>JAVBUD010000065.1:0-8948 GCA_031555755.1 Eubacteriales bacterium | reverse complement strand
GTTCCCTGCCGCAACAGGTACGTCCGCTCACGCGGGGGAGATCCTTCGACTGCGCGCTTCGCGCTCCGCTCAGGATGACAACCGGGCAGGCGACGATGCATGCGCCCAACCTCAGCAGTGTCAGCGCGGTTCCGCTCGCTTCCTCGAGAAAAAAGGCCCCTCACCTTTCGGCGAGGGGCCTTCTTGTCGTCAATTAGTAGCGGCTCTGGCGCTGCTGGTCGAAGCAGTCGCGGCAGTAGACCGGACGATCACCGCGGGGCTGGAACGGAACCTGGGTCGGGCGGCCGCAGCCGTCGCACACCACGTCATACATGGGGCGGTCGGCGCTACGGGTGTGCCCGCCACCGTTCTGGCGGCGCTGGGCGCGGCAGTTGGGGCAACGGCCGGGCTCGTTCTGGAAGCCCTTGTCGGCGTAGAACTGCTGCTCAGAAGCGGTGAAAGTGAATTCCGCGCCGCACTCGCGGCATACCAGTGTCTTGTCTTCGAACATGGAAAAAACCCTCCTAGATGTGTTGCGCCCTATGATGATTCCTTGTGATTTCCGTCTCCTATCATCGGCAGGGACAC
Source organism: Eubacteriales bacterium (assembly GCA_031555755.1). GTDB lineage: Bacteria > Bacillota > Clostridia > Christensenellales > Aristaeellaceae > JAJDGF01. The sequence goes on along the minus strand of JAVBUD010000065.1, from coordinate 8,381 downwards.
CACCGGAGGGATGTGCGGGATCTTGGCAAGGGGTTCGCTCATTTGGGCCTGATCAATAGTATACCACAGCCGGAAGGCATATTCAAGGGGTTTGAAAAATATTTGTGACAAAATTGGGTGGATTTTGGTGTGTAGAGTGGAAGATGGTGTCATGGATGTACGATTACCGAATGGCACACCGGCCCACGCCGTCATCCTGAGCGCAAGCGAAGGACCTTCCTCAAACTCTCTTGTGAAAAGTTTGAAGTAGGTCCTTCGCTGGCGCACAGGATGACGGCACGGGAGGCGGATGGCGGCTTGGGGGTGCGTCGGTCGCACGCGGTTAGATTCCCGTACCCTTCGACCTGAGCACGGCGGGCTCGCCAGACGGGGTCTTTTCTGCGTTTTCTTCGCAGACATCGATGTCCACGGCGGCCACGTGAGCGATGGCCTTCCACTTGGGGGCCTTCAGCACCAGGCTGGACAGGTTCGCGGGGATCCAGGCCAACATGTACAGCCACATCAGGCAGTAGGTGCCAAGGCCGATCTTGGTCAGCTTTTTTTCCAAGGTGGCGATGATGAACGCATAGCCCGCGCCCAAAAACACGCCACCCACCAGCGCCGACGACGCCAGCCAGATGGCCTGGCGGATGCCCGCCGAGGGGTCTCTGAAGATGGACAAGGTCACGATGATGACCGAGATGACGCTGGGCAGGATGCTCACGAACTGCACGTGCATGCCGATGAACAGCAGCGCCAGGTCGAACGCGTCCCGGTTCTTTCCCTTGAAGGCCAAGGTCAGCAGCGGCTTTAGGTATTTCTTGGCGCACTGCAGGCTGCCCGCGCCCCAGCGGCGGCGCTGGATGAACGAGTCCATGAGGGTCGTGGGCTGCTCGTCATAGATGATCGCGTCGCGCATCCAGCCGACCTTATAGCCGTTCAGGATGCAGATGGCGGTGTACTCGAGGTCCTCGGTGAGGGTGGTGGTGTCGAATCCCTGCTTTCGGATCAGGTCGGCGGACATCATGATGCCGGTGCCGTTCAGGTTGGCGGTCATGGAGATGTTGGCACGGGACTGGTTGTATAGCCTGGACATGAACCAGAAAAACGTGCTGGTGCAGCCAGAGACCCAGTTGTCCGACGGGTTCTTGCTGTCGCGATAGCCCTGGGCGACCTCATAGCCCGCCGACAGCGCGTCGTTGGCCGCCTGCAGGAATCCGCCGTCCACCAGGTTGTCGGCGTCGAAGATCAGGAACGCGTCGTATTTCGGCGCACCCTTGGCCAGCAGTTTTTTGAACGTGAACCGCAGCACCTCGCCCTTGCTGCGGACGGGCACGTCACAGCCGATGATCTTCGCGCCGGCGGCTTCGGCCACAGCGCGGGTGTCGTCGGTGCAGTTGTTGACGATCACGTACACATCGTACAGGTCGCTGGGATAGCGCTGTTTCATCAGGCTGTCCACCAAAAAGCCGATCACCTGCGCCTCGTTCCGCGCGGGAATCAGTGCGGCGAAACGGTGCAGTGTGCCCGAATGCGGGATCCGGCTGTCCTTTTTCAGCAGGCCGCGCAGCGCGATCTGCGCAAAATGCAGCCCGTACAGGCCCGTGATGATCGTCAGGACCAGCATCAATATTTTGAGCAAGGTTCATGCACCTCGAGTTTCTGTTTAATTGGCAGTTAACAATTAACAATTGAGTTACCTTCAGTATTGAGACACACTGCATTGTTCATTGTTCTAACGTGCTCATTTGCCGCGCCCGAAGTTCTACCAGTCTGGGCCTGTTGTAGCGCTGGATTAGCACGAAGGGCAGGTTGCACAGACAGTAGAAGCCTGCGGCGATGAAGCCGGGCCATCCCTCCATGAAGATCAGGTAGATCGGGCTGAGCAGCATCAGCATGTAGTGCACCAACTCCGCCACGCAGGTTTCGCGGATCAGGCCGTCCAGGTAGTCGGGGTCGCGGAAGACCAGTATCTTTTTCTTGGCCATGGACCGGATGTACCGGCTCATGTCGGGCACAGCGTCCTTCCAGAACTGGATCCTGACAAATGTGTAGATGCGCCCGTCGCGCTCCCATTTGAAGGGGCGGTAGGGCACAGCCCCGTAATCAAACTTTTGGCGCGGCAACAGCTGACCCAGGAAAAACGCCACGGGGCCGATGATCCCGCCGATGAAAAAACATCGGAAGATCTGTCCGATAAACGCGGGCAGTGACAGCAACAATCGCCAAAACATTCGATCGCATTCCCCTTATTACAACCCATCTGCACATGCATTGTAACACAGACGGGTAAAGAGTTCAATGAGATTTTGGTTAGAATGGACAAGGGCGCGCGCCCACTCCCCTACGCCCCGAACCGGAACTCCGCCATCTCCAGGTTGTACAGCTTGTACAGCCCGTAGTAGATGCCCTTCTTGGCCATCAGCTCGTCGTGGTTGCCCTGCTCCTCGATGCCCTTTTCGGTCAGCACCAGGATCAGGTTGGCGTTTCTGATGGTGGTCAGCCGGTGCGCGATGGTGAACGTGGTGCGGCCCTTCATCAGCTTTTCCAGGGAGCGCTGCACCATCAGCTCCGACTCGTTGTCCAGCGCGCTGGTGGCCTCGTCCAGGATCAGCACGGGCGGGTTCTTCAGGAAGACCCGGGCGATGGAGATGCGCTGCTTCTGGCCGCCGGACAGCCGCACGCCGCGCTCGCCCACGTGGGTGTCGTAGCCGTTGGGCAGCGCGGAGATGAACTCGTGGGCATCCGCCAGGCGCGCGGCCTCGATCACCTGCTCGCGGCTGGCGCCGGGACAGCCGTACTCGATGTTCTGCAGCACCGTGCCGGAGAACATGTACACATCCTGGTGCACCATGCCGATGGACTGGCGCAAGGACTGCAGCGTCACGGACTGGATGTCCCGCTCGTCGATCAATATGCGGCCTGACGTGGGCTCATAGAACCTGGGGATCAGGTTGCACATGGTCGTCTTGCCGCCGCCGCTGGGGCCGACCAGCGCCACGGACGAGCCTGCGGGCACCCGAAGGTCGATGTCGTGCAGCACCTCGTCCTCGTCGTCCGCATAGCTGAACGACACATGATCGAATGTGATGTCGCCCTTCACATCGCCGATGTCCGTCGCGCCGGGGTTGTCCTTGATGGTCACCTCCACGTCCATGACCTCCTGGAACCGCTCCATGCCGGTGATGCCGCGCTGGAACTGTTCGGTGAACTCCACGATGCGGCGGATGGAGGTCAGCAGCGTGGTCACATACAGCAGGTACGCCACCAGGTCGGCGGGCGTGATCGCGCCGCGGCGCATGAACAGCGCGCCTACGACCACCACCAGGATGTACATCACGCCGTCGAACAGCCGCGTGGTGGAGTGAAAACCGGCCAATCCTTTGAAAATCTCGCGCTTGATGTCCAAAAACGCGCTGTTGCCCTGCTGGAACTTTTCTTCCTCCACGCCCTCGTTGGCGTACGACTTCACCACGCGGATGCCCTGCAGGCTGTCCTCCACCTGGGCGTTCAGCTCGCCCAGTTGGTGGCGCGAGGCCTGGTTGGCGCGGCGGATGCGCAGGTTGAACTTGCTGGAGCAGTAGATCATCAGCGGCAGCACCGCGAAGATGATCAGCGTGAGCCAGATGTTCATGCGGCTGAGGATCGCGAACGAGGCCACGATCTTGATCACGGCGATGAACCACTCCTCGGGGCAGTGGTGCGCGAACTCGGTGATGTCGTTCAGGTCGGTGGTGATGCGGGACATGAGCTGGCCGGTCTTGGCGGTGTCGTAGAACGAGTTGGACAGACGCTGCATGTGCGCGAACAGGTCGCGGCGCAGGTCCGTCTCGATGTACGCGCCCATGACGTGGCCCATGGAGGTCATGTAGTAGTTGGCGAACGTGTCGATGACCCGCAGCACCAGGTACAGCGCGCCGAGCCCGAGGATCAACTGCACCGTCAGCGCGGGCAGGTCCGTCATGCCCAGGTTGGTGATCGTGCGCACGATCAGCGGCAGCACCAGGTCGCACGCCGTGGTGAGCGACGCGCAGAGCAGGTCGATGAGAAAGATGGCCATGTAGGGCCTGAAATAATGGGTCAGGTTCTTGACCAGCCGGAACGATTGGGCGATGCTTCGCTTTTGTGTCTTGTCGGGCATGGCTCGATACCGTCCTTGTTGCGTATTCGGCGCACCGCTCATCGCGTCAGCGCTCCCACCCTCGCCGTCATCTTGAGCGCATGCGAAGGACCTTCTTCAAACTGAGCGGAATTATGAGTATGAGGATGGTCCTTCGCCGGCGCTCAGGATGACGGCTGGAGGTGGAGATGACGCGGTAGACCTGCGCATTCTAACTTAATCATAACCATACCACACCTCCGTTAAATCCGCTCGGAAAATTGGCAGGGTTTGCCTCAAACATCATGCAGTTTGTTCATAGGTCCCATGCACTGCCGCCATAATTGTGCCACAAAAATTCCGTACTATGAAAGCATCTTATTGCAGGAGGGATTTTCCACATGATCAACAAGCAGAGCCGGACCGGGTGGGTGAAATGGGCGCTCATCATCGTGGTGATCGCGGTTCTGGGCGTGCTGGCCTGGCCGACGATCCAGTCCTATTTGCCGGGGAACACCCAGCAGCCGACGCGCATGGTCTCCAATGAGACGCCGTCGACCGCCATAAACACCAACGCCGCCACGACCGGCAACATGGGCGGCGCGAGCGGCGGCGGCGCGGGCACATTCGAAAACATCAAGCGCGGCAGCATCAGCGTGAAGGTCTCGGGCAGCGGCAAGGTCGCGGCCGAGGACACGCGCCTGGTTTATAATGAAGCGGAAGGCCGCGTCTCCCTGGTGGACGTGAAGGTCGGCGACACGGTCCAGGAGGGCCAGATCCTGGTCCAGCTGGACAGCGACGACATCGAGGACCGCATCGCGTCGCTGAACCGCACGCTGTTCGACGCGCAGGTGGCGCTGGGCGAGGTGCGCGACAGCGGCTCCGCCACCAGCATCTACTCCCCCGCCGCGGGCCGGATCAAGATGATGGAGGCCGAGAAGGAAGACGACGTGGCCACGCTGATGAAGCAGTACGGCTACCTGTGCGTCATCTCCCGCGACGGCAAGATGAAGGTGGACTTCACGCCGATCCCGGGCGTCACGTTCAAGGCGGGCGACAAGGTCAACGTGTGGATCAAGAACGCGTCCGTGACGGGCACCGTCAGCCAGACCGCGGGCCTGATGGGCGGCAACATCTCCGTGACGGTGGACGACGACACCTACGACGTGGGCGAGCCGGTCGTGGTGTCCACGCTGCTGGGCCAGGAACTGGGCCAGGGCAGCCTGCAGGTGAACATGCCGATCCCGGTGACCGGTATCGGCGGCACGATCTCCTCCATCTCCTACGAGGACAACGACACGATCGGCAGCGGCTACAAGATCTTCGGGCTGGAGGGCCGCACGCCGTCCACGGACCTGCAGAAGGCGATCCTGACGTACGAAGAGGCGTGGACCAACATGACCAACGCCCAGAAAAAGCAGGACAACCTGCTGATCAGAAGCCCCATCACCGGCGTGGTCACCTACGTCAACGTCAACGAGGGCGCCAAGCTCGAGGAGGGCAGCCCCGTGTTCACCGTGCAGAACACCGACAGCTACAAGGTCACCGCCGAGGTCGACGAGCTGTACATCACCCAGGTGACCCCAGGCCAGTCCGTGACTGTGGAGCTGGACGCGTACCCGAACCGCAAGTTCACCGCCACGGTGGACCGCATCAGCGGCGTGGGCACCACCGAGGGCGGCGTGACCACCTACGACGTCACCGTGACGCTGGACCCGAACCAGGGCGCGGCGTTCATGGACGGCATGACCGCCAACATCGAAGTGGCGACCATCGATAAGTCCTCCGTGTTGCTGGCCCCCGTTGAGGCGATCTCAACCAGCAACGGCCAGAGTTTCGTGACGCTCGCCAGCGGCATGCAGCAGCTGGTGCAGACCGGCGAGTCCGACGGCACCAACATCGAGATCCTGTCCGGTGTCAATGAGGGCGACAGAATCCAGGTGACCCGCAGCATCTCCAGCGGCAACGTGGGCCAGTTCAGCGGCAACGCAGGCGGCGGCAACATGCAGTTCCGCTCCAGCGGCGCGGCCGGCGGCGGGATGATGATGGGCGGATTCGGCGGCTAATGACATGATGCCTTGAAGGGGACGCGCTCAAGCGGGTGCGGCGGGGCAAACCCTCGACCCGTAGGGCGGGGGCTTGCCCCCGCCGCCCCGCGTGAGCGCGTCCCCTTCCAACACCCCTTTTCACCAAACTAGGAGGCGATATCCCCTTGATCGATATGACCAACATCTCCAAACGCTACCAAATGGGCGGCGACACGATCCACGCGCTGGACCATGTGGACCTGCAAATCCAGGACCGCGAGTTCGTGGCGATCATCGGCCCCAGCGGCTCAGGGAAGTCCACGCTGATGAACATCGTGGGCTGCCTGGACTACGCGGACGAGGGCGAGTACATCCTGGACGGCGAGGACGTCTCAAAGCTCACGGGCCGCGACCTGGCGATCATCCGCAACAAGAAAATCGGGTTCGTGTTCCAGCAGTTCAACCTGCTCGGCAAGCTGAGCGCCTACGAAAACGTGGAGCTGCCGCTGATCTACCAGGGCCTGTCGGCTGCAGAGCGCAAGGTCCGCGTGGAGGAGTCGCTGATGCGCGTGGGCCTTCAGGACCGCATGACGCACAAGCCCAAGGAGCTCTCCGGCGGCCAGCAGCAGCGCGTGGCGATCGCCAGGGCGCTATCCACGCACCCAGCGCTGATCTTGGCGGACGAGCCGACGGGCAACCTGGACTCAAAGTCCGGCCGCGAGATCATGGCGATGCTGCACGAGCTGCACGAGGCGGGCAACACGATCATGCTGATCACCCATGACGACAAGATCAGCCTGGAGGCAGAGCGCCGCCTGGCGATCTACGATGGCCGGATCATGCCAGTGGAGGCGGACAGGCCGGAGGACGCGGAACACGACGAAGAGATCGACGAAGACGTGGCCGTGGCGGCGGGCGTCGCGAGGGAGGTGGCGGGCGCGTGAAGATCATGCAGGCGGTGAAGATGGCGATGAAGTCCATCGCGGGCAACAAAATGCGCTCGTTCCTGACGATGCTGGGGATCATCATCGGCGTGCTGTCGGTGACGGTGCTGGTGGGGATCGTGCAGGGCGCGACGAGCCAGATCACGGACCAGTTGTCGGTGCTGGGCACGAACATGATCTCGGTCACGATGCGCGGGCGCAGGACGCAGACGCTGGAGCTGGACGAGATCATGAGCCTGCGCGGCCAGGGCGCGATCAGCCTGGTTGCGCCGCAGATCCAGGCGTCGATGGTGACGAAGGCGAACGGCAACAGCCACACGACGACGATCTACGGCACCACGGACCAGCTGGACCAGATCCGCGGATACACCATGGCGGTGGGCAGATTCATCACGCAGGCGGACGTGCAGAACCTGAACGCGGTGTGCGTGGTGGGCGTGACGGTGGCCGACGAGCTGTTCGGCCAGCGGAACGTGGTGGGCGAATCGATCCGCATCGACGGCCGCGCGTACCAGATCGTGGGCCTGGTCGAAGAAAAGGGCGCGACGATGGGCATCAGCCAGGACGACATGGTGGCGATCCCGATCACGCTGGCGGAGCGTGTGTTCCGCAACACGAACATCAACTCATTCTACGCAATGTCCTTCAGCGAGGACTATGTGGACCAGGCGGTGAACCAGCTGAAGGCGTTCATGCAGCAGAAGACGAACGACTCGGACGCGTACAATGTGTTCAGCGCGGACCAGCTGCTGGACACGCTGAACGAGATGATCGGCACGATGACGCTGCTGCTGGCGGGCATCGCGGGGATCTCGCTGCTGGTGGGCGGGATCGGGATCATGAACATCATGCTGGTGTCGGTGACGGAACGCACGCGCGAGATCGGGATTCGCAAGGCGGTCGGCGCGCAGAAGCTGGATATCATGTTGCAGTTTATCGTGGAAGCGGTGACGATCTCGGTGGCGGGCGGGGTGATCGGGCTGGCGCTGGGGTTCGTGGTGAAGGTGGCGGTGGCGCCGCTGATGGGGCTGCCGATGGTGATCACGAGCGGGGTGATGGCGCTGGCGCTGGGGTTCTCGGTGCTGATCGGCGTCGTGTTCGGGAGCTATCCCGCGAACAAGGCCGCCAGCCTACTGCCCATTGAGGCCCTCCGCTACGAATAGAAACGGCGAAGCGACCAGGGAGTCCAGAGGGGCTTAGACCCTTTGGCGGGGGTTCCAAGGGGGCAGCGTCCCCTTGGCCGCCGGAGGCCGTGCCCCCGTAACCCAACTCTCTTTCCCGTCGAGGGGAAGATCGGACCCCGTCCCCCCCAGGCCCGCGAGCCAGGGGGGG
>JAVBUD010000022.1:0-3168 GCA_031555755.1 Eubacteriales bacterium | reverse complement strand
CGCACCTCCGCCCCACAAACGCTGTCAGCCTGAGCGGCGCGAAATGCGCGCTGTGGATGTATGTCCCCGGGGTGCGCGGCCGTCCCGGCCACGGGGGGTCGGTCGCCTCCCGGGGGGGAGATCCTTCGACTGCGCGCTTTGCGCTCCGCTCAGGATGACAGCGTTGGTGGGGCTGAGGTGCGCGGCACGTGTGTGCGAGATGAAGGTGGCTTCCCACCTCACACCGCCTGGTTCGTGTACACGCTCCGCCCCGTCACGAACCCGCCCTCCCTTTTCAGCTCTTTCTCTAGCATAGACAGATAATCCCCCGGCATGAGCACCCCCGCAACGTGGTGCCTTGCCACGCCTGCGCGGGCGATGGCCTCGTCCACGAACCGCACGCAGTTGGTGCCGATGGCGAAATAGGTGCGGAACAGGCGGTTGCCGGGCTTGAACATGGAGCCCTTGGTGAAGTGCTGCATCAGGCTGGCGGAGTCCTGGGTGCCGTCGGGGCATTTGTCCAGCGCCAGCGGTGTAAACTGCTGGTCACCCGTCGTGAACCCGTCCAGGAACGCCTGCAGCTTTTTCATCTGCGCCCCGTCAAACCGCACCGCGTACGCCACCAGCACCTTTTTTTCGTGGCTGAGCGAGTAATCGATGTAGGGCGCACGGGGCATCACGGCCAGCAGCCCGTCGCTGACCGCGCCGCCCAGCTTGTTGGAGAACGAGTCGTAGTTGCCGTAGGTGTAGACCGTGTCGCCCACAGTGATGTCCACATGGCCGAACAGCGAGTCGAACCGGGTGTCGCACAGGTGGACCAGAATTTCGCACGGCGCGCGGCTCAGCGGGTCGGGGTTCAGCTTGCTGTCCTGCACCAGCCCACGAATCATCTGCAGCGCCGAGTTCGGCGAGAACGCGCGGCCGAACAGGAACTTGTCCTGCAGGTTCAGCCGCCCGTGGCGCTCGGGGAACAGCGCCTCCAGGATCGTGGACCCGCCCACCGCGACCAGCAGCGAGCCGATGGCCGCGCCCAGAAGCACCGTGCGCGTCACGCCATTCACCGCCAGCAGCACGCCCAGCATCAGGAAAACTGCGCCCGTCAGCGCCGTGACAAACCAGTAGGTCATGCCGCTCTGTTTGTACTGCCAGGAGAGCACCAGCTTCATCGCGCCGGCGCCCGCCACCCAGATGGCCGCGAAAAAGGGCAGCGCATCCGCCAGCGCCGAAGGCCGGATGATCAGCAGCGCGGTGGCCGCGCCCAGGTCGATCAGCGCCGAGCCCCATTCGCCGGTCAGTTTTCCTTGGCGGATGGTGTTCCAGATGCCCTTCACCAGCAGCACCGCGCCCGTCACAAACAGCGCCGCCGTCAGCAGCCGAATCAGCGGCAGCAGTTCACCCGCGCCGCGCAGGATAAAGGCGACGCCCATCCCGATCATCAGCAGACCGAGAGGGATGGAGATGAGCTTGTTGACGTGCCTGGGGGAGAGGGCGGCGCGGTTCATGCTTGGCGGCCTCCTTTGCGTGGGTGGATGGGTGCATTATAGCATATGGAGAGCGAGATGTCATGCATCTCTGCCTCCGTCATTCTACCCGTTTATTTTGGCGATTTCATGTCGGCTGTGCATTGCCCTCATCCGTCCGATGTGCTACAATGGAAGCTGGAACAGGAGGACCAAGCCCAGTGTATGAGTCCGACTACATCATGCGCCAGATCCGGCTGCTGACCGACTCGATCAGCCAGCTGGTGTTTCGGCGGCACACCACCGTGGAACTGTTGGACGAGGACGGCAACCTGCAGGGCAGCGGGGTGCTGTATCATCGTCTGCGCATGTTGGTGCGAGAGGGCCGGATCAACCAGGCCGAAAACCTGTTGTTCGACGAGCTGGACAAGAACCCCGCCGCCGACACCTTCGAGGTCGCGCTGCAGTTCTACGCCGACCTCGCGCGGCTCACCGACGCGCAGCTCGCCGCCTGCGATTTTTCTCGGGCGGAGATCGAAGCGGGCCTGCGCGATGTGCAGCTGCGGGCGCAGACCTTCCGATAACACACGAAAGGACGTCACCCACAATGGAAAAACGCACTCCACTCTATGACGAGCACGTGGCGCTCGCCGGGAAGATCGTGCCGTTCGCGGGCTATTCGCTGCCCGTGCAGTACCCGTCGGGCGTCATCGCCGAGCACATGGCCGTGCGCGGGCAGGCCGGGCTGTTCGACGTGTCCCACATGGGCGAAGTTTTCTATGAGGGCCCGGACGCCATCAAAAACCTGAACCACCTGCTCACCAACGACTTTTCCGTCATGAACGACGGCCAGGTGCGCTATTCGCCCATGTGCAACCCAAACGGCGGCATCGTGGACGACCTGATCGTGTACCGGTTCCATGAGCACAAGTACATGCTCGTCGTCAACGCGGGCAACCGCGACAAGGACGTTCAGTGGATGAAGTCCCAGCTGTTCGGCGACTGCACATTGACGGACAGGTCCGACGAGCTGAGCGAGATCGCCATCCAGGGTCCGGCGTCCAAGGCCATCATCGCGCGGCTGATGGATGACCGGGACATCCCGAAGAAATACTACTATTTCAAGGACGGCGCGACCATCCAGGGCATCCCGTGCCTGATCTCGCGCACAGGCTACACCGGCGAGTTCGGCTACGAGCTGTATGTGGACAACCGGTACGCGGTGCAGTTGTGGACCCTGCTGCTGGACGCCGGAAAAGAGGACGGCCTGATCCCCTGCGGACTGGGCGCGCGGGACACGCTGCGGCTGGAGGCGGGCATGCCGCTGTACGGCCATGAGATGAGCGACGAGATCAGCCCGCTGGAGGCGGGGCTCTCGTGGGCCGTCAAGCTGGACAAGCCCGATTTTGTGGGCAAGCAGGCCATCGAAAGGATCGGCACGCCCAGGACCCGGGTGGCGCTGAAGGTCACCGGAAAAGGCATCGTGCGCGAGCACCAGGCGGTGTTCGTCGGCGACCGCCAGGTCGGCGAGACCACGTCCGGCACGCACCTGCCGCATCTGGGCGGCGCGTACGCCCTGGCGCTGGTGGACCCTGCATGCAGCGAGCCGGGCAGCCAATTCGAGGTCGACGTGCGCGGGCGGAAGGTCGCTGCGGAAGTCGTGGCGCAGCTGTACAAGCGCTCATAAGGACGTCGCTCACGCGGCGGCGAGGGCAAGCCCCCGCCCTAC
>JAVBUD010000202.1:0-3406 GCA_031555755.1 Eubacteriales bacterium | reverse complement strand
CCTTTGGCTGGGGTCCCTAGGGGACCGCGTCCCCTCGGCCGCCGGAGGCACGCCCCGGCGCGCGCCGCAAAACATCAACTTATACCAAAACATCGTGCGCGCGATGGGGCGTGCCTCCGGCGGCTCAAGGGCGCCGCCCATAAGAATCCCGCCAAAGGGATTTCATCCCTCTGGACTCCCATCGCGCTTTGCGGGGACGGCGCTAGGTTGGGGTGCGACCGCAGCATTCTTTGTATTTCTTGCCGCTGCCGCAGGGGCACGGGTCGTTCCGGCCGACCTTCTTGTCGGCCTTCGCGGGCTGCTTCGACACCCCGCCTTTGTCACTGCCGCTCGCACTCGCATGCGTCGCCTGCGTCGGCGTCGCCACCTGTTTTCTTTCCACGGCCCGCTGCTGCAGCACCGCAAAGTACAGCCTCCGCAGCGTGTCCTCCTGAATCATCCGGATCATCTCGTCGAACATCTCGTAGCCTTCCAGCCGATACTCAACGAAGGGGTCCCTCTGCCCATACGCGCGCAGGCCGATGCCGTCCCGCAGCGTGTCCATGGCATCGATGTGGTCCATCCAGCGGTTGTCCACCGCGCCGAGCAGCGCGACGCGCTCAAACTCGCGCATGTCGATGCCCGCGTCAGAGAGCAGCTTTTCGCGCTCCTCATAGAACGCCTCGGCGGCCTCCAACAGCGCCCGGATCAGCGCGTCGCGGGTGTGCACCTGCAGCCCGTCCACAGTCTGCTTCACAGCGCCGGGCTTGATGCAGATGCGCTCCAGGTACTCGGCCAGCGCGGGCACGTCCCAGGTGGCGAAGTTGTTTTCGTCGCTGACACAGCGCGCCGCCGACTCCTCGATGAGCGTCCTGCGCATGTCCGAGATGCGCTGCTTCATGTCGCCGCCCGCCAGCACTTCGTGGCGCTGGCCGTAGATCACGCCGCGCTGCTGGTTCATGACGTCGTCGAACTGCAGCACGTTTTTGCGGATGTCGTAGTTGCGGGATTCGATGCGCTTTTGGGCGTTCTCGATCTGCTTGGACAGCACCGAAAACTCGATCGCCTGGTCCTCCTCCACGCCGAGCCGCTGCACCATCGGCTGGATGCGGTCAGAGCCAAACAGGCGCATCAGGTCGTCCTCCAGCGAGATGAAGAACTGGCTTGAGCCCGGGTCGCCCTGGCGTCCGGCGCGGCCGCGCAGCTGGTTGTCGATGCGGCGGGACTCATGGCGCTCGGTACCGATGATGTGCAGGCCACCCACACCGACCACGGCCTCGTGTTCCCTGTCGATCTCGGCCTTAAACTTGGCCATCAGGGTGTTGAACGCCGCGCGTGCCTCTTTGACCTCGTCTGATACGTCCTCGCTGTGGCCGATGGCCTGCTCGATGACTTCCTCGCCGTACTGGTTTTTCAGCTGGTGCCGCGCCATGAACTCCGCATTGCCGCCCAGAAGAATGTCCGTACCGCGGCCCGCCATGTTGGTGGCGATGGTGACAGCGCCCTTTTTGCCGGCCTGTGCGACGATCTCGGCTTCTTTGTCGTGGAACTTCGCGTTCAGCACCACGTGCTTCACACCGCGCTGGTCCAACAGCCGCGACAGGTGCTCGCTCTTTTCCACCGACACCGTGCCCACCAGCACCGGCTGGCCCGTGGCGTGGCGGTTGATGATCTCCTCGACCACGGCCTTGTACTTGCCCCGCTCGGTGGTGTACACGCCGTCGTTCATGTCGTTTCTGATCATGGGCTTGTTCGTCGGGATCTGGACCACGTCCAGCTTGTAGATGCCCTGGAACTCCTCCTCCTCGGTCTTGGCGGTGCCGGTCATGCCGGAGAGCTTTTTGTACATGCGGAAGTAGTTCTGGAACGTGATGGTGGCCAGCGTCTTCGACTCACGCATGACCTTCACGTGCTCCTTGGCCTCGATGGCCTGGTGCAGACCGTCACTGTAGCGGCGGCCGGTCATCAGGCGGCCCGTGAACTCGTCCACAATCACGATCTCGCCGTTTTGGACCACATAGTCCACGTCGCGCTTCATCATGACATTTGCCTTCAGCGCCGTCAGGATGTGGTGGTGCAGCTCGGTGTTGGCGGGGTCGGTGAGGTTGTCCACATTGAACGCGGCCTCGACCTTCCTGACGCCGTCCTCGGTGAGCACCAGTGTCTTCTGCTTTTCGTCGCGGGTGTAGTCGTCCTCGTTCTTGAGGCGCTGCACGAACTGGTCCGCGCGGTTGTACATCTCGGTGGACTTTTCGCCCTGGCCGGAGATGATGAGCGGCGTTCTGGCCTCGTCGATCAAGATCGAGTCCACCTCGTCGATGACCGCGAAGTTCAGCGGGCGCTGCACCATCTGGCGCTTGTAGATGACCATGTTGTCGCGCAGATAATCGAAGCCCAGCTCGTTGTTGGTGGCATAGGTGATGTCCGCGCCATAGGCCGCCTGGCGGTCCTCGTTCTCCATGTCATGATAGATCAGGCCGACGGAGAGGCCCAGGAAGCGGTAGATGTTGCCCATCCACTCGCTGTGGAACCGGGCCAGGTAGTCATTGACGGTGACCACATGCACGCCATCGCCTGAGAGGGCGTTCAGGTACGCCGGGAACACCACCGTCAGCGTCTTGCCCTCGCCGGTCTTCATCTCGGCGATTCTGCCCTGGTGCAGCACGATGCCGCCCACCAGCTGGGTGCGGAACGCCCGCTGGCCGATGGCGCGCACGGCGCCCTCGCGGACCACGGCGTACGCCTCGGGCAGGATGTCGTCCAGCGACTCGCCGTTCTTCAGCCGCTGTCGGAACTGGTCCGTCATACCCCGCAGCGCGTCATTGGACAATTTCTGCATCTGCGGCTCCATCGCCTCGATCTTGTCCACGATGGGCCAGATGCGCTTGACCTCGGCCTCATTGGAACCGGAGAGGATCTTTTTGAGAAAATCGAACATGGGGGACCTCCGTTATGTGTGACGTCGTGGGCTCGGCTTTGCGATAATCCCAATGATTATAGCACTTTTCCCCAATCCCTACAATGTAGATTGCATTAAAACGGCATGGACCCAGTGTGGCGCGGAGGGTATAGCGTCCGTTCCGCCCACATCGTCATCCTGAGCGCAAGCGAAGGACCTTCCTCATTCTTTCCGTTCCACTCAGTCCGAAGAAGGTCCTTCGGCTGACGCCTCAGGATGACGACATGTTGCCTCCCGCATACCGCTGGCCTCCGTCAGAACACCGCGAAGCGCCCACCGCGGCGCAGCTGCCGACAATTTACGCATCCTGCCTTATATCCTCCCCTTTTCCGTGCTATAATATGACATTATCCAAACACGATTGACGGGGAGGGCGGGCGACATGGAGAAGACCGAGCGGCGCGCCAGCAATTTTATCGAGGAGTTTGTCGAGGAGGACTTGGCCAGCGGCCGGTTTGACCATGTCAA
>JAVBUD010000083.1:0-12454 GCA_031555755.1 Eubacteriales bacterium | reverse complement strand
TGAGCGCAAGCGAAGGACCTTCCTCAAACCAAACCCGTAAAGTTTGAAGAAGGTCCTTCGCTGCGCTCAGGATGACGGCGTGGGCGGAGCGGGTGAGAAAAGAGTGGCCCTACAGTGCCATCTCGTACACCACCATGTCCACGCACAGCCGCCCCTCATCCACCACTGGCTCCGGATAATTGTCCACGAAAAAGCGCTCGATGGTGTACGCGTACCGGAAACCCCAGCGCTCGTACAGTCCGAAGAACGCCGTGCCCACGTACAGCTTCTCGTATTGCCCGTGGAAAAACTTCGCCAAATACGCGATCATTTCCGTCGCATGCCCCCTGCGCTGGTGCGCCGGGTCTGTGGCGAAGTTCATCAGCTCGATCTGGCCGTCCCCGCGCTCGGCGACCACGGCCTCGCACACGGCCTCGCCGTCTACGTACAGCGCGAACATCCGCCCGCGCACCAGGTATTTCATCACCATGTCCCGGTCCGGGTCCGCCAGAAACAGCAGGTCCCAGTGCCGCTCCTTATCTTCCATGGTCATCAGCTCACGAATGCGGTCCATGTCCCAAAGTCCCTTCCGCCCAGTGCTTCCGGCACAGGCTCACATAGCTGTCGTTGCCGCCCAAGTAGACCTGCGCGCCCTCCCGCGCCACCTTCCCGTCGATGACGCGGGTGTTGTAGGTGGCCTTCTTGCCGCACCAGCACACGGTCTTCACTTCCTCGATGGTGTCCGACCAGGCCATCAGGCAGGCGCTGCCAGGGAACAGCTCGCCCCGAAAATCCGCCCTGAGGCCGTAGGCGATGACGGGCACGTTCAGATCGTCCACCACATGCACCAGCTGGCGCACCTGGTCGGGGGACAGGAACTGCGCCTCGTCCACGATCAGGCAGTTGTACTGCCGCGCCATGTCGTCGGTCAGGTCCTCCATGTACACGCAGGGGCAGCTCAGCCCTACGCGGGAGGTGACCCTGTTCTGCCCGTCGCGCTTTTCCACGGCGGGCTTGATCATCAGCGCCCGCTGCCCCATTTCTTCGTAGTTGTAGTGCACCATGATCGCGTTGGCCGTCTTCGAAGACCCCATCGCGCCGTATCGGAAGTAGAGTTTGGCCATGGGAACATAGACCTCCATGTCAAATAAAGGTGCGCTGAGGCGAAGCCGCCCGTCTGTCATCCTGAGCGGAGCGCGCAGCTCGAAGTCGAAGGATCTCCCCGCGTGAGCGTCGTTTCTATTGAAGCGGAGCGCGTCGCCTGCGGGCGGGGAGATCCTTCGACTTCGCTGCCGCTTCGCTCAGGATGACACCGCGGAGGGGCGGCGTACGCGCATGGAGCATGATTCTTCGCCTACATTGTAGACCATTATACCACACCCCACCCCCTTGCGCAATTCGCCGTATTCCTGTAGAATGGTAGGCAATTGACACAGGGGGTACACTGTACATGTTCACGACCGCAGGCATCATCGCGGAGTACAATCCGTTTCACAATGGCCATGCCTACCACATTCAGAAGACGCGCGAGCTGACTGGGTGCGACTACCTGGTGGTGGCGATGAGCGGCAACTTCACCCAGCGGGGCGACCCGGCGCTGGTGGACAAATGGGCGCGGGCGCAGATGGCGCTCTCTGCCGGGGCTGACGTGGTGCTGGAGCTGCCGGCGCTGTTCGCGGTGCGCCCGGCGGACCGGTTCGCGCTGGGCGGCGTGGGGCTGCTGGGCTCGCTGGGGCAGATCGACATGCTGTCCTTCGGCTGTGAGATCGCGGACCTGTCGCTGCTGAAGCTGCTGGCCCAGGCGCTCAGCGAGGAGCCGCCGGAGCTGACCAAGCGGCTGCACGCGCACCTGGCGGCGGGCAAGTCGTTTCCGAGGGCCCGGGGCGAGGCGCTGTCGGAGTTTCTGGACGTGCCGGTGGAGTGGATCAACGCCCCGAACACGGTGCTGGCGCTGGAGTACATCCAGGCCAACGAGCGGTTGCCCCAGCCCATGGGGCTGTGCGTGGTGCGCCGGGACAATGACTACCACAGCGAGGCGCTGGGCGAGGTCTGCAGCGCGTCGGCCATCCGAAGGGCCATCTATCAGGGCCGCTTGGACGAGGCCTATCAGGCGATGCCCGACGCGGCGGTGAGGCTCATGAAAAAGATCGGCAGGGACGCGGTGGCGGACCCGGCGGCGCTGGACAACCTGCTGCTGTACCGGCTGCGCGGCCTGGAGGCGGACCAGATCGCGCGGCTGCCGGACATCTCGGAGGGCCTGGAGATGCGCGTCAAGAAAAAGGCCGCCGGCGCCACCAGCCGCGAAGCGCTGCTGGAGCTCTTGAAGTGCAAGCGGTACACCATGGCGCGGCTGTCGAGGATCTGTACATATGCGCTGCTGGGGCTGGACAAATCGCTGGTGGAGCAGTATCCCGGGCCGAGCTATGCGCGGATTTTGGGCTTCAAGGACAGCGCCAGGCCGCTGCTGCGGGAGATGGCCGCCACCAGCAACATCCCCATCATCTCCAGCCCCATCCAGCTGGAGGACGACAAGTGCTTCATGCTGGAGCGCCGGGCCACAGACCTTTGGGCGCTGTGCGTCAAGGACCCCGCCCTGCGCGTGGCGGGCAGGGACTACACCGAGAAGATGCTCGTGCAGTATGGGCTGTTCGCGGACGAGCTAATGTAGGTTTACACCCCTATCACCGGAATATTTTCCATACTGTTCAACTCGCTGCATTATTGCACACTTGTACGGCTCAATTGCATAAGATTTGGTTGACAAATCCCCGTCAAGCATTTATGATATAAGCGTCGCGTCGGCCCGAAGACCTCCGCAAACCGGCGCGTAAAGGAGGTTTTTCCCCTTTGGAACACCTCATTGAGATGGCCGGCATCGTCAAGACGTTCCCCGGCGTCAAGGCGCTGGACGGCGTGGCGTTCACGCTCAGGCCCGGCGAGGTCCATGCGCTGCTGGGCGAAAATGGCGCGGGCAAGTCCACGCTGATGAAGATCCTCAGCGGCATCTACACCCGCGACGATGGCGAATATGAAGTGATGGGCCAGCCCCAGGGCCAGCTCACCCCCAAGCGGGCGCAGGAGCTGGGCATCGCCATCATTCACCAAGAACTGAACATGTGCCAGCACCTCAGCGTGGCCGAAAATATGTTCCTCGGGCGCGAGGAATCCCGGTACACCAAGATCCGCCAGAAGGACATGAACAAAAAGGCGGCGGAATACCTCTCTGAGCTGAACATCACCATCTCGCCCACCACCATCGTGGGCAGGCTGCCTGTGGGCGGCCAGCAGATGGTGGAGATCGCCAAGGCCATCTCCACGAACTGCAAGGTGCTGATCATGGACGAGCCCACCTCCGCCCTCACCGCCAGGGAGGTTCAGGACCTGAACCGGATCATCCTCGACCTGAAGAAAAAGGGCGTCGGTATCGTGTACATCACCCACCGGCTGGAGGAACTGGCCCCCATCGTGGACCGGGTCACGGTGCTGCGCGACGGAAAATATGTGGCCACCAAGGACTACAAGGACACGTCCCTGCCCGAGATCATCTCGCTGATGGTCGGGCGGGAGATCACCGAAAAGTTCCCGCATGTGGACTGCCCGCTGGGTGGCGTGGTGCTGGAGGTGAAGCACCTCTGCGCGGGCAAGATGGTCAAGGACGTGAGCTTCACTCTGCGCCAGGGCGAGATTCTGGGCTTCGCGGGCCTCATGGGCGCGGGGCGCACGGAATTGATGCGGGCCATCTTCGGCGTGGACGCCATCGAAAGCGGCGAGATCATCCTCAATGGAAAGCAGGTCCAGGTCTCAGCGCCCACAGACGCCATCAAGGCGGGCATCGCCTGCGTGCCCGAGGACCGAAAAAAAGAGGGCCTGTGCGTGGCGCTGCCCGTCCGGGAAAACATCGGCCTGGCGAACCTGGACAAGCTGGTCGGAAAGCTGTTCAAGATCGACAGCAAGCAGGAGGCACAGCTCACACAGCGCGCCATCGACGAGCTGAAGATCAAGACCGCGTCCCAGATGGTGGAGGCGAAAAACCTCTCCGGCGGCAACCAGCAGAAGGTTGTCGTGGGCAAGTGGCTGGTGCGCGACGCGCAACTCATGCTGTTCGACGAGCCCACGCGCGGCATCGACGTGGCCGCCAAGATCGAGATCTACAACCTCATGAACAACCTCAAGCAGCAGGGCATCGGCGTGCTGTTCGTGTCCAGCGAGATGCCCGAGGTCATGGGCATGGCGGACCGCATCTGCGTGATGTGCGATGGCCGGATCACCGGCGAGCTGTCCCGCGAGGAGGCGACCCAGGACAAAATCATGACCTACGCCACCCGGTTCGAGGCCAAGGGCAATGAAGCGAAAGGGGCTGCAATGCATGCAAACTGAGCTCAAAAAGGAGAGCGCGTTTAAGCGCATCACGTCCATTCGCGGCATGGGCCAGGTATTCACGGTCTCCATCGCACTGGTCCTCATGTGCATGGTGTTCGCGCTGCTGAACGAAAACTTCTGGTCGCAGCGCAACATCCTGTCGCTGCTGCGGCAAGTCTCGCCCATCCTGATCATCGGCATGGGCCAATCCTACGTGTTGATCACCGGCGGCATCGACCTGTCCATCGGCTCCGTGGTCGGCATGGGCTCCATGATCTCCGCCACGCTGATGACCCACGGCATCCACGCCGCGCTGGCCATTCCGTTCACGATCCTGTGCTGCCTGATGGTCGGCCTGATCAATGGCACGCTGGTCTCCCGGGCCAAGCTGCCGCCGTTCATCGCCACGCTGGGCACCATGATCATCGCGCGGGGCATCGCGCAGCTCGTGAACGGCAACATGAACACCGACAAGATCTCAGCCGGCGGCTCCGAGTTCGTGCAGGACCTGTTCTATTATGGCCGCGTGGGCGCGGTGTACAACACGATTTTGATCGCGCTTTTGCTGTTCATCGTATTCTTCTATGTGCTGTCGCTGACCAAGACGGGGCGGCACATCTACGCCATCGGCTCCAACTACGAGGCTGCGCGGTTTTCCGGCGTCAATGTGCAGTGGGCCGAGACGAAGGCGTACCTGGTGTCCTCGTTCCTGGCGTCCATCGTTGGCCTCATCGTCATGGCCCAGTCCAGCCAGGGCGTCATGGACGCGGGCAACGGCTATGAGCTGAACGCCGTGGCGGCGTCCGTCATCGGCGGCGTGTCCACCATGGGCGGTCAGGGCCTGCTGCTGGGCACCGTCGTAGGCGCCTGCATCTGGGGCGTGCTGCAGAACGGGCTGCAGTTCGCGGGCGCGCCCAACGCGCTCAAGCAGTTGATCATCGGCATCGTGGTCATCGTGTCCGTGCTGATCGACCGTGTGGCGCGCGGGGCCATCGACTTCCGCAAGATCTTCGGGCTGAAGAAAAAGCCGAACCTGGGCAAGGTTGATTGAGGCGGCGAACGCTGCCTTGGATCATAGCGCCGCTGGCGGGACGGCGCAAACCTCATCCCGACCGCATCAAATACAGGGAGGTCAATCATTTATGAAGAAGATTCTGGCTCTGGTCCTGGCACTGATGCTCATCCTCGGCATGGCTGCGTCCGCGAGCGCGGCGGGCGAACTGGTGTATCTGATCACCATGGATAAGATGGACCAGCACTGGGTGTCCGTGGACGCGGGCGCATCGGCGATGGCCGCAGCCACCGGCCTGCAGTACAAGTGGGACGCCCCCGACGCCAAGGACAACGCGACCCAGATCGAGGTCCTGAACAACGCCATCAATGAAAACCCGGCAGTCATCCTGCTGGCCGCCACCGACCCCACCGGCATCGCCAAGACCGTCGAAGAGGCCCAGGCCGCCGGCATCAAGGTCATCTATGTGGACAGCCCCGCTGCCGCCCCGACGATCCTGACCCTGTCCACTGACAACTATGCTGCGGGCAAGCTGGCCGGCACCACCATGCTGGAAGAGCTGGCCGCCGCCGGCAAGACGGCGGGCAAGATCGCCATCATCGGCGTGAACACCGCCACCAACTCCACCATGAACCGCGAAAATGGGTTCCGCGAGGCCTTCAACGGCAGCGCGTTTGAGCTGCTGACCACCGAGTACAAGGACGGCCTCGCCGCCGAGTCGCAGGAAGCCGCCACCAACTTCATCAACGGCAATCCGGACCTCGTGGGCCTGTTCGGCACCAACGAAGGCTCCACCGTCGGCGTCGGCAATGCCATCAAGGCCGGCGGCGAAGGCATCATCGGCGTTGGCTTCGACAAGAGCGACGCCATCCAGGCCCTGCTGAACGACGGTTCCCTGAAGGGCGCCATGGCGCAGAACCCCTTCACCATGGGTTATCTGGGCGTCGCCCAGGCCTATGCCGCCATCAACGGCCTGAGCACCGGCCCCGCCGTCATCGACACCGGCGTCGCCGTGCTGCGCGCGAACTAAGGATTAGAGTAGGGATGCGGGCCGCTCCAGATTGGGGCGGCCTGCGTTTTGTGCGCGCGCCTCACGGAGAGGCGGCGGGGGCAAGCCCCCGCCCTACGGGTACGGAATGATGCAGTAGGGCGGGGGCTTGCCCTCGCTGCCCGAGCGAGTGACACCCCCTTCCACATCTCCCCATTTTGTGCTATACTACCCTCGGAATCACGCTACAGACAGGAGCGAACCGCCATGCGCTACGACCTCCACGTCCATCACCGAAACGCCGACGCCTGTCCCTCCGAATTGGTTGACCGACTGGGTGCCGCCGGGCTCGACGGCTGCTGCGTGCTGTCCCAGTCCTACGTCGTGGGCTTTGAGGACGACCGCACGGCCCACGCGCCAAAGGACCGGATCAAAAACGTCATGGCCTTCACCAAGGGCCGCGACGGCCTGATCCCATTCTATTTTATCGATCCCACCGAACCCGACGCGGAAAAGCAGGTGGACATGGCCATCGACGCGGGCGTCATGGGCTTCAAGACCATCTGCACCCATTTTTTCCCATCGGATGAGCGCGCCGTGCCCGTCTATCACAAGATCGCGGCCACCGGCAAGCCCTATCTGTTCCATTCCGGCATCCTGTACGACGGCAGCAACGCCTCCGGAAACTACAACCGCCCCTGCAACTTTGAGGTGCTGCTGTCCGTGCCGCGCCTGCGATTCGCGCTGGCCCACATCTCCTGGCCCTGGACCGACGAGTGCATCGCCGTGTACGGCAAGTTCAACAACTACCTAGAAAATTTCGGCCCGGGCGACGCCCCAGAAATGTTCGTGGACACCACCCCCGGCACCCCGGCGCGATACCGCAGGGACGCCCTCGCCAAGTTCCTGGACATGGGCGGCGCGGCGGACCACATTTTGTGGGGGTCTGACTGCAGCACGGACTACAGCACCGAGTACGCCCAGTCCATCCGCGACCGCGACGAGGGGATTGCCCAGGAGCTGGACCTGGATGAGGACTTCCTGGACAAGTGGTACCACCGCAACTTCATGAGGTTCCTGAAGGGGTAGGGGTGAAAACCTGTCCCATCATCTCCCGCGCCGTCATCCTGAGCGCAGCGAAGGACCTTCCTCAAACTCGTTGCATGGAGTTTGAAGAAGGTCCTTCGCTGCGCTCAGGATGACCGCGTTGGGAGCGGATGACCGAGAGGGGGCCTTCTACAGCGCCTCCACGATCTCGCACTGCCTCGTCCTCAGCGCCGCGATCAGCCCGTCCATATCGTGCACCGCCTCCGGCAGCCGCATCGCGCCGAACGCCACCTGGTCTACGTCGTGGGCGTCGCTGCCGGCCAGCTCGATCAGCCCGTACGCCCTGGCATCTCGCAGCGCGGGCGCGTTGTACGACGGGTCGTGGTGGGCGTTGAACACCTCGAACGCCTCCAGCCGCCTGGGCGACGGCTTAAAAGGCTCGATCCAGATCGCCTCGCGGTATGGGTGCGCGTGGGTCACGAACCCGCCCGTGCGCTTGATGCGGCGTAGATAATCGAGCGCGTCCAGTTCCGCCAGATCCGGGTTCGCCAGCAGAAAATCCTCGCCCAGCCCGTACGTCAGAAACTCCGGGCCGTCATTCATCGTCTCCCAGCCGAACAGCACCGTGAGCCCGATCCTGTCGCCCTCCGCCTTGGCGGCGCGATAACCGGCCATCAGCGCGTCCACCTGGCGCGGCCAGGGCCACAGCGGGCTGGCGGTGGTGTTGGCGTTCAGAAAATGGTCCGTGACCACCAGCAGCTGATAGCCAGCGTCCCTGCATGCCCGCGCCATCTCCGCGCCGCCTGCGTGTGCGCAGCGGCTGGATTCGGCGGTGTGCAGGTGCAGCTGGGCCAGAAAACCGCGATCCGTCGTCATTTCGTGCCTCCGTCCGTGGGCAACTTGATCCGCTCGCCCATCCCCAGCTCAAACGCCCGTGGGCGGAACACCTCCATGCCGTAGCCGTGGAAGAAGGTCATCTCGCCGAAATACACCCTGCCCGCCACGATGTAGAAGTCCACCCGCACATGGTGGATGCCCTGGCTGAGCTTGCGCGCCACGTCGACCATCTCAGAGAGTTGCGCCGGGCGCGGGACGTCATAGGGGATGTTCGGGTGCCGGTTGAACATCTCCTGCTTCCGCCAGTCGGTGTCGTAGAAATTGCGCGTGTGCGCGGTGTAGCGGTCGGCGTCCACGATGATGTACGTCGGCTCGCCCTCAAAGCACATGATCTTGTAGTCGAACGGGACCGTGCCGTCCTCCGCGCCCAGGAATGCCTCGACCATGATGCGCGGCACAATGCCCAGATACGGCCACTCGCGGCTCATCCAGAACCAGTTGCGCTTCATCCAGCCGTCGAGCTTTTTTGTCGCTGCGTCGATGTCGAGCTTTTCTTTGTCGGTGCACAGGATGTTGCTGCCGCTGCCGTGGGTGCACTTGATGGCGAACCGGTCCGGCAGCGCGGCCCAGTCGATGGCCGACGCGCGCTCGTATTCGGCGATGAGCGGGATCAGGTACTGCTCGCCCGCCTCTTTTTGGACGTGGTCGCGCACGGCCAGCTTGTCGGCGTACGTGACGTAGGCCGGGTTGCGGTCGTGCAGCTTGATCCACTGCAGCTTTTCGTTATAGAGTGTAGGCCGCTTCAGGTGCAGTGCCCGCCCCAGCTTGAGGAAGTATTGGACGCGCAAATAGGGCCCGTCGGGCAGCCAACGAAGGCGCTCCCGGCGGCCCAGCGAGGTCATGGCGTTGAACAGGAAGGTGCGGATGTTCATGTGTGGTGTCCTTTGTGGGTGTGATGGGAAGCGCGTCTCTCTACTGCTTCAGCTGCGCGATTGACCGATCCAAGCGCGCCAGCGTCTCGTCTTTTCCGAGCAGATACGCGATCTCAATCGCGCCGCCCGGCGTGCTGGCCTTCCCCGAAATCGCGATCCGCAGCGGCCAGAGCACCTGGCCGTTTTTCAGCCCTGCCTCGGCGATGGCCGTCATCAGCGCATCGTGAATGGCCGCCTCGGTCCAATCAAAGATGCCGTCCAGCACGGGTCGCATCTTCGTCAGCGCGTCCAGCGCCACGGCGGGGTCGGTCTTCATCTTCTTGTGGGTGTACAGTTCCGCGTCAAACGCGGGCATCGCCGCGAAGAAATCCACCATGTCGGGGATGTCCTTCAGCACTTCGGTGCGGCTCTGCAGCAGCTCCGCCAGCCGGTTGAAATCGATCTTTGCCGGGTCCAGCACTTTTTTAAACCACGGCGTGGCGATCTGCAGATATTCCGTCGGGCTGAGCTTTCGCATGTATTCGCCGTTGAACCAGGTCAGCTTTGTCATGTCGAAGATGGACGGCGCCTTTGACAGGCCCTCCAGGTCGAACGCCTGCTCCAGCTCTTGCAGCGTGAAAAACTCGCGCTCGCTGCGCGGACTCCAGCCCAGCAGCGCGATGAAGTTGATGATCGCATCGCGCAGATAGCCCATCTCCAGCAGGTCCTCGAACGATGGGTCGCCGTGGCGCTTTGAGAGCTTTCGGGTCGAGTCCGCCATGACCACCGGCAGGTGCACGTAGACCGGCGGCGTCCAGCCCAGCGAGCTGTACAGCAGGTTGTATTTTGGCGCGGAGGACAGGTACTCCGTGCCGCGCATGACGTGGGTGATGCCCATCAGGTGGTCGTCGATCACGTTGGCGAAGTTGTAGGTGGGCAGGCCGTCGGCCTTGATCAGCACATTGTCGTCCAGGGTGGCGCAGTCCACCTCCACATGGCCGTACAGCGCGTCCTCGAAGGACGCCGTGCCCGACAGCGGCACGTTCTGACGGATGACGTGGGGCTCGCCCGCCTCTAAGCGGCGCTGCACTTCCTCTTTCGGCAGGTGCAGGCAGTGCTTGTCGTATTTGAATCCCTCGCCCTTTTTGTCGGCCTCGGCGCGGGCCTCGTCCAGCCGCTCCTTGGTGCAGAAGCAGTAGTACGCGCCGCCGCTCTCGACCAGCTGCTTGGCATACTGGGGATAGGTGTCCCGCCGCTGGGTCTGGATGTAGGGGCCGTAATCGCCGCCCACGTCCGGGCCCTCGTCGTAGGTCAGTCCGGCGGCGTGCATGGAGTCGTAGATTTTCTGCACCGCGCCGGGCACCTCGCGCTCCTGGTCCGTGTCCTCGATGCGCAGGATGAAGGTGCCATGGTGCTTGCGGGCGTACAGGTAGGTGTAAAGCGCCGTGCGCAGACCGCCCAAGTGCAGGTAGCCCGTGGGCGACGGCGCGAATCGGGTGCGGATCATGGGGTGTGCCTCCTTTGCGTGTGGGTGGAAGGAGTCCTCGTCGTCGTTACTTGTTCATCTTCGCCCAGGTATCCTTCAGCGCCACTGTGCGGTTATAGACCGGCAGCTCGCTCGTCGAATCCGGATCCTTGCAGAAATAGCCCATGCGCAGGAACTGGAACGTGGCCGCGACCGCCGCGTCCGCGATGATCGGTTCCGCCACGCTGCCCCTGAGCACCTTCAGGCTGTCCGGGTTCAGCCGCGAGATGAAGTCCTTCTGGGAGACCTCGGCCTCGCCTTCCTCGTTCTGCAGCGCTTCGGACGCCGCGTCGGCCTCTACTTCCTCGTTCAGGATCGGCTCATACAGTCGCACCTCGATGGGCCGCGCGTCGGCGGCGGACACCCAGTGCAGCGTGCCCTTCACCTTGCGGTTTGCGCCCTCCTCGCCGGACTTGCTGGTCATGTCCACCGTGCAGCGGATCTCCACGACCTCGCCCGCTTCATCCTTGACGACCTCGTCACACCGGATGATGTACGCGCCCTTGAGCCGCACTTCGCCGCTGGGCTTCAACCGGAAAAACTTGCCCGGCGGGTTCTCCATGAAGTCCTCGCGCTCGATGAACAGCTCGCGGCCGAACTTCACCTTGCGCGCGCCCAGCTCGGGATGGTCCGGATGGTTTTCCATGGTAAGCTCATCCACCTGATCCTCCGGCCAGTTGGTCAGCACCAGCTTGATCGGGTCGAGCACCGCCATGGCGCGGGGCGCGATGTCCGCCAAGCCCTCGCGGACGCAGTGCTCCAGCAGCGCGCCTTCGACCTCGCTGTCCGCCTTCGCCACGCCCACCTTGCCCACGAAGGACTTGATGGACTCAGGCGTGTAGCCGCGCCTGCGCATGGCCGCCAGGGTGGGCATGCGCGGATCGTCCCAGCCGGAGACATAGCCCTCTTCCACGAGTTTTCTCAGATAGCGCTTGCTCATCACGGTGCGCGTGATGTTCAGCCGGGCGAACTCGATCTGCCGCGGCGGCTGCTCGAAACCGGCCTGGGTCACCATCCAGTCGTACAGCGGCCTGTGGATCTCATATTCCATGGAGCACAGCGAGTGCGTCACGCCCTCGATGGCGTCCTGGATGGGGTGCTGGAAGTCGTACATGGGGTAGATGCACCACTTGTCGCCGGTGCGGTGATGGTGCGCGCGCAGGATGCGGTAGATCGTAGGGTCGCGCATCAGCACGTTGGGCGACGCCATGTCGATCTTGGCCCGCAACACGCGGCTGCCGTCCTCATATTCGCCGTGCTTCATGCCCTCGAACAGGCGCAGGTTTTCCCCCACGGAGCGCTCACGGTACGGGCTGTTGGTGCCCGGCGAGGTCAATGTGCCGCGGGTCTGGCGCATCTCCTCGGCTGACTGGTCGTCCACGTACGCGACGCCCTTCTTGATCAGGCCTACGGCGATGTCATACAGCCGGTCAAAGAAGTCCGACGCGAAATAGAGCTTATCCCAGTGGAAGCCCATCCACTCGATGTCCTTCTGGATGCCCTCCACGAACGCGGTCTTTTCCTTGGTGGGGTTGGTGTCGTCAAAGCGCAGATTGCACAGGCCGCCGTACTTCTCGGCGATCTGGAAATCGATGCAGAACGCCTTGGTGTGGCCGATGTGCAGAAAGCCGTTGGGCTCCGGCGGGAACCGGGTCTTGACATGGTCAAACCGGCCGCTGGCCAAGTCCTCCTCGACAAACTCCTCGATAAAATTGCTGGCGCGCCGCTCGGTCTTCTCCATGTCGCCCGCCCTCCCCGTCAATCGTGTTTGGATAATGTCATATTATAGCACGGAA
>JAVBUD010000070.1:0-46001 GCA_031555755.1 Eubacteriales bacterium | reverse complement strand
ATGGGGGTGAAATCCCGCTGACGATTCATCCCCCCCCGCGCCGTCTTCCTGAGCGCAGCGATGGACCTTCCTCAAAATTTTGTCCCGTTTCGTTTGAGGAAGGTCCGTCGCTGCGCTCAGGATGACGGCGTGGTGAGGACGACAGCGTATACCCGCGCGTCACAAACCCTGCTGGGCAGCGTTCCACAGCTGGGCGAAGTAGCCACCCTTGGCCATCAGCGACTCGAACGTGCCGCGCTCCACGACGGCGCCGTCGCGCATGGCGATGAGCTCGTCCACGCCCGCGACGCTGGTCAGCCGGTGAGCGATCACGATCAGCGTGCGCCCGGCCATCTTTTCCATCAGCCGCCCCATCACGACCCGCTCCAACTCATTGTCCAGCGCGCTGGTGGCCTCGTCCAGCACCACGATCTCGGCCTTTGACAGCATCGCCCGGGCCAGGGCCAGACGCTGCCGCTCACCGCCGGACAGCAGCGCGCCGCGCTCACCGATCAGCGAGTCCAATCCGCTGGGCAGGCCCGCCACCAGCGCACTCAGCTCACACGCGCCCAGCGCGGCGCGCAGCACATCATCCGCGATTCCCTCCCCAAAGTCCAGGTTTTCCCGCAGTGTGCCATTGAACACCGGCGCGTCCTGTGCGCAGTAGCACACGTGGCGGAAGTAGTCTTCCAGCGCCATCTCGGCCATA
This sequence comes from Eubacteriales bacterium, assembly GCA_031555755.1. Taxonomy (GTDB): domain Bacteria; phylum Bacillota; class Clostridia; order Christensenellales; family Aristaeellaceae; genus JAJDGF01. The sequence continues at coordinate 45,313 of JAVBUD010000070.1, read as the reverse complement.
TCCTGGCCGCCCACGCGCACGCTGCCGCCATCGGGCATCAGCAGGCCGGAAACGAGCTTCGCCACCGTGGATTTTCCGCTGCCGCTCTCGCCCACCAGCGCGGTTGACCTGCCCGCCCGCAGCGCCATGTCCACAGCGGACAGCGCCAGCCTGCCCTCATAATCCACCGTCACCTGCCTCAGCTCGATGTTGCCCTCTGCATGGGTCACCGCGCCGCCCGCCACCAGGCGCGGGTCGTCCGGCAGGTCCAAAAACGCCTTCAGCCGCCCGAATGCGGACTGGTCCAGCCGATACTGCACATACAGCACATTGCCGATTGCGATGGGGGTGTAAGCCTGGTCGATCAGCGCCAGCAGCGCCACCACCGAGCCGACCGTCAGCGCACCGCCGCGCATGGCGGTCAGCAGGATAAAGACCTTGATCGCCAGTACCAGCAGCGCGAACAGCGTGAAGAACGCCTCGTGAATCATACGCATGGCGACCTTCGCGCCGGTGACCTGGGCAGCGGCAGCCTCGGCGCGCTGGATCTCGGCGCGGTACCGCCGGTTCGTGCGGAAAACCGACAGCTCCATCAACCCGCGTACCAGGTAGTGGTTCAGCAGCTCCTCATTGTCCAATATCTTGGCCTTGACGCGGTACAGATACTTCAGCAGCAGGTTGCTGGTGATGAACACGGCCACATATCCCGCGGCGATGTATAGCATGATCGACGGATCAATCCGCTCGATGAAGACCAGGCTGAAAATGAGGCCCGGGACCAGCCAGGCCAGCAGCCGCAGCCAGAACGAGTACAGCATGCCGCGCCCGGCCTGGGCGCCGTTTTCGATCCGCGCGATCAGCCCGCCCGCGCCCAGTGCCTGGCACGCGCGGAACGAGACCGTGCGCATCTTTTCCAGCGCCATCAGCTTGAAGCCCAGGTACACGCGGTTTTCCAGCCGGATGTCCGGCGCGTTGTCCAGATAGTTCAGCAGATACTGCGCGCCCAGCACCGCGCCATAGGACCAAATGAGGGCCGCAGACAGCGTGCCGCCGCCAAACGCGTCCAGCACGCGCTGGAGCATGACGGGACTGTAGGCCTCCAAAAAGGTGCACAAAATGCCGCAGACCAAATAGGCCGCGGTGTTGAGTCGATTCTTCCACAGGATGGCGAGGACGTGTTTCATGTGCGGTTGCGCTCTTTCTCAAGTCCGATCTTTGATGGGGTTTGGTGTAGTATAACACATGGATGATCGGAGGCGCAAGGCGTGTACACATCCGCCCAACCCACGGCGTCACCCTGAACGCAAGCGAAGGATGACGGCGCGGAGGGCCGGTCGCACTGCCAAATGCACATGCCTTTAGCGCTCAGCAGGTGCAACTTGACAGGCGGGGGCGGGGTATCTATACTCAGTGTGAGGGAACAGTCATCGTTTCCCACAAGGAGGCTCCCGCCATGCGCCAACTGCACTACCTAGCACCCGCCCGCAACTGGAACGAATCCCTCCCCCTCGGCAACGGCCGGCTGGGCGCGATGGTCTTCGGCCACCCCGCCGCCGAGCGCCTCCCCCTCAACGAGGACACCCTTTGGTCCGGCACCGGCCCCGGTGCGCCCAACGGCACCAAGGCCGACCTGTCCGAGGCCCGCCGCCTGCTGGACGCGGGCGAATGCGGCGCCGCCGAGCGCTATGTCGAGCAACACCTCACCGGCTCCTTCAGCGCGGGTTATCTGCCCCTGGCCGAGCTGCGCCTGTCCGCGCCGGCCCTGCGCGAAGTCACCGACTACCGCCGCGCCCTCAGCCTGGACGACGCGGTCTCCTCCACCGATTTCACCGCGTGCGGCGCGCGCCACACCCGAGAAGCCTTCGTCAGCGCCCCGGACCAGGTCTTCGTGCTGCGCTGGACGGCGGATGTCCCCGGCGCGGTCTGTTTCGAACTCGACCTGGGATGCCAACTGCGCCATGAAGTCCGCGCCGACTCAAACCGGCTCACATTGGACGTCGCCTGCCCCAGCCTGTGCGCACCCAGCTACCTGGACTGCGCCGACCCCATCCGCTACGACGCGCCGGGCATCCGCGCCCGCGCCATGCTGAGCATCGAGACAGACGGCGGCCAGGTCACAGCCACCGGCGCGTCCCTCCGCGTCACCGGCGCAAGCAGCGCCATCATCCGGCTCTGCGCGCGCACATCCTATGCCAATCCGACGGGCTGGCAATCCGCAGCCGACGCCGAACTGGCCGCCGCCGAAGCGATGTCCTACGATGCGCTCAAGGCGCGCCACATCGCCGACCACCGCGCGCTCTTCAGCCGCGTGTCCCTGGACCTGGGCGGCGACAGGCTGCCCGACCTCCCCACCGACGAACTGCTCAGAAAAGGCGAGCCCGACGCCCGCCTCTACGAGCTCCTGTTCCAGTATGGCCACTATCTGCTCATCTGCAGCTCCCGACCGGGCACCCAGGCCGCCAACCTGCAGGGCATCTGGAACAGCGAGCTGCGCGCGCCCTGGTCCAGCAATTATACCGTGAACATCAACACCCAGATGAACTACTGGCCCGCCGAGTGCGCCAATCTGTCGGAACTGCACGGCCCGCTGTTCGACCTCATCGACCGGCTGCTGGTCACCGGTAAAACCGTCGCAAGGCAGGTCTACGGCGCGCGCGGCGCGGTCGTCCACCACAACACGGACCTCTGGGGACTGGCCCACGCCGTGGGCGACGGCCTGGAGGGCTGCTCTGTCTGGGCGTGGTGGAACCAGGCCTTCGCGTGGCTCACCCGCCACATGATGGAGCACTTCGACTACACCCAGGACCGCGCCTTCCTGGCGTCTCGCGCCCTGCCTGCCCTCCGCGCCGCCGCCCAGTTCGCCATCGACAGCTGCGATCCGGATGAAACCGGCGAGTACCGCTTCTATCCCGCCAGCTCTCCGGAAAACCTATTCCTGCTCGGCGATGAGGCCCACAGCCTCTCCGACGCCGCCGCCATGACCCAGGCCATCACCATGGAGGTGCTGCAGCATTATCTGCGCGCGCTGGACGTGCTGGGCCTCGATGAACCGGATCAGAAGCCCGCCCGCGAGCTGCTGCGTCGCCTGCGCCCGCTGCAGATTGGGCCCGACGGCAGGCTCCTCGAGTGGGATCGCCCCTATCCGGAGCAAGACCCGCACCACCGCCACACGTCCCATCTCTACGCGCTGCACCCCGCCCACCTGATCACCCGCGACACGCCGGACCTATACGAAGCCTGCGCCGCCACCCTGAACGCGCGCGGCGACGACGGCACCGGCTGGTCCCTGGCCTGGAAGATCAACATGTGGGCGCGCCTGGGCGACGGCGACCGCGCAAAAAAACTGCTGGACGCCCAGTTGAGGCTGGTCGAGGCTGACACCGCCAACTTCCATCACGGCGGTTCCTACCCGAACCTGCTCTGCGCCCACCCGCCTTTTCAGATCGACGGCAACTTTGGCGCCACCGCGGGCCTCTGCGAGCTGTTCGTCCGCTCCGAGCCCGGCCAAATCCACATCCTGCCCGCCCTGCCCAGTGCCTGGACGGACGGAAAGATCACCGGACTGCGCTGCATGGGCGGCTATGAGCTGGACATCGAGTGGGCGGGCGGCGCACTGTCGAGCCTGGACATCCGCGCCGTCGCGCAGTACCCTGCGCACATGCAGCTGCACTATGGTGGAGCCAGCGCACCCCTGCACCTGGCCCCGGGCGAATCCCGCCGCATCACGTCCCTGTAGGGCCTGAGGTACACACGATCCTCTCTCTCCCCGTCATCCTGAGGCCGCAGCCGAAGGACCTTCCTCCAATCAACCGCACGCCCATTTCCCGGCGTTCGTGCCGTTGCCGGGCTCGCCTCACGGCTGCCCGGCAACGGTCATTTTGTGCCCGCGCGCCTGCAGCGGGGCGCTCCCATGTTGCGTCATCTTCAAACGCAGATCATGCCTCCCCCGCAACGACAGTCGCGCGGGTTGAGGGGGCGCCAGGAGGTTCCACCTCCTGGACCTCCGCCAGGGGGATAATCCCCCTGGACCCCTTGTGGCTTCGCCTAGCTCGGGCGTGCGTTAGCGGATCTTTTGCTCGGGTACCGCGTAGCGCTTGGTCAAGTGGCGCAGCTCGTCCTGCATCTCGACCAGCGCCTTCAGCGCTCCCTCCACATCCCCGCCCGCCATCATGCCAAACACGCCTTTCACCCGCGCCTCCATCCCCTCCGGCGCAACTGCCATCTCCGCTGCCCGCTTCAACGCACCCTTCTCGTTCATCCAATGCACCCCGTTCAGCGCGTGCACCACCACCGCCCAACTCGTCACCACCCGATACACGCTACCCAGCGCATAGCTCAAATCCCCACGCCGCGCCGCCTTCCCCGTCCCCTCCAGCGCAAACCAACCCTCCCACATGAACCGCTCCACCAGAGCGCGCCCCATCTGCGCCGGATACCCGCCCAGCCGCGCCTTCAAACCGCTCAAGGCCCGCTCCTCTCCCTCCCAGAGCGGCACCGCAAAGTGCGTCTCGCCCGCGTATATCACATTCAAAAACCCGAACGGATGCCCGCACTGATAGTCGATCGTGATCCGACCCGCCACGCAGTCGTCCACCACCGCCCGCACCTTCCCCACATCCCTCAGCAATACATCCACGGCCTCCCCATCCACCGTCAGCCACCCGCCCCCGTTCACCCAAGGCCCCCATGCCCCGGGCCCGTTCAAAACCTCCGCCCGATGCCCGTCATCCAGCGCCGTCATCGCCGCACCCAGCGCCTCCACATCCAGCCCGTCCCCCTCATAATAGACCCCCAAATCCCAGTCCGACCCCACCCCGTTCGTCCCCCCTGCCCGTGACCCACCAAGTCCCACCGCCAAAACCCCGCGCACCCCCGCCAATCCCTGCACAACCCGCTCCAGCTCCACGTAAACCCCTCCATTCATATGCACCCATCCTATCACACCCCCCGACCATCCCGCAAGCGCCTGCGATGCATTCAATCCGTACGGTGCCTGCGTAGATGGAATTTGGCATGTCCAGTGATTGCACCTCATCGGACAGCATCTGCAGCACGAACTTTAGACGCATCCTCCACGCCACGAATGATGAAGCGCGCACAACCCATAGCGGCGCGCTCAGATGATCCGCGTTCCGTTAGCGAGATCGAATACGGCCGCCGGCATATCGCCAGATTCCACAAGGCTGCCCTGAAAGCGGTACCGGCTGCCTTCCTCCCAGCCGAGCCTGTATTGAAGCGCGGTCAAAAAGGCGATTCGGGCGACGATGCATGAGTGTTTTGTGGCTTTCCAGAAGTATCCCGGAATCTCATAGGCATCCAGATCATCTTTTTGCGCTGGCGAAATGATCAAGTTCCCATTGAGCTCGTCATACCAGAAGTTCAGGTGCGTCGGATTTCCAAGCAACCCGATCACGCGGCATGTCAGATACATCCGCTTTGACACGAGACAGATGCGCATCGTGAGGCTAATCATCTTCCTCAGCCTCCTGCCTTGTCCGGATCCCACCATAGGGCCTATGGATCAGCTCTTCCGGCGTGGGGAGCTTTGCGATGATCTGCGCATGGCGGCGTTCGCCCGATTTGTTGTCAACCGTGATGAACGTACTGGTCGTGTCCAATCGGTTCTTGGCATCGAGCTCTTCAGGCGTGTAGCCGAAACGCCCCTGCCATTCTGGCGGCATGTTGATGGTGGTGTTCCGCTTCTTCGTGCCATCCGCGGACTCCACAGTCTCCGTGATGACCTGCGAACACTCATCCAAGTTGAACACCATGAGCTTGTGATCGTCGAACTCCTGAAAAATGGCCATACACCGATATTTGGCCTCGCGGTTCCAGTTCATGAAGGTGTAGACCATGTTGCAAAAGATTCTGGTCATGCACTTCCTTGGCTCATTACGGTCGTTCTTTCGGTTCGCGAATTTCAGCGAATCCCTGTCATACGGCATGCACGGTTCGATGATGACGCGCAGATGATCGCCGTCCATGCCCACGACCACATATTGATCCCCCGGGAACAGATTCACACAGGACATATTGAACGTGATGCTGTCGAAAGCGAACGTGATTCTGGGTTTGAACACCGGCGACAGGAAGTCACCGCGCACGCGCTGCACAGTACCCGCCCTCGCCTCGCTGTACTCCTTGAGCCCGCCCCGGCTCTTCTTGCCAGTTTCGGTCAAAAGCTCGACGCCCAGCTGTTCTTTTTCATTCATGGCGCGCCCTCATTTCCTCGATTCGTTTCGACGCCTCGCCGCGCGAGATCGGCTTGAAGCCGAACGACTCCACCGCGGCAGCCGGCGCATCGATGTCCCAGCGCGCCAAGTGATCGGCCAGCGCCCGCCTGCACAGCAGCATCTGCTCAGGCAGCCCATCGCCAAACTCGGTCAGCCATTCAATGGGTATCGCCCGCTTGGATCGCTCATGGCGCTCGCCGTTTCGGAAGCGGTACTCGCAGCAGTTCAGGTCGAAGAAGATGACCTGCTCGCCGTTCTTTGTGAGGTAGTTCGCTGCCAGCCTGTACTTCCAGTCCATTCGCCAGCCCATCAGCTCAAAAATGACCTGAGACAATTCTCTGGCCCAGATCGCGCAGGTGCTCCAAGGCACCGCGTTTTTGTTGCGCGGCACAGCTTTTCGCACCGCGATCAACTGCTCGCCCGGGTGCAGCAACACCTCGACCTGGGCGGATTCCCTCAACAATGAAACGCAACCCGCGCTGAACTGGATGCCATACTCAGATAAGGTGAGGATCGCCGCATCCTTATCGCTGAACAGCTCCCGCCGCACGCGCTTTGTTCCCGCAATGTGAGCCACCTCGGCACTAGCGCTCATCGGCGGTATTTTGGCCATCACCAGCGCCGCCAAATAATGCCCGGCATCATAACCCCCGAACGCGGGATTCATGGGCATAAATCCAGCCAGCAAGCCTCGCCTGATTGCCTTCACTTCGTACAAGTGGTTAAAGAACGGCGACTCATGATTGGCCTCCAGGAGCAGCAGTGCCCGCGCGAACTCGTCCATGGAGACAATGGGCTCGTGGTGATCCGTTTCATAATAGATCCTTTTCTGCCCGGTGTTGCGCTTGATCTGATGCGTCAGAAAATTGATCGTGAATCCCTTTTGCATGAGGATTGCGCCCGCATACTTCTCATTGCCGCAAATCGAAGCCACAGCGGCTGTTGACCACGCCAGCTTGCCGGTGGCGGTGGGCAGTTTCAGATCGGACAGCACGGCGGCGATCTTCTTTGTGGAATAGCCTGACAGGAACAGGTCATAGATCAAGCGGACTGTCTTGGCGCCCTCAGGCTCGATTTTCAGCCCATACTTGCCGTCCTTGTCATAGCCCAGCAAGTTCATCGCCGGGCAGAGATAGCGCTCCGATGCATACAGTTCACTGAGTCCAAACTGAACGGACTTGGATTTCAGCTCGCTCTCCAACTCCGCGAACATCGCGAACATCGTCAGGAACATCTTGTTGCCTGCGTCCAGCGTGTTCAAATTGTGACTCTCAAAGTAGATGCCCACGGGCGGATCCAACGTCAGCAACTCCTGCACGGTATTCAGGCAGTCGATCACATTGCGGGCAAAACGGGACACGTCCTTGACCACGATCAAATCGACCAGGCCCGCTTCGCACGCCTCGACCATCTCCCGAAATCCCGTTCGATTCCTGACACTGGTGCCGCTGATGCCATCATCAGAAAAGATGCCGCCAAACTGCCAATTCGGGAACTGGGCGATGAATCGTTCGTAATGGGCGCGCTGATGCTTCAGGCTGTTTTCCTGGTCGCGGCTGTCTGAGGACACGCGAATGTAGCCCCAGACGCGCAGCAGTTTCAAGCGCCAGTCTTTGTTGTCGTAGACCGGATCGATCTCCGAGACAATCCGCATCTTTTTCTGCCTTCCGGCCTTGCCATCCATGTGCGCTTCCCTCCTCACAGTGCCAGGGCAAGCCTCTGCCGGCCAGTTTCCACAGCGTTGACCGCATGCTCTTCAACCAGAACGCCTTCCGGCGAGGTGATACACAAAGTATCCTATCATGGCGGGTCTGGTTATGCCACAAACCATACCCAGAAAATGATGACAGGAGCAAGGAAATGGAGAAGAATAACAGCATCAACCTCAAGGAAGTCGGACAGCGCATTCGGCATGCGCGCAAAGCACTCAACCTATCTCAGCAAAACGCGGCAGAGCGCGCGTCCATCAGCGCCCAATACTGGAGCAGCCTGGAAGTGGGGCGCGATCAGGCCAGCGTCATGACCTATTTGCGGATTGCCACTGCGTTTGGCATGACGCTCGACGACCTGTTCTATGACGACGCCACATTGCTGCGCGTCCGCACGACTTTTTCGCTCGATGGATTGCTTGAGGAATGTACCGTGTGCGAAAGGGCCGTGTTGAGCGAGGCGCTCCTCGCGCTGAAGGCCATTCTCGGGCGGCACAGGTGCAGATAGCACTCGATTGAGGTCCGCCAATCACAGACAGCAAGGCCCGCTCAACCCAAGTGGCTGGGTTGAGCGGGCCTTCTGTGGATGTGCGCGAACCCGGTGCTTCACCGATCAGCATTCAGCTTATTTCCCCTCGCCTGTGTACGCATACGGCTCGGAGAAATCGACCGCCAGCGTGCTGTTGGCCGCGATGAGTTGGCGGCTCTCCTCGCTGCCGACCCAGTTGAACAACTGGCGGGCGGGGCTGTCCTCCGGTTCATCCATGCGGATGGCGACGATGGAGGTGGTCACAAATGGGTAGTCGCCGGCGGCGAAGTGCTCGGTGTTGGGCTCCGCGCCATCGATACTGAACAGCTTGACCGCAGGCGGGATCAGCTCATGCGTGTCTGTGTAGCGCGACGAGACCCAAACCTCACCCTGATCCGCGCTCTGCACCTTGTACCACTTCACGCCGCGCTCGTCTGTGGACTCCTGCTTCAGATACGGCAGCATGTCGCCCTGCTTGATGGCGCCCACGCTCTTGTACCCAAGGCCCGGTCCGCTGCGCAGGTTCACGTCGCCGCTGGCGCGCACCATCCGACCTAGGTCCTCGTCGTTCCACGGATGCAGGTATTTGTCGCTGACAAAGGACATGATGTTGAATCCGATGGCGTATTTGTGCTCGGAGACGCCTTCCACGATGGCGTCCATCTCCCCGAACTCGGTCATGGTAAACGCGGAGGCGATCGACTCGATCTCGCCGACTTTGTAGCTTGGCGCGGAGAAGTCGGGCATCTCATACCCGGTCCACACGAGCTTCTCGAACAGCCGCTGACTGCCCGACTGCGCGTCGCGGATGTAGGCGTCGATGCCCGCGTCGTCGCCACCGTCCACAGCCGACCAGTTGGTGATCGCGCCTGCGTAGATGCCGCGAATCTGATCGGAGGTCAGGTTTTCGACCGGATTGTCCTGGTTGCCGAGGAACACCAGGCCGTCGTACCCGAACACCTTCACCTCCAGTTTGACGCCCCGCTCCGTCAAGTACTGCATCTCTTCGTCGGTGGGCTCGACGGTGAATAGAATGTCCGCTTTCTTGTCGGCCAGATTCAGCCAAGCGCCGTGTGTCTTGGAACAGATCGGTTTGGGGCCCTGCAGTTGATACTGTTCTGTCAGCAACTGATAAATCGCGTCGGTGATCGGAATGCGCGCGGTCGAACTGTCAATCTGCGGAATCTCCGTCCATGGCGCCGCGTGCTCCGCGCGGGTTGTGGCCTGAGCAAACACTGCCATCAGCAGACACATCGCCCCGACCAGGGCCATCATGCGCAACCTCTTTGCCATCTGGTTTTCACCTCCATCAAATATCCCCGTGCAGTTCCATATTCAGCCATCCCCAGTATACACCAACTCCGCGCGAAGCTCAACGGGCACTTCAAACTGGGGCTGGGTATTGACCGCGGGTTTTCTAGGCATGCTAGTGGATGTCAATTCGCTCCGCATCCGCGTTGGGCGCATCGAGAAAGGAGCGCACTCTATGGGAGCCATATTCTCGGCGATGCTGTCGCCCGCAGTCGGCGTTCTGATCAGTCCATTCCCCATCGTCGGCCTGATTCTGATTTTGCTCAGCGACCAGGCGCGCAAAAACAGCATCTGTTATATGCTGGGCTGGATACTGGGAAACGCCGCGGTCTTTACGATCGCCATGCTGTGCATGCGCGCGGGCGCGGCTGCTCAGGGCGATCCGAGCGCGCTCGGCAGGATCATCGCACTCGCCCTCGGCGCACTGCTCATCCTGTTCGCCGTCAAAGAGTTTTTGGGGCGTCCGAAGGCCGGTGAGGAAGCGAAGACGCCGAAGTGGTTTGACAAGATGAGCAGAATCCGTCCGCTGGGTGCAGCCGGCTTCGGCGCGTTCCTGTCGGCACTGAATCCCAAAAACATGTTGCTGTCGATCAGCGCAGGGGCCGCCGTCGGCGCTCTGAACGCATCGGCCGCGCATGAATTTGCAGCCGCCCTCGCCTACACGCTGATCGCCAGCTGTTCGATCATTGTGCCGACAGCCGCTTTTCTGATCGCAGGCAGGCGGCTGGACAGCGCACTGGATGCCATGCGCGTGTGGCTCGTCCAAAACAACGCGGTCATCATGTCCTTGTTGATGTTGATGATCGGATTGAACATGATCAGCAAGGCGTTCTGACCGTCCAACCTGAACAGAAAAACCGGAACGGACGCGCTGAATGCGTGCGGGACAACCCTAAGTGAGGAGACTTGAACCGTGCAACAACCCCATGCCCTACTCAAAATGCGCTCTGTCACCGACGAAATGGCCGTCATACGGACGTGGCTCGCGAATGAACGGACGTTTCTGGCGTATCTGCGCACCTTCATCGCGGCGTTCGCCGCGGGGGTCGGATTCATCAAGTTCACAGGGGATCTGTTCTTCGTCAGAACCGGATTTGTGCTGGCGGCGATCTCGCCAGCGGTGCTGATTATGGGACTGTGTTGCTTTGTTCGGACCCAGCGCGCCATCTCCCATGCGATCCTGGAAAGCGGCGACCCGGCGCGCCGCGCATGAGCAGCGCGCGGCCTGCAAATATGGCTACGCCAATTGAGAAGGGAGAATCCACCATGAAGAACTATCAAGATCCCAGCGTCCCGTTCGTGCCAGACCGCACGCATCTGCCCATCCGCGAGCCTGTCTACGCGCCGTGCGAGGTGATGTTCGCGGATGAGAATCCGCCGCCCCCACCGCCCAGGTTTGCCGTCAAGCCGCCGGACGGCGCGCCGAATGTGCTGATTTTCCTGATCGACGACATGGGATTTGGTTGCTCGAGCCCATTCGGCGGCCCGGTACCCATGCCGACGGCGGAACGGCTCGCGTGCGGCGGCATGCGCTTCAACCGCTTTCACACGACTTCCATCTGCGCCCCGACCCGCGCCGCCCTGCTCACCGGCTACAACCACCATTCCGTCAATATGGGCCAGATTACCGAGCTCGGCACGGCGTATCCCGGCAACCTGAGCACCCGCCCCAGCACCGTCACCCCCATGGCGCAGGTGTTGCGCATGAACGGGTTCGCCACGGCCCAGTTCGGCAAATGCCACGAGGTCCCGGCCTGGGAGACCTCCGCCTCCGGCCCCTTCGATCACTGGCCGGTGTTCTCGGGGTTCGACAAGTTCTATGGGTTCATCGCCGCCGAAACGAACCAGTACCGGCCTGCGCTGATCGACGGCCTGAACCGCATCGAGGTGCCCGACCGACCGGACTACCACCTGACCGAGGACTTGGCGGACCAGTGCATCGCATGGGTGCGCTCCATCAAGGCGCTGACGCCCGACAAGCCCTTCTTCACCTATTTCGCGCCCGGCGCGACCCACGCCCCGCACCACGCGCCCGAGCGCTATCGAGACATGTTCAAGGGCCGGTTCGACGATGGCTGGGATGTGCTGCGCGCGCGCACCCATGAGAACATGCAAAAGATGGGCATCATCCCAGCGGGCACGAAGCTGGCCCAAAAGCCGGACTTTATCGAGGACTGGGACAGCTTTGCGCCGGAGCAAAAGCAGCTCTACATCCGCGAGATGGAGATCTACGCCGGTTTCGCGCGCCACACGGATGACCAGATCGGCCGCGTCATCGACGCGCTTGAGGACATGGGTGAGCTGGAAAACACCCTGATCTACTACATCCTGGGCGACAACGGCGCCTCCGCCGAGGGCTGGAAGCACGGCGCCTTTAACGAAAACAGCTCGCTCAACGGCATCTTTGAGCCGCTCGAAACCGTGCATGCCCATAAAGAGGAGCTGGGCACGGAAATGGCCTACAACCACTATGCCGCGGGCTGGGCGATCGCGCTGGATTCGCCGTTCGAGTACTGCAAGACGGTCGCCTCAAACTTTGGCGGCACCCGCAACGGCTGCATCGTCCATTATCCGTCAAAATACAAGGCGCATGGCGCGGTGCACAGCCAGTTCCATCATGTCATCGACGTCGCGCCGACCGTCTACGAAATTTGCGGCATACCGATCCCAAAGGCGGTCAACGGCATCGAACAGCGCCCCATGGAGGGCGTCAGCATGAAGTACGCCTTCGATCAACAGGCCGCGCCCGGCAAGCGAACCACGCAGTACTTCAACGTCAGCGGGTGTTTCGGCGTCTACCACGAGGGCTGGTTCGCGGGCGTCATCGACAAGCTGCCCTGGGACGCGAAGCCGCTGTACGCGCGGACCGCAGACGCCCCCTGGGAACTGTACCATGTCGATGCGGATTTCAGCATGACCACGGATCTCGCAGCCCAGTGTCCCGACAAGCTGGAAGAACTCAAAAAAGTGTTTTATGCCGAAGGGATCAAGCACAATGTGTTCCCCATGGACCCATTCTTTGGCAAGTACATGAACGCCGACATCGCCAAGCGCCCCACGGTATTCGGCGACCGCAAGGAAGTCACGCTATATCAGGGCATGGACGGCATCGGCGAGCACGCGTTTTTATCCATCAAGAATCACTCCTTCCGCATCACCGCGGAGATCGAAATCGCGCCCGGCCACAGCGATGGCGTGATCTTTGCGCAGGGCGGGCGGTTCGGCGGCTACAGCCTGTACATCAAGGACGGCGCGCCCTGCTTCTGCTACAATTGGCTGGGCCGCGAGCGCTATTTCGCCAGGGCGGCAAAACCTCTGTCCGACGAGCGCAACCGCATCAGCGTGCAGTTTACCTACGACGGCGGCGGCATGGGCAAGGGCGGCCATGCCGCGATGACGGTCAATCATGAATTGGTCGGCGAGTGCCGCATCGAGCACACGATCGGCAACCAGATCTCCATGGACGAGCTGGCCGAAGTCGGCATGCAGCGCGGCACGCCCGTCACAGAGGAGTACACCATCCAAGGCAGCAAGTTCCAGGGTAAAATCTACAGCGTCAACATCAGCGTCCTCGACTGATCCCGCACCCAACGCGTGAAATGCGCCGTCTCCTTCATCGGATACGGCGCATCGTCACGGCATATCGGGATAATTGGACGGGAGATGGAGCTCCGCGTTCCGCCCAAGCTGTGGGGTGCTTTTTGCTATGCCTCTAGATTCTGAAAGAAACGCGCGGCGCGTTCGCGGGTGCGGCTCTATGCCTTGGGCGCTCGCTTTCCGGTCAGCTCGTCGATGGACATCCTGAGTACCCACGTCGCGCCCAGCGCCTGGCGCACGCGCTCGTCGATCGACGCCTCCGTCACATCGAAAACCTTCGCCGTGAACGCCCGCAGCAGCCGCAGCCGCTCCTCCGCGTCCTCCACCCGCTCCACGCGCCCTTTGGCGATCACGCTCTCGTAGTCCGCCGAAAACCGCGCCTCGACCCCCACATAGCTCAGCACCGCCACAAAGCTCGCCCGATCGTCCCGCCCCAACACCTTGATCTTCGTCCCAATCGGCGCCCCATGGAACACCAGCGCCCCGTCCACCAACGCGCAGTTGATCGGCACGGCATACGGATACCCCATTTCGTCCGCCGCCAGACACAGCGTCCCATGCTTCGCCAATTTCAGCAGCCGCATCGCCTCTTCCCGGCCCAGTTCCCGATCCTTCCTCAGCATGTTAGCACCCTCCTCATCCTTCTATACCCACGGCACAAACCCCGCCACCATCGCGTCCGCCGCGCCCTGCGGCGTCTGCGTGCCCGCGATGACGCTCAGCGCCGCGCCCCTCATCACCTCGTACATCGGCGTCCCCCGCCGCACGAACGGCACGTCCGACTCCCGCCCGTCCAGCAGCGCCAGCAGCGCGTTTTCGTGCGCCTCATCCAGCGCCATCGGCGCGTCGATCATCGGAAAATGGCCGTCCGGCAGCACATTCCCTAGCAGGTCCATGCCGTCCGGACCCGCCAGCCACTGCAAGAAATCCGTCGCCGCCTTCACGTTCGCGCCTCGCGGGTTCACCGCGATCCCCGCCTCCGGGCGAAAGCACACCACCGTGCGCTCCGCCGCATGCGCGGGCATCGCGAACACATCCCACTCGAACGCCGCGCCATCCAAGGCCGCCATCTCCGCGCTTGTGGCCATGCACATCAGCGCCTCGCCGCCCGCAAACCGCGCCATCGCCGACGTGCCCTCGGACGCTCCCCTTAATAGGTAGCGCCCCAACTGCGCAAAGTCCGTCAGCGCCTCCTGCATTGCGCCGTCGCCCAGAGACCGCTCGCCCGATTGGTACATCTCGCGGTCCCCGATCCCGCCCACATAGTTCGGCAGCATCGCCAAAAATCCGTCCTCAAACAGCGCCTCTCCATCCGAAGCCGCGTTCGCCAGCGGCACAAGCCCAGCGCCGCGCAGCGCTTCGCAGATCGCCACAAACTCGTCCCAAGTGCCCGGCGGATTCAGCCCATGAGCTCGGAACAGATCGATATTGCAGTACACCGCGTGCACCGCCCCATACAGCGGCACCGCGAACAGATTCCCTTCTGGCGAAGACCATGGCTGCCGCAGCGCCGGCGAAAAGTTCTCCTCCAGCTCCGGCATGTCCTTCAGATCCAACAGCAACCCCGAGTTCCAGAGCGCCAAGCCCGGCTCATAGCCGGACACATAGAGCAGATCAGCGCCCGTCCCCCCGCGCATCGCCGCCATCTCCGCGCCCTCATATCCGTCCCTAGCCACCGCCTCATAAGTGACCGCCACATCGGCCGCCACCCCTCTGTACACCGCCGCCACAGCCCGCATGGCATCCCCATCCCCCGCCGCCCACCCCCGCACCAAAACCCCAACCTCCGCCACCCCCTGCGCCCCCCACCCCATCAGCGCCATCGCCAGCAACCCCGCCACCCATCTCTTCATCATCCGTAAAACCGCCTCCCAACCGCCCCACCGCGAGGCCCTTCACCCCTCATTATACCGAAAACACCCCCTTTCGCCAACCCATTTCCCGCAAAATCCCTCAATCCAGAAAAAAACGCCCCCAAACATCTTGCATTCCCCCTCCAACTGTGCTATAATATCCTGCGTTGACCACGGAGAGCTGGCTGAGTGGTCTAAGGCGCACGACTGGAAATCGTGTGTGCGTTAATAGCGCACCTAGGGTTCAAATCCCTAGCTCTCCGCCAATGGAGGAGCTTCACCCTCCGACTCCGTTTATTGTGTCTCGACGTGACCCCCACCGTTTGCGGTGGGGGTTTCGCCATCCACGACGAACCATTCCGGGTGGTATTCGCCGTCCACATCAATGTTGACCTACGCGATGAGCTGAAGACCAACTGTCGGTTCCATGATTTCAGCCATTATAATGCCTCGATCATGCTGGCATTGGGCGTACCCGACAAGTATGCCTGCGAGCGGATGGTATACTCTGCAACCGACACGCTTAAGAAGGTATATCAGCGCATCTTTAAAGGCAAGCGTAAGGAAGTCGCAGATACTGGAAACACACAAATGAAATCCAAGTTCGAGATTATGACTCAGGAGAAGCCAATCTTAAAGAACTGATGATCTTTGATCAGACTTGCCGATCGTGAACCCATGCTGTAGAATGGGACAGGGGTTGATCGAAATGAAGCGTGGCAGCTTCTTCGTATGTCATCGTGTTGGCGGTAAACTACAGGCAGTCCCTGTGTATGTATGGATCGATGTAGATGTTGGGTAATACAAAGATCAGCACTATACATGGGATCGCTGGTTTGCCATTGATCTACCATCCGGAGTCGCTATGCACGAGGATTATGCGAATTCGAGAGCAGAAGCGATTGGCTTGACACAGGTCAATGCACCTCGCATGGAACAGATACAAAGTAACGAAGAAGTACGCCACTAACGTTTGGGGGTAAAAGTTTAAATACGAACATTTCCCATTGCTATGAAGCGAGATTGTACGTTATGTGGTCCGAACAATGAGAAAAGCGAACGTTTTCAACGTTCGCTTTTGGTGCGGGAAACAGGACTTGAACCTGCATGTGCGTATTGCACACTAGAACCTGAATCTAGCGCGTCTGCCAATTCCGCCATTCCCGCTTGTTGGTGGATGGGGGTGGATTCGAACCACCGAAGTCGTCGACGGCAGATTTACAGTCTGCTCCCTTTAGCCACTCGGGAACCCATCCATATTCCGCTGTCAAGACTCCGTCCATCGCCATGAATACCGTGGAGCTGGCGATGGGACTCGAACCCGCAACCTGCTGATTACAAATCAGCTGCTCTGCCAATTGAGCTACGCCAGCACGTGGCTCGGAGCCGCCAGAGGTGTCGGTCGGGTGCGGTTTTGCATCGCCGCGCTCGAACTGACAGGGATTATTCTATCACAGACGGGGTGGAGAAGTCAAGCGGGGAATGGATTCTTAACAATCGATTTTGATGGGTGTATTACACGGGCGGACGACTCGTTGCTATCCCATTTAACGCTGGGTGGTGTATACTGTTTGTCGGCAATCGGCCAACACGAAGGAGTGTGCTACCCCAATGACTCAGCCTAAAGCCGCATCGAAAAGGCCCGCCCGGCCGGTGGTGTTCTATGCGCTGGCGATGATCGCGTTCATGTTTTCATATGGGCCGCTGTCCACGTTCTCGGCGAACTGGGTGAAGGACCGGTCGCTGTCGTACTCGCTGCTGACGCTGGCGTTCGTGCTGACGATCGCGCTGCAGCCGGTGTTTGGCTGGATCATCGGGAAGCGGCTGCTCTCGGCGCGTAAGCTATTGGCGCTGACGATCGCGCTGATCGCGACTTGCGAGGCAGTGATCGCGCTGCATCTGTACGGCGTGATCGCGCTGCCCTCGCCGGTTTGGATGATGAGCGCGCTGTTCATGGTGGCTGTGGGGTTTGGCGAGTGCTATCATCTGCTGACGAACACGATTGCGATGGAGTATGTGAACGCGGGCGTGCGGCTGAACTTCGGCGTGCTGCGGGGCATGGGGTCGGCGTCCTACGCGCTGATGTGCCTGGGGATGGGGCGGGCGATTGCGATGCTGCCATCGGGCGTGAACGTGATTTTTCCGTTCGCGGCGTGCTGTTCGGTGGTGTTCATGGCCATTGTGTGGCAGCTGAAGCCGGTGGAGGGCGCTGCTCAGACGGTGAGCGCGACCGTGCCGCGCATCTCGTATGGGGCGCTGTTTCGGGCGAATCCGCGGCTGCCGCTGCTGCTGATTGGGATCATCGGGCTGTTTATCACCCACAACCTGACGTTCCTGTATCAGGTCAACTTCCTGGAGGCCATCGGCGTGGACGGGTCGATGGTGGGCACGCTGCACGGCATTGAGGCGCTGACGGAGCTGCCAGCCATGGCGGTCTGCGCGTGGCTGGTGTCGAAGTTCGGCGCGTCGCGGCTGCTGATCGTGTGCGGCGCGTCCTATGTGCTGAAGTCGCTGCTGTACACATTCGGGACGGACATCAGCGCATATTATGCGGCTGCGCTGCTGCAGGCGTCCAGCTTCGGGCTGTACACGCCGCTGATCGTGTACTATATGAACGGGCACGTGCAGGACGCACATCGGCCGCTGGGGCAGTCGAGCGCGGCGACGGCGGGCACGGTGGGGATCCTATGCGGGACGTTCATCGCGGGGCAGATCCTGACGCGATCGATGCCGGGGGATGTGTCGGGGATGAAGCTGGCGTGTCTGGTGGCGTCGGTGGGGGCGACGGCGGTGTTGATTTTGGCGACGCGGGGCAGGAAGGGTGAGTAGAGTATGTCATCCAAAACGCGGTCATCTTGAACGCAGCGAAGGGCCTTAATCAAACTAAAACTTCATCGTGTCATCCGTCGCTATGCTCCGCGCGGTCGAAGGATCTCACCGCCATGAGGCGACGATCTCGCTATTTAGAGGACGTCCGCTCACGCGGGGGAGATCCTTCGACTTCGCTCAGGATGACGCCACGGGGTTTTGTTTGAGGAAGGTCCTTCGCTTGGGCTCAGGATGACGCAACGGGGGTTGGTTTGAGGAAGGTCCATTCGCTTACGCTCAGGATGACGCCACGGGGTTTGGTTTGAGGAAGGTCCTTCGCTTGCGCTCAGGATGACGCCACGGGGGGTGGTTTGAGGAAGGTCCTTCGCTTACGCTCAGGATGACGCCACGGGGTTTTGTTTGAGGAAGGTCCTTCGCTTGCGCTCAGGATGACCAGGGGTTTTGGAATGACGGGAACCATTCTTGGTCCCCAGGCGGTTAGTTGTTTTCCCGGACGGGGCGGGCTTCGATGTAGCCGCGATACCCCATCGGCGCGAGCTGGAATCGGGGGCCGTCGGACGCAGCCCAGGTCCAGCCGCAGTGTTTGGGGTCGTAGCGGTCGATGGCGGCCATGACGGCGCTGACGGCATCCTCGAACTGCTCGTCGTCGTAGGGCTCGCCCTGGAACACCATGTATTTACACGGGGGCAGCTCGATGAGGTCATACCCGTCGGGCACCGCGCCGGCGTAGTCCAGCGGGAGTTCGACGCCCTGGCAGTACTCTGACGTGCCGGGCTTTCTCCACTTTTCGGGCAGCCACAGCCCGATGGGCTCATGGGACGCGCCCTTGACGCTCTCCAGCACGCCCCACACGTCGCAGCCCACTTCCTCGCAGTAGGCGAAGTATTCAGCTGCTTTGATGCCGCGCAAGAGCAGCAGTTTTCTCGACGGCCGCTCGATGACCTGGGTGAAGATGATCTCGGATTTCACGGTTACCCCTCCCCTTTCAAGGTGCTTGTAATAGCTTGAAACCGGATAGTAGTTGAACAGCGGGATCGGCGGCGTCTGTCTACGGTACTGATTCGGCTGCAGTCCGAACCGGCGCGAGAACGCCTTGGTGAATCCCTCGTGGGAGCCGAACGCGCAGCTCAGCGCGATGTCCAGCACCGTGGCGTTCGTGTCGCGCAGCAGCAGCGCCGCGGCGGACAGGCGCACCTCGCGGATGTACTGGAACGGCGTGCGGCCCGTGAGTTCGGAGAACGCCCGGAGTGCCTGCCAGGGCGAATAGCACGCCGCCTTAGCCAGGTCGGCGAGCGCGATTTCCTCCTGATGATGGCGCATGATGTGCTCCTGCATGCGCTGCACCGCGCGGATCTTTTCCCAATTCATACGCTGATCACCACCTGAGGATAGGATAACACGCGGGGCGGGCGCGTGTCTTGAACGGGATTGCGGGATTGGGGACAGGTATATTGTATGATGATTCAGCGTGCATGTAAAGCATCCCGACCGCAATTCAAAGTCCAGTAAATTTGAGTAAGCTGTCGGCTTGCCCTCCCCCATCGCCTGTGATATCATATTGATATATGCGGCAAGAGGAGGGAACACACATGCTCTATCCGGCGAACCGGCATCCTTTCAGCGAGACATTGTTCAAAAGTCCCACCAGCGAGTATCGCGGCACACCGTTCTGGGCCTGGAATTGCAAGATGGACGAGCGCAGCATCGAGCGCACGCTGGATGCGCTGAAGGCCATGGGGTTGGGCGGCGCGCACCTGCACAGCCGCACGGGGATGGACGTGCCGTACCTCAGCGAGCGGTTTTTCGAGTTGATCCGGCACAGCACGGCGTACGCGAAAAAGCTGGGCATGCTGACCTGGCTGTACGACGAAGACCGCTGGCCGTCCGGGTTCGGCGGCGGGTTCGTGACGGAGGGCGACGCGTTCCGCGCCCGGTTCCTCAGGTTCGCACCCTATGACGTGGACGCGCAGGCGGAAACAGGCGAGCAGCACCTGACCTCCCACGCAGGCGCGGTGCGGTCCGGCAAGCACGAGCTGTTGGCCCGCTACGCGGTGGCGCTGGACGAGGGCGGTTATCTTTCGTCCTATCGCATGCTGGCGCCTTCGGAGCCTGTCGGGGCCGGCGAGCGGGAATGGTTCGCCTACCTGGAGATCTCAGGCGGCAATCCCTGGTTCAACAACCAGGCATATGTGGACGCGCTGAACAAGAAGGCCATGGACAAGTTCGTCGAGATCACCCATGACGCCTATGCCAAGGCCGTGGGGGACGAGTTCGGCAAATGCATCCCGTCCATGTTCACCGACGAGCCGCAGTTCAGCCGCAAGGAGGCGCTGAAGTTTGCGGGCGAGCTTTCCGAAGTGACGCTGCCGTTCACGGGCGACTTGGAGGAGACGTTCCAGAAAACCTACGGCCAGAGCCTGATCGCGCACATCCCGGAGCTTTTCTGGGACCTGCCGGACGGGAAAGTGTCCACCGCGCGCTATCAATATCACGACCATGTGGCCGAGCGGTTCGCGGAGGCGTTCGCGGACAATGTGGGCGCGTGGTGCGACGCCCACGGCATCGCGCTGACCGGGCACATGATGGAGGAGCCCACGCTGCTGTCCCAGACCGCCGCGCTGGGCGACGCCATGCGCTCGCTCAGGGCGTTCGGCATTCCCGGCATCGACATGCTGTGCGACCGAGTGGAGCTTTCCACCGCGAAGCAGGCGCAGTCCGTGGCGCATCAGTACGGGCGCGAGGGCGTGCTGTCCGAGCTGTACGGCGTGACCGACTGGGACTTTGACTTCCGCGGCCACAAGCGCCAGGGCGACTGGCAGGCGGCGCTGGGCGTGACGGTGCGGGTGCATCACCTGACCTGGACCAGCATGGCGGGCGAGGCCAAGCGCGATTATCCGGCCTGCATCGGGCCGCAGTCGCCGTGGTATCTGTCTTACCCCTACATCGAGGACTACTTCGCCCGGGTGAACACGCTGCTGACGCGGGGAAATCCGCTGGTGAAGGTAGGTGTGGTGCATCCCGTGGAGAGCTATTGGCTGCACTGGGGCCCCGGCGAGCAAACCGGCGCGGTCCGCGACGCCATGGAGCAGCGGTTCCAGCACCTGAACGAGTGGCTGGTGCACGGCCTGATCGACTTCGACTTCATCGCCGAGTCGCTGCTGCCCGCACAAAACCCCGACGCCGCCACATTGCCCCGTCATCCTGAGGCCGCATCCGAAGGACCTTCCTCCGCCCATTTCCCCGTCGGCGCCATGGCCTACGAGGCTGTCGTCGTCCCCGGCTGCGAAACGATCCGCGGAGCGACGCTCTCCGCGCTGGAGGCCTTCGCCGCGCGCGGTGGCCGCGTGATCTTCCTGGGCAACATCCCGCACCTGGTGGACGCCGTTCCTTCCGACAGGGCAAAGTCCTTGGCGGCAAGATGCCTGTGCGTCCCCTACGAGCAGACCGCGCTGCTGGCCGCCCTCGAACAGCATCGCCTCATCGAGGCCCGAGGCGCGGACGGCCGTCACGCGCCCAATCTCGCCCACCAGTTCCGCCAGGACGGCGATGCGCGGCACCTGTTCGTGTGCCACGTGAACCCGCCCCACAACGACGACGTCCCCACCCACGACGACCTGACCCTCCGCCTGAGGGGCGAATGGACCGTCACAGCGCTGGACGCCATGACCGGCGACATAAGGCCCATGGATGCGGAAATCAAGTCCGGCCACACGATCCTCAAGCACCGACTGTACGATCACGACAGCCTGCTCGTGACCCTGTCGCCGCTTCAGCAGGGCCTCGCGTCCGCGGCCGCAGAAGTGCGCATCGACCGGCCCCAGACCCCCGTGGACCTGCAGCCCGCCTATCCCGTCACGCTCGAGGAGCCCAATGTGCTGCTGCTGGACATGGCCAGCTGGTGCCTGGACGGAGGACCGGTCGAAGGCCCGGAGGAGATCCTGCGCATCGACAACCTGTGCCGTAAAAAGCTGGGCTATCCGCTGCGCAACGAGGCGTTTGCCCAGCCCTGGACCATGCCGGAGGAGGGCGCGCCTGCGCACTCGCTGAGGCTGATATACCCGTTCCACAGCGCCATCGAAATCCCCTGCGCACACCTCGCCCTGGAGGGCGCGGCGGAGGCCACGATCGTGCTGAACGACGTGCCGCAGACCGCGAAGCCCGACGGCATCTACGTGGACCACGCCATCGTGGCGGTGCCCATCGGCCCGATCAAGCAGGGCCACAACGTGCTCGCCGTGACGCTGCCCTATTCCCCGCGCCGGAACGTGGAGGCGATGTATCTGCTGGGCGACTTCTCCGTGCAGGTCCAGGGCCGGGAAGCCCGGCTGCTGCCCCCGGTGCGGGAAATGGCTTTCTCGGACGCCGTGCCCCAGGGGCTGCCGTTCTACGGCGGCAATTACACCTACCATGTGGGCGTGGACGCGCCGGATGGCCGCTTGCTGGTGCGGGCGACCAAATTCCGCTGCCCCGCGCTGAAGATCAGCGTGGACGGCGAGGAAAAGGGGCTGATCGCATTAGCGCCCTACGAGCTGCTGATGGAGGGCCTGTCGCCCGGCAAGCACAGCGTGGACATCACGGTCTTCGGGAACCGGGTGAACACATTCGGCACAGTGCACAACTGCGACGAGCAGGAAAACTGGGTCGGCCCAAACGCGTGGCGCAGCCGGGGCGACCGGTGGGCGTATGAGTATCAGCTGAGAAGGACGGGCATATTGAAAGCGGTGGAGATTCTGGTGTGAGCGACGTCCCCTTGACATCCCCGCCAAATCACACTACAATAGATAGGTATAGATCCGCACACCACATGCAAGGAGGCAGACCCAAATCATGGCTGAAAAAGGTACCATTTCGATTCATGCACAGAACATCATGCCCATCATCAAGCGCTGGCTGTACAGCGACAAGGATATTTTCCTCAGGGAGCTGATCGCCAACGGCTGCGACGCGATCTCCAAGCACAGGATGCTGGCGCTTTCCGGCGAGACGGCTGCGGAGGAGGACTACCGGATCAGCGTCGCGCTCAGCGAGGAAAACAAGACGCTGACCATCACCGACAACGGCATCGGGATGACCCGCGACGAGGTGGAAAAGTACATCGCCCAGGTCGCGTTTTCCGGGGCGGAGGAGTTCCTCTCAAAGTACAAGCAGGAGGGCCAGGACGCCGGGATCATCGGCCATTTCGGGCTGGGGTTTTATTCTGCGTTCATGGTCGCAAGTCAGGTCACCATCGACACGCTGAGCTATCGCGAGGGCGCACAGGCCGTGCGCTGGACCAGCACCGACGGCATGGAGTACGACATGGAGCCGTCCACGCGCATCGAGCGCGGCACGTCCATCACGCTCACCCTCTCCGATGAGGAGCATGAGTTCCTGCACCTGCACACCGTCAAGGACACCCTGGACAAATACTGCGCGTTCATGCCGGTCCCCATCTTCCTCTCGGACGACGCCAAGCCGGAGGACGCGCCGGCGCAGGTGAACGACACCCAGCCGCTGTGGACCAAGAAGCCCGCGGACTGCTCCGACGAGGAATACAAGGCGTTCTACAGCAAGGTTTTCCATGAGTATGACGAGCCGCTGTTCTGGATCCATCTGAACGCGGAGTACCCGTTCAACCTCAAGGGCATCCTATACTTCCCCCGCCTCAAGAACGACTTTTCCCCCAATGAGGGTACCATCAAGCTGTACAACAACCAGGTGTTCGTGGCGGACAACATCAAGGAAGTGATCCCCGAGTTCCTGATGCTGCTGAAGGGCGTGATCGACTGCCCGGACCTGCCGCTGAACGTGAGCCGCTCGTTCCTGCAGAACGATGGATATGTAAAGAAAATGAACGCCTACATCACCCGCAAGGTCGCAGACCGGCTGGTGAGCGAGTTTCAGAGCAAGCGCGAGGACTATCAGCGCTACTGGGACGACATCAACGTGTTCATCAAGTACGGCTGCATCCGGGACGAAAAGTTCTATGAGCGGGTCAAGGACGCGCTGCTGCTGGTCACCACGGCGGGCGAATACCGGACACTGGGCGAGGCCATCGAGGGCGCGGGCGATGGAAAAACCATCACCTACGCCTCCGATCCCGAGCGCCAGGCGCAGATGATCGAGCTGTTCACCGCCCAGGATCGGCCGGTGTACAAGCTGGGCGCGCTGATCGACGGCAACTTCATCAGCTTTTTGGAATACCAGCACAAGGACGGCCTCAAGTTCCAGCGCGTGGACGCGTCGCTGGACGTGCTGACCGAGGGCGGCGAGGTGGACGAGGCGCGCCGCGCCACGCTGGAAGAAAAGCTGCGCACGGCGCTTGCGGATGAGTCTCTGAATGTGAAGCTGGAGTCGTTCAAGGACGAATCCCTGCCCGCGATGATCACCGTGGACGAGCAGTCGCGGCGGTTTTCCGAGATGAGCCGCATGTACGGCGGCGGATTCAACATGCCGGAGCAGAGAACGCTGGTGCTGAACGCCAAAAACCCGCTGACAAAATATTTGGAGGCGGCGGAGGACGCGGAGCAGGCCGGGCTGGTGGCAAACCAGCTCGTCGATCTGGCCGAGATGGCGCGGCAGCCGCTGACCGGCGAGCGCATGGTCGCGTTCCTCAGGCGGAGCAACGCATTGCTGGCGAAAGCCGTCGAAAGGACATAAAGAAGGACGTCGCTCACGCGGCGGCGAGGGCAAGCCCCCCCCCTACGCCACACACCCCCTGTAGGGCGCGGGCTTGCCCCCGCCGCCGTGCGTGAGCACCGCGCCTCACCAAAGCCAACCCCCATTCGAGATTGAGGAGGACACCCACATGACACTGACCACCGGACTCTTAATCGCCCTGATCATCCCTATTTTCTTCGCGGTGATGAGCATTCGCACCGGCAACTTCTACTATAACCTGGGCGTGACGGGCGTTTGCATCCTGTTGTTGGTGTTCAGTCCCCAGCCCATGGCGGCGGTGCCTGTGATGGCCTGCCTGCTGATCTCGATACTGGGCGATTACTTTATGGGTCACCAACAGAACGACAACAAGTATTACCTGTTCGGCATCGTCGCGTTTTTCTTCGCGCACTGCTGCCTGATCTGGTACGCCGCGCCCAAGTGCGATTTCCCCATCTGGCTGTTCGTGGTGGGCGGGCTGCTGGCGCTGGGCTACGGGCTGTATCTGGCGCAGCGCATCCTGCCCCATGTGAAGGACATAAAGATGCAGGTCGCCATGGTGTGCTACGCGTCTGCGTCGGTGATCGCGCTGATGCTGGCCATCGGCATGAACGTGCCCCTGCTGCAGCGGGTGCTGTACGCGCTGGGCGTGGCGTCCATCGTGTTCTCCGACACGCTGATCTGCGAGTGCGATTTCGCGGGCAACCAGGCCCCGGCCAGGGCGATCATGCCCACCTACTTCCTGTGCCATCTGCTGATCACGGCGAGCTGCCTGGTGGGCATGCTCTAAAAATCCATCCGCCCCCCCGCCGTCATCCTGAGCGCCAGCGAAGGACCTTCCTCATTATGCGCGACCAATAATTTGAGGAAGGTCCTTCGCTGGCGATCAGGATGACGGGAAATATGCCCATTCCCGAAATAGGAGGGAGCTGACCGCACCATGCCCAAATACGCCCTCGGCGTCGACTTCGGCACACTTTCTGCCCGATCCCTGGTGGCCGAAATCGGCACGGGGCGCGAGCTGGCGTGGTCCGCCATGGACTATCCCCACGGCGTGATGGACGAGCGCCTGCCGGACGGCACGCGGCTGCCGCCCGATTGGGCGCTGCAGCACCCGCAGGACTACCTCGACTGCCTGGGGAGCGTCATCCCGGACGCCATCCGAAAAGCCGGTGTCCGCGCGGAGGACATCGTTGGCGTGGGCATCGACTGCACCGCCTGCACGCTGATCCCGGTGGACGAAGCGGGCGTGCCGCTGTGCTTTCACGACGCATACAGAGCCCAGCCCCACGCCTACGCCAAGCTCTGGAAGCACCACGCCACCCAGCGCGAGGCGGACCGGATCACAGAGGTCGCCGAGGCGCGCGGTGAGGCGTTTCTCGCCCGCTACGGCGGTAAGGTCTCCTCGGAATGGATGCTGCCCAAGATCTGGCAGCTGCTCAATGAGTCGCCTGCGCTGTACGACCGCACCGACCGGTTCATGGACGCGGGCGACTGGATCGTGATGCAGCTCACCGGCGCACGCACCCGTTCCCAGTCCATCGTGGGCTACAAGGCGTTCTGGCATAAGGCGGACGGCTATCCCTCAAGTGCCTTTTTCGAGGCGCTGGATCCGCGCCTCGCGCATCTCGTGGACGAAAAGCTGGGCCGCGAGACCCACCCCATCGGCGGCAAGGCGGGCGAAGTGACCGCAGAGGCCGCCGCGCTGACGGGCCTTCGCGCGGGCACCGCCGTGGCCGTGTGCTGCATCGACGCCCACGTGTCCCTGCCGCCCGCGGGCGTGACCCAACCCGGCGACATGCTGATGATCATGGGCACCTCCACCTGCCACATCATGCTGGGCGAGCGCGAGCAGATCGTGCCCGGCATGTGCGGCGTGGTGGAGGACGGCGTGATGCCGGGACTGATGGGCTACGAGGCGGGCCAGAGCTGCGTGGGCGATGGGTTCAACTGGTTCGTGGACAACTGTGTGCCCCAGGCGTACCATCGGGAAGCGGCGCAGAGGGGGCTGGACCTGCATCAGCTGCTGACGGAAAAGGCGTCGTTGCTCAGGCCCGGCCAGTCGGGGCTGCTGGCGCTGGACTGGCTAAACGGCAACCGCTCGGTGCTGGTGGACTTTGACCTCACCGGCCTGCTGCTGGGCATGACGCTGCAGACCCGGCCCGAGGAAATCTACCGGGCGCTGATCGAGGCCACGGCCTACGGCACGCGCACGATCATCGAGACGTTTGAGCTGAGCGGCGTGCGCATCGAAAACCTGTTCGCCTGCGGCGGCATCAGCCACAAGAACCCGCTGGTGATGCAGATTTACGCGGACGTGCTGAAGCGGGAGATCCGCATCGCGCGGTCCACCCAGACCTCAGCCCTGGGCAGCGCCCTGTTCGGCGCGGTGGCTGCGGGCGCGGCGCGCGGCGGATACGCCACCATTCGGGACGCGGCGCGGGAGATGGGCGGCGTGCTGGACACGGTGTACCGCCCGGACACAGGCAGCGCGGCGGTGTATGAGCAGCTGTACGGGGAATACCGGACCCTGCACGATTATTTCGGGCGCGGCGGGAACGGCGTGATGAAGCGGCTGAAGCGGATCAAGGAGCGGCAGAACGGATAGATGATGATCGAAGAAGGTCCTTCGCTACGCTCAGGATGACGGCGCATGATTCGCAAAACAACGCCGCCCTATCCGCTTGGATAGGGCGGCAATTTGCGCACAGGTCAGTCGTTCTTGAACACCTCGATGGGCGCGTCAGGCGCGTTTGCGCCGACGGACAGTATGCCCTTGTTGGCGCTTTCCTTGGCGGTATAGCCCTCGCTGGCTAGGATGATCTCGCCATTACCGGCCTTGAGGTGGAAGTAGAACTGGCCGTCCTGCTCGCTCTTGAAGATCTCATACTTCGGCAGCGGGTAGTGCGGATGCTCTTCCGTGCACTGGTCCTCCACATGCACATTGGCGTTCTTCTTGACGCTCTCGATGCCGTGCAGACAGTGTTCCTCGGTCGTGTACTGTTCACTGCGGCCGATGATCTCGCCATTGACGGCCTTCAGGTCGAACCAATACTGGCCATCCGTGGCAATTTTGACGGTAAACTTGCCCATTGTACTTCATTCCTCTCCAATTTCATGTGTGCGGAGTTATGGGCAGTATACCATATGTGGTTGGGAAATGCAAGTGGCGGTATGGGCCGCTACAGGGTTTGCGCATGAACAGAAGCACTTCATCTTCCACAACCGCAAACCCCCGTCATCCTGAGCGCAGCGAAGGACCTTCTTCAAACTGAGCTCCGTTTATCATGAAGAAGGTCCTTCGCTGGCGCTCAGGATGACGGGGGTTGCTCGGGTGCAATGTGAATCCTCTGCCGCTTATCCCTTCCCCTTCCCCGCCTTCACCAACTGATCCAGCTCCTTGGCATAGAAGTCGCACAGTTCCCTGGCCACTTCCTGGTCGAAGGACTCGCTGACCACCAGGCAGCTCCTGCGGTCGCCCAGCGGGCTGATCCAGGCCCAGCCGCGCTCGTCCTCGATGCGGATGCCGTCGGACTGGTCGCAGTCCGGATACCGCTCCGTGATCCCCTTCAGCGCCGGTCCCTTTTCCCGCAGTTCCATGGGAATCGTGCGCTCCTGCCGGTGCAGCACGGGCATGGTGCGCTTCACGCCGCGCAGGGTCAGCGCGTTTTTTGTGAGCTGTTCGACCACCTTCAGCGCCGCGAAGATGCCGTCGGTCATCAGCAGGAACTGCTGCTCGTCTTCGCCGATGAGCGACGCCAGATAATCCGCGCGGTCGCTGCGGGCCTCGATGATGGGCACGGCGGCGGACTCCGCCAGCTTGATGATCCCGCCCGTGGCGCCTCTGGGCACCACCAGGTGCTTCGCGCCGAGCTGGATCGCGGTCCAGCTCAGCAGCATCTGGCCCTCCGTGGCGGACAGCTTGCCATCCCGGTCGGAAAACTCAGCCCCTTCGCCGTCAGCGCTGAGCCACACGCCCAACTCGCGGCCGCCCAGGTCCATCATCTCCTCCTCCCACTCACAGCGCACGGTCAGCCCCGCGCGGCGCATGACGCGCTCGGCCAGGGACAGCAGCAGCGGGTTCTGGCAGTGCACCGCGACGGGCATCGCCTGGTCCTTCAGCAGGTGGGCCTGCACGGACTCCGCCAGCTTGTTCATGTACGCGATGTCCGTGCGCATGACCTGGATCGGGGCCAACGTGCCCTGGGCGAAGGGGCTCACCTGCTCCTCGCGGGCCACGGCCGACTGCAGTTTTCGGTGTTGGGCCTTGATCAGCGGCAGACCGTGCTTGCCCAGCGGGATCATCCGATTTTTCGCGATCCACAGCGCCGCGTCGCCGCCCATGCCGCGCATGGCGTGGCGCAGCTGCGGGATTGTCACCGCACCCACATCGATCACCTGAGGCCCCGACGCCATCAGCGACGCCGTGGCGGCCCGCGCGTGCGCCATGGCCTCCATGCTGGCGTCCCGGCCCACGATCACGATCTCCGGCATCAGCGCCGCGCACAGCGCGTCCGCGCCGACGATGGCGTCGCTAGGCCTGATCAGCGCCAGCTCGCCGCCCTCATAGCGCACGGTGAGCGAGCCGCCCCAGACCATGTTTTTCATCAGCCGCTCGCCGTCCGCCACCTGCTTCGACGGCCAGACCTTCACACCGGGCATCAGCGTCGCGCCCTCGCCCAGCACACTGCCGCCCGCTAACACAGACTCCTCGAACATGGTGCCCGACAACCCCGCCACCGCGCCGTCCTGCAGGATGCAGCCGCGCAGCTGCGCGCCGGACTGCACCGTCGCGCCGCGCCAGATCACCGCCCGCTTCACGCCCGCGCGGCCCTGCACCTGGCTGCCACCGCCGATGACGCTGTACGGCCCGATCCGCGCGCCCTCCGCCACCTTCGCGCCCGCGCCGATGAAGCACGGCCCTTCCACCACCGCGCCGGGGTCGATCACCGCGCCCGGCATCTTCAGCACGCCGGACTTTTTTCCGTTGTTGATCAGGCTGACCTTCCCGTCCAGCGCGTCCATGTGGGCGCGGAGATAGGCCGGGATGTCGCCGATGTCGCACCAGTAGCCGTCCATCTGATAGCCGAACACCGGCTCGCCCATCTGCACCAGCAGCGGGAACAACTCCCGCCCGAAGTCATAGGGCTTGCCCTCCGGCACCAACTGCAGCACCTGTGGCTCCAGGATATAGATGCCGGTGTTGATGGCGTCGGAAAACACCTCGCCCCAGCCCGGCTTTTCCACGAACCGCTCCACGCGCCCGTCCTGGCCCGTCACCACCACGCCGTACTCCAGCGGCACTTCCACCCGCTTCAGCACCATCGTGGCCGCCGCGCCGTGCTCCCGGTGAAACCGCAGCGCAGCCGTCAGGTCGCAGTCGGTCAGCCCGTCGCCCGAGAGCACCAAGAATGTCTCCGTCAGAAACTCCTGAGCCTGCTTCACGCTGCCCGCCGTACCCAGCGGCTGTTCCTCGACATAGTACCGAATCCGCTGGCCGCGCTCCTCGCCGTCGCCGAAGTGCTCCTTCACCCGGTTCGGCAGATACTGCAGCGTCACGCCCACGTCCAGAAAGTCGTGCTGCTTCAAAAGCGCCAGCGCGTACTCCATCACCGGCTTGTCCATCAGGGGAACCATGGGCTTTGGGCAGTCGCAGGTCAGCGGGCGCAATCGGGTGCCCTCGCCGCCCGCCATGATGATCGCTTTCATAAAAAGAAGTGACCTCCTGTTCGCGACAGAGCGCGTTCATTTGGTCACTATTGTGGGCAGATTTTGTGGTTTTCATGCGGGAATTGGTGGGAATCGAAAGGCGGATGCCACACTACAAGATATATTTGCGCAAGTCCTGCTCCTTGTAGTCCTCCGTCAGCTGTCCCTGCACATACCCGCGGTCCACCTTCACGTCCACCACCGGCGCGTCGCCGCCGCCCGCGTTGAAAGCGATGTCTGACAGGATCGCCTCCAGCACCGTGTGCAGCCGCCGCGCGCCGATGTTCTCGGCGTTTTCATTGGCCAGCCAGGCGTGCTCTGCGATGGCGTCGACAGCGGTGTCTTCGAACACCAGGTTCACATGGTCCACAGACAGCAGCGCCTGATACTGGCGGATCAGCGCGTTTTCCGGCTGGGTCAGGATGGACTTGTAGTCGTCCTTGGTGAGCGGCTTCAGGTTCACCCGCACCGGGAACCGGCCCTGCAGCTCCGGGATCAGGTCGGACACCTTCGACACGTGGAACGCGCCCGCAGCGATGAACAGCACGTGGTCGGTCTTCACGGGTCCATATTTTGTGGGCACGGTGGACCCCTCCACGATGGGCAAGATGTCGCGCTGCACGCCCTCGCGGGACACGTCGGGACCGGAGCCCTGGCTCTTGCCCGCCACCTTGTCGATCTCGTCCAGGAACACGATGCCGTCCTGCTCGGCCTTTCGGATCGCCTCGGAGTACACGGCGTCCATGTCGATCAGGTTCTGCTCCTCCTCGGCGGCCAGGATGCGGCGGGCCTCGCTGACCTCCACCTTGCGCATCTTGGTTTTCTTGGGCATGAACGAGCCCAGCATGTCGTTCATGGTCACGTCGGTGCCGGGGATCTCGCTCCTGGGCTGGGATTCCTCCACCTCCACCTCGACGAGGGTGTGCTCCAGCTCGCCGTTGCGCAGCGCGGCGCGCACCTCATCGCGCTTCATGCGTGCGGACTGCCTCTCCTCGGCGCTCTGCTCCGGCTCTTTGGGCTTGTTCCCGAGCAGCAGGTCGATGGGGTTGGTTTTCTTTTGGGGCTTGACGATCAGGTCCACCAGCCGGTCCTCGGCGCCGCCCTGGGCCTTGTCCTTCACGCGCGATGCGTGCTGCTCCTTGACCAGGCGGATGGACGCCTCCACCAAATCGCGGATAATGGAGTCCACGTCGCGGCCCACATAGCCCACCTCGGTGAACTTGGTGGCCTCGACCTTGACGAACGGCGCGTCCACCAGCTTGGCGAGCCGCCTGGCGATCTCGGTCTTGCCCACGCCGGTGGGGCCCATCCTCAGGATGTTCTTGGGCGTGACCTCCTCGCGGATGTCCTCGGGCAACTGCGCCCTGCGATACCGGTTGCGCAGCGCGACCGCCACCGCGCGCTTGGCGGCGTCCTGGCCGATGATGTAGCGGTCCAGTTCCCGGACGATTTCACGGGGTGTGAGTTGATTCATACTATACTATCTCCACTATGATGTGATCGTTGGTGAAAACGCAGATCTCGCTGGCGATGTGCAGCGCCTTTTCCGCGATGTCCCTGGCGCTGAGGTCCGTGTTCTGCATCAGTGCGCGGGCCGCTGACAGCGCGTAGTTGCCGCCGGAGCCGATGGCGAGCACGCCCTCGTCTGGCTCGATCACCTCGCCGGTGCCGGAGATGAGCATCAGGTTGTGCTTGTCCGCCACCAGCAGCATGGCCTCCAGCTTGCGCATCGCCTTGTCCATGCGCCATTCCTGCGCCAGCTCCACGGCGGCGCGGGGCAGGTTGCCGGCGAACTGCTTGAGCTTGTCCTCAAACTTTTCCGACAGCGCGAACGCGTCGGCCACGGTGCCCGCGAACCCGACCACGACCTGGTCGTCGAAGATGCGGCGCACCTTTCTAGCAGTCGACTTCATGATCGTCGACTGGCCCATGGTGACCTGGCCGTCGCCCGCGATGGCCGTCTGGCCGTTGCGCGAAACCGCGCAGATGGTGGTACCCTTGATGTTTCCGTCCATGTGTGTCCTCCGTGTGTTTATGGGTGCGAGCCGCTCCCCGTCCGTCATCCCATCAATCGATCCAACTCATATAGCGATCGCTCCGCCAGCTTGCCATACCGCGCCTGCTTCTGCTTGACCCGCGCATCCAGCTCGTCCAGCAGCCCAAAATTCCCGTTCATGGGTTGAAAATCCCGGTTCGGCGTCCTGACGTACCGCTCCAGCGCGCCGATCAGCGTCTTGCCGCCGAAGTCGATCTCCGGCTCGCCGCGCAACATCCGCGCCAGGTTCAGCCCCGCCAGCAGCCCCGACGCCGTGGACTCCATGTACCCCTCCACGCCCGTCAGCTGCCCGGCGAATCTGATCCCATGATCCTTATTATACGCATAATTGCGGTCCAGCAATGTCGGTCCATTTAAGAACGTGTTTCGGTGCATCACGCCGTACCGGGCGAACTCTGCCCGCTCCAGGCCCGGGATCAGGGAGAAAACCCGCCTCTGCTCGCCCCACTTCAGCCGCGTCTGGAATCCGACCAGGTTGTACAGCGTGCCCTGCTCATTGTCCTGGCGCAGCTGCACCACCGCGTAGGGCTCCTTGCCGGTGCGCGGATCGGCCAGGCCCACCGGCTTCATCGGCCCGAACGCCAGCGTCTGCCGCCCTCGAGAGGCCAGGATCTCCACCGCCAGGCAGCCCTCGTACACCTTATCCCGCTCAAAATCGTGCAGCAGGGCCAGCTCGGCCGAGGTCAGCGCCTCGTAAAACGCGTCGTACTCCGCCTTCGTCATCGGGCAGTTGATGTAGTCCGCGCCATCGCCCTTGCCCCACCTGGACAGTCGGTATGCTTTGTCCATATCGACGGACTCCGCAGTCACGATGGGCGCCGCAGCGTCGAAGAAGTGCAGCGGCTGGCCGCCCGTCTTTTCGGCGATGGACCGCGCCAGCGCGCCGTCGGTCAGTGGGCCTGTGGCGATGACGCAGGGGCCGCGGTCCGGCATCTCGTCCACCTTGGCGCACTCGAACCGAAACAGCGGCTCCTGACGAAGCCGGGTCTCCACTTCGTAGCTCAGCCGATCCCGGTCCACCGCCAGCGCCGCCCCGGCGGGCACGCGCGCGCGGTGCGCACAGTCCACAATCAGGCTGTCCAGCTTGTCCATCTCGGCCTTCAGCAGGCCGGACGCGTTGGTCAGGTGCTCCGCCTTGAGGGAGTTGCTGCACACCAGCTCCGCGAATCCCGCGCCCCTGTGGGCGGGCGTCATCGTCTCGGGCCGCATGTCCACCATCCGCACGGGCACGCCCCGTCGGACCAGCTGCCATGCGGCCTCGCAGCCCGCCAGGCCCGCGCCGATGACCAGCGCCTCGGGCAGATTACTCATCGTCGCCCTCGCCCTTGTCCGTCTCGATCTGCACGCGATGGCGGCACTGCTCGTTCACACATACGTGGAAGGCCTCGCCTTTTCGGCCGCGCTTGTAGACCATCCGCCCGCCGCATTCGGAGCATTTGTCCGCAACCGGCAGGTCCCAGCTCACGAACTGGCACTCGGGGTATTTTTCGCAGCCGTAGAACTTGCGGCCCTTGCGGCTGACCCGCTCCAACAGCTTGCCGCCGCACTCGGGGCAGGGCACGCCGATGTCCGTCAGCAGCGCCATCGTGTGGCGGCAGTCGGGGAAATTCGGGCAGGCCAGGAATTTGCCGTAGCGGCCCATCTTGTAGACCATCATCGCGCCGCACTTTTCGCAGGGAATGTCCGAGACCTGGTCCTCCAGCGCGACCTTTTCGATCGTCGCCTCGGCCTTGTCCAGCGTCTCCTTGAACGGGCCGTAGAAATCGGCGATGATCTGCTTCCAGTCCACGTCGCCCTCTTCCACCTCGTCCAGCGCGTCCTCCATCTCCGCCGTGAATGCGATGTCCACGATGTCCGGGAAGTTCTGCTGCATCAGGTCGTTGACGACCAGCCCCAGCTCCGTGGGGTGCAGCCGCTTGTTTTCCCGGCTGATGTAGCCGCGGGCCATGATCGTGGTGATCGTCGGCGCGTAGGTGGACGGGCGGCCGATGCCCTTTTCTTCCAGCACTCGCACCAGCGACGCCTCCGTGTACCGGGGCGGCGGCTGGGTGAATTTCTGTTCGGACGAGATGTCCTTGAGGGTCACCGGCATGCCCTCCCTGAGGTCCGGGAACGCCTTGTCTTCCTCGGCGGCGGTGTCGTCCAGCACTTCCTCGTACACAGCGGTGAACCCGTTGAACCGCATCTTCTGGCCGTTGAACTTGAACATCAGGTCGCCGCCCTCGATCTCGGCCTGGATGGTGTCATACACCGCGGGCGTCATCTGCGACGCCACGAACCGGTAGTAGATCAGCTTGTACAGCTTGAGCTGGTCCCGGGTCAGGCTGGCTTTGATCAGCTCCGGCTTGTACTGCATGTCCGTGGGCCGGATCGCCTCGTGCGCGTCCTGGGCGGTCTTGCGGCTCTTGTAGACATTCGGTTCCTCGGGCAGGTAGTTTTCGCCGTACTGGGCCAGGATGCGCTCACGCACCTCGGTGACCGCCTCGTCGCTGACGCGGGTGGAGTCGGTGCGGATGTAGGTCACCAGGCCCTGCGTGCCCTCGCCCTCGATGTCCACGCCTTCGTAGAGCTGCTGCGCGATCTGCATGGTCTTCTGGGTGGTGAACCCGAGTTTTCTGGATGCCTCCTGCTGCAGGTTGGAAGTGGTGAACGGCGCCGCCGGGTGCTTTTTGCGCTCGCCCAGCTTGACGGACGTGATTTTGAACTGGCCAGCCTTGAGCCGCTCGATCACATTGTCCGTCTGCTCCCTGTTCGAGAGCTCGACCTTTTCGCCCTTTTCGCCGTAGAACTTGGCCTGCACCAACGTGCCTGCCACGTCGAACTCCGCGCCCAGCAGCCAGTACTCCTCCGGCTCGAATCCCTCGATCTCGCGCTCGCGGTCGCAGATGATCGCCGTGGCGACCGACTGCACGCGACCCGCCGACAGGCCTTTTCTGATCTTCGCCCACAGCAGCGGGCTGATTTTGTAGCCCACGATGCGGTCCAGCACCCGCCGCGCCTGCTGCGCGTCCACGAGCTTCAGGTCGATGGGCCGCGACTGCTTGATCGCGCCCTTCACCGCCTTGTTCGTGATCTCATGAAACTCCACCCGGCACGCCT
Organism: Eubacteriales bacterium; assembly: GCA_031555755.1. Lineage (GTDB taxonomy): Bacteria > Bacillota > Clostridia > Christensenellales > Aristaeellaceae > JAJDGF01. The sequence goes on along the minus strand of JAVBUD010000070.1, from coordinate 9,770 downwards.
CCGTCTCCGGGATGTTCAGCACCTTAGACAGGTGCCACGAGATCGCCTCGCCCTCGCGGTCAGGGTCTGTCGCGAGGTAGACCTTGCTCGCGCCCTTCGCTTCCTTCCGGATCTTGTCCAGAATGTCGCCCCGGCCGCGAATCGTGATGTACTTCGGCTCGAAACCGTGCTCAAAGTCCACCCCGATCTGCGATTTCGGCAGGTCCCGCACGTGCCCGTGCGACGCCTCGACCTTGTAGCCCCTGCCCAAGAATTTCCCGATCGTGCGGGCCTTGGCGGGGGATTCGACGATGACCAGTTTATAATTTGATGCCATGAGATACCTCCAGATGATGTATGGTGGGGAGGCGCCAGGAGACGCTGTCTCCTGGACCTCTGCCAGGAGGGATGTATCCCTCCTGGACCTCCCTGGGCGCTTCGCGGTTTTCTGGTGTGGCTTGGGTGGGGGCGTTCGCTTGCGCGGGCGGCGTCTTCCCATCTCCACGCGTCATTTCATTCTATACCTGCCACCCGGCACCTTGTCTATTATTCCCCTCAATTCCAGCATTGTCAAGAGCGAATTGAGCTTCGAGGAAGGAAAATCTGTCTTTTCACTCAGTTCGTCGAAGCTCAGGCTCTCCGATTCCAGGGGTTCGACAATTTTCGACTCGTCTTCTGTGAGCTGCGGCTTCTTGCCCTTGACGGTCGTGCCCGGGCGCTGACCCCAGCCGTAGTATTCCAAGACCTCCCACTGCGACAGCACCGGGATCGCACCCGTGGTGAGCAGCCGGTTGGGTTCGGCGCTGAGTTTTGAGTAGATGCTGCCCGGCACCACGAACACGTCGCGGTCCTGCTCCAGCGCGTTGTTGGCGGTGATCATCGCGCCTGAGCCCACCGCAGCCTCCACGATCAGCACGCCTGGGCACAGGCCCGAGATGATCCGGTTTCGCGCAGGAAAATGCTGGCCCAGCGGCGGCGTGCCGGGCATGTACTCGCTCAGGATCGCGCCGCCCTCGTCCAAGATCCGCGCGTACAGCCTGTCGTTTTCCGGCGGGTAGGCCACGTCCACGCCGCAGCCCAGCACCGCCATCGTCGGCGCGCCGCCGCCGTCCAGGCAGCCCACATGGGCGCAGGTGTCCGTGCCCCGCGCCAGGCCGCTGACCACCGCCACGCCCGCCTTGGACAGCCCCGTGGCAATCTCCGTGGCCGCCCTGCGCCCGTCGTGGGTGGGCGTGCGGCTGCCCACGATGCCGAACAGCTTTTCCAGCATCAGGTCCGCGTCGCCCTTCACATACAGCACCGGCGGCGGGTCGTAGATGTTTGTCAGCCCCGGCGGATAATCGTCCGCAATGCGCGACACCGCGCGGATGCCCAGCTTTTCGAGCTTCGCGAACAGCCCGTAAAGATAGCGCTCCGACCGCGCGGCCACCAGGTTTCCATACGCCTGCTTGCCCAGAAAGGACATCTGCGAGCTCACATTGTCCCACACGGCGCGGGGGTCCTCGTATTCACTCAGCAACTGATAAAACCGCTTCACACCCAGGCCCTCGACGCTGCTGAGCCAGATCCAGTATTGCTCCATGTCCGTGTACGTCATGCGCTCACCCCCAATACTTGCGGTCCAGCGTGCGGTACTGGATGGCCTCCATCACCTGGTCCGCACCGATGATGTCCACGCCGTCCAGGTCCGCGATGGTACGCGCCACCTTCATCACCCGGGTGAACGCGCGGTTCGAGAGGCCCATGGCCTCCGTGGCCTGCTTCAGCGCCTCGGTGGCCTCCTTCGTCATGGGGCAGTGCCTGTTCAGCGTCTTGGCGTTCAGGCGGGCGTTGCAGGGGATGCTGTCGCCCTCGTACCGCGCCCGCTGCACCGCACGCGCCCGCTCCACGCGCTTTCGGATGGCGCTGGACGGCTCCTCGCTGATGGCCTGGGCGATGCGGTCCGCGGGGATGGACTCCACCTCGATGTGGATGTCGATCCGGTCCAACAGCGGGCCGGAGATCTTGTTCAGATAGCGCCTGATCTGCATCGGCGTGCAGCGGCATGCGTGTGTGGCGGAGCCGTAGTGTCCGCAGGGGCAGGGGTTCATGGAGCAGATCAGCATGAACTGGGACGGATAGGTGGACTGCGCCCCGATCCGCGTCACGGTGACGGCGCCGTCCTCCATGGGCTGGCGCAGCACCTCCAGCACATCGCGCTTGTATTCCGGCAGCTCGTCCAGGAACAGCACGCCGTGGTGCGCCTTTGAGATCTCGCCCGGCAGCGCGGTGGTGCCGCCGCCCACGATGGAGATGGTGGACGCGGTGTGGTGGGGCGACCGGAACGGGCGCTCGATCAGCAGCCCCGATTCCGGCGTGATCCCCGCCACGCTGTGGATGCGCGTGACCTCCAGCGCCTCGTCGAACGTCATGTCGGGCATGATGGTGGGCATGCAGCGTGATAAAAGCGTTTTTCCCGAGCCGGGCGGGCCAATCATCAGCGCGTTGTGACCGCCGGCAGCCGCGATCTCCAGCGCGCGCTTCGCACTTTTCTGTCCGAACACATGGGAAAAATCAAACTGCGCGCGGCGCTCCGCGAGCAGTTTGTCATAGCTCTCCTTGGGCATGGGGTCGATCAGTTTCGCGCCCTGCAGGTGGTCGATCACGTCGCGCAGGTGGGCTGCGGGCAGCACGTCGATACCCTCCACACAGCGCACTTCGCGGGCGCTGTCCTTCGGGAGGATGATGGCCTTGATCCCAGCCTCCTTGGCGCAGATGGTGATCGGCAGCGCGCCGCGCAGGGGCCTGAGGCTCCCGTCCAGCGACAGCTCGCCCAACACCACCACGTCGCGCAGGTTCGCAAGCGGCATCCGGCCCTCGCTGGCGACGACGCCCACGGCGATGGGTAGGTCGAACACGGGGCCCTCCTTTTTTTGGTCCGCGGGGGCGAGGTTCACGGTCAGGTGGTCGCCAGGAAAGCCGTAGCCGCTGTTTTTCAGCGCGGTCTTCACCCGCTCGCGGGACTCCTTCACCGCGATGTCCGGCAGGCCCACCATCTGAAACTCGGGCATGCCATTGGCCAGATTGACCTCCACCCGCACCTGGAATCCGTCGATCCCGCTGAGTCCGTAAGAAAGCACCGTGGCGAGCATGGAGGGCACCTCGTTTCTTTCGTTTATTCGGTCATCGTGAGCTTGTCATCCGCCACCAAGGTCGTCATCCTGAGCGCAGCGAAGGACCTTCTTCAAACTGAACCGGGGCTGAATCTTGAGGTAAGGTCCTTCACTTCGTTCAGGATGACGGCGCTGGAAGCGGGACGACCATCATTCCACCTAGTAATTGATCCAATCAAACCACCTGGTCAGCTTTGCGTACCACAGCGGGATCGGCGTGCCGCTGGCGATGGGATAGAAAAACGCGAACATCAGCAGCGACGCCACGCACAGCGCGGCCAGCAGCACCTTGTACACCGACTGGGTCCGCCGCCGGATGTAGTCCAGCCCCAGCCCCGTGGCCAGGATGATGAACGGCACCGACGCGAAATAATGATAGATGAACATGGACCTTGGCACCAGCACCCACGGCAGGTATTGCGACAGGAAGCCGACAGTCAGGAAGATGTAGCGCCGGTCGTGGCGCGAATGGGTGAACATGCGGCACAGCACGAACGCCATCGCCACCAGCCCCACCCAGAACACGATCGGATTGCCCATGCAGGTGATGGACGAGATCCAACCGGCGGGCATAAATTCGTTCCCTGAATAGAACCACATCGGCTTGCCCACGAAGGGCCAGGTGTACCATCTGGACTTGAACGGGTGGTTGTCATACCCGAGTCCCGCGTGGTAGTTCAGCATGTTCTGCTGCACGCGGATGATCTCGTCCAGCCCGAAGTTGCCGTCGGGCCTGAGCTGCCAATAGTAGGAAAAATAGTAGATCCCAAGCGGCACCGCCACGAAGAAAACCACGCACCACACGCCCGTCACGGCGAGGTTCAGCCAGAACGTGTTCTTGATCCGCTGCGCCTTGGCCCGCCTGCCCGCGTCGATCTCCGCCATGTGCCGGCGCACGTAGCGATACTCCCGAGCGCGGACCCAGACCGTGAAGAAGAACAGCACAGCCAGTCCGATCGCGGCGTAGATCCCAATCCACTTGGTCGCGATGGCGCAGCCCATGCTGATCCCAGACAGCGCCAGCGGCACCAGCGTGCGCCACAGCCGCACGTGGTTGGAGCTCATCTGATAGTACCTGAGCATGAAAAAGTACATCAGCATGATGAAGAACACCGCGAACGAATCGATGGTGGCGATGCGGGTCTGGGTGAAGTGCATCAGGTCCGCCGCCATCAGGAACGACACCAGGAACGCGAGGGAGGTGCGCTTGAGCAGCTGCTTTCCGAGCAGGTACATCAGCGGCACCATCAGCACGCCGAACAGCGCGCCCATGAACCGCCAGCCGAACGCGGTCATGCCGAACAGCTTGATGCCGATGGCGATCAGCAGCTTGCCCAGCGGCGGATGGGTCCATTCGTAGGTGTGCAGCCCGTGCAGGTGTTCATAGCCCGTGCGGGCGTGGTAGATCTCATCGAAATAGGTGCCATTCAGGTATGACGGATGCGCGGGCACCAGCTGTTGCTCGTCCACCAACGCGGCGGTGGGCTGGCTCGCGCCGTTCTTGCCGCCGGAGGCGTGCATCGACGCGATGGGCAGCGGCCTTCCGTCCTCGCCCACAAACGCGATCTCGTCCAGGGCCAGGCCAGGGCCCATCATGGTCAGCCGCGCGAAGCGGCCCTCGTGCAGCGGGTGCTTTTCTTCCAGCGACGGGTTGGCCAACGCGAACCCGTTTTCCGCGTCCGCGTTCTCCACCATCGGCTCATACCACAGCCAGCGGAAAATCAGGCCCTCGCGGAACTCCGCGTAATAGGGCGTGGTCCAAGACTCGCCGTTGTCTGAGAACTCCACCTGGAAGTTCACATTGTTGAACGAATGCCCGTAATACGCCAGGTGGAACGACTCCGTCTGGCCCAGGTCGATGACCACCTGCTCGCCCTTGGCGCTGCTGGTCCAGCTGCTCTGAGGCGCGGTCATGCTGCCCAGGTTGGTGAACGCCACGGCGGCGTAGGCCAACGTCAGGCCCAGCATGATCGCCCAGTCGCGCCATTTCAGGTTCAGCTTGTGGTCCCTGGGGCGGAAAATGGTTTCCGCGAACTGCTCCATCCGGCTTTCGCGCACGGCCTGGGCCTGGGCGTCCATGTGGTGATAGACCCGCGTGATGGCCACCGTGCGCCCGCGCCAACACAGATCGAACGCGGTCCAGATCAGCAGCGCGCAGGCCACCAGATTCACCAGTGACACGCCCGCGTTCACGAGCTGCTCGGCGGCCTGCAGGTGTTCAGACCTGAGCACCAGCGCCGCGTTGATGAATTGGCTGAACGTGACCATGCAGAACGCCGCCAGCAGCCGCACGTCGCGGTCCATGATGTAGGCGAGCAGCAGCAGCGCGATACAGGGGAACAGATACCGCTCGTGCATCATCGGCCCGAAACAGAACGCCACCGACAGCACCAGCGCAGCCAGCACGGGCAGCTTTTTCGCGTCCTTGGCCTTGATGTACAGCGCCGACGCGTAGGCGTAGCCCAGCGCCATCAGCCCGTAGGCCATGTACCCGAGCTTCGGCACCTGTGCCAGGTCCTTCCAGTTCAGGTCCAGCAGCACGTACAAGTTGCAGGCATTCAGCGTGAGGTAAGAATAGGAACCCAGCGTCTTGCCGTACAGCGACACGATCCACGCGAAACCCTGAAGCCGCGCAGGCAGCCAGGTGAGGCCCGCCCGCGCGATCAGCTCCGGGTCCAGCGTCCCCGCAAAGGGCAGGCACACCAGCACCATCAGCAGCAGCGACAGGGCGACCGCGCCCAGCATCTTCAGCAGCCACTTGATCCGCGCCTGTTTTTCCCACACGATCCGCATGACCATCGCCACCAGCCCCAGCGGCGCGAACATCAGTGCCTGGGGCTTGATCAGGATCGACAGCGCGAACAGGGGCAGTGCCATCAGCCACTTGTCTTCTATTGCCCAGTGAATCGACAGCACCAGCATGATCGCCAGCGCCACGTCGATCTGACCCCAGGCGGCGCTGTTCAGGATGGCGGCCGGATTCAATGCGCACAGGCCCGCGATCAGCAGCGCGCAGGTCTTGCCCAGGTGTTTTCTGGCCACATGGAACAGCAAGCAGGCCAGACCGATGTCCAGCAGCATCGGGGGCAGCTTCACCATCAGCCAGTCTAAATTGCTGTCGAACGGCACATGCAGCAGGCTTCGAAGGCCGCCCAGCAGCCACAGCACGTACAGATAGCCCGGCGGATAGTCGCAGAAATAGTCGGCCTCATAGAACGCGCCCGGACCCAACTGCCACATGCGCGTGGACCATGCCTCAAAGTCCGTGATGTCCACGCCGTAGCCGCGCACCGCCATCGAGATGACCAGCCGCAGCAGCAGCGCCAGCGCTAGGATCACGCCCAGCGTCTTCTTCCCGCTGTCCTCCCGGGCCAGCTCGATCCTGCCCCGCTCCACAAATACGGTCATCAATACACACGCGGCAACGAAGATGAGCACCAGCAGGTTCAACGCGGCCATGATGAGCCCCGAATTGTCCGCCTCGCCGCCCTCGTCTGGGAATGCATCCTCGCCACTGCTGGGCGCTTGGGTCTGAAAGCTCTCCACGGTCGCGTCCAGCACGGCGTTTTCGACCTTCTCCACGCGGATGTCGTCGAACCAGGCCGCGCCTGTGGTGAGCGAGCCATAGTCACCCACGCGGCACAGCACCGTCAGCGACGCCTGGTCGCCCGCGGTCATGCCCACCAGCGACACTTCGGTCCAGTTGCCCGCCGTGTCGTACACATAGTCCGTGCCCACGAACGTGTCCTTGATGGACAGGCTCGCGCCCGCCGAGCCCTCATCGATGTCCTCGGCGCGGATTTTGCCGGTGATGCGGTAACAGGTGTTCGGCTCCACCTCGATCACCTGGGCGAATCGCGCGTCGTTTTCCGACAGGTTCTCCACGCGCACGCACTTCGTGCCGTCCACGCCACTGTCCTCAATGCCCAGGTCCGAGATCCCGCCGGAGGTGTACCACATGTCCCGGAACCAGTTGTCCGGGTTCAGCCCGTCCGACGAGTCCTCAAACCCGCCGTTGAGCACCAGATTCTCATCGGCCAGCGCCACACCGGCGCCGATCACCAGCAGCGCCACCAACAAGCACACCAATCGCCTTATCATCATATCCACATTCCTCACGTTGCGGGGTAGCGAGAATCTCTACTATTATAGACAAAAAAACCCGCGATGTCAACGCAGGGCGGCTGAGGCGCGCCCATGCCGCAATTCGCCCACTCACCGCCCCGCATAGTCAAACGCCCCGGCGATGTGCCTGACGTCCCTGTCCATGATCTCCACCACGTCGAACCGCACTTTGCTGTCCAGCAGGCCGTTCGTCTTCAGATACCACAGCGCCGCGCGGCTGATTCGCTGCTGCTTGCGGCGGTCCACGGCCTCCGCGCCGGTGCCATGGGCGTCGGTGGACCGCTGCTTGACCTCCACGAACACGGTGTAGCCATCCAGCTTCACGATCAGGTCGATCTCCCCGCCCGCCGCGCGATAGTTGCGGGCCAGCACCTTCGCGCCGCGCTCGCAGAGGTACATCTCCGCGAACTGCTCACCCACCGCGCCGATTCTGCGCAGGTTCACACACATCCCCCCAGTATCTTGCCGATAAACGAGCGCCGGTGCTCCGGACACGGTCCATACTCCCTCAGCGCCGCGATGTGCTCCGCCGTCCCGTACCCCTTGTTCCTGATGAAACCGTACACCGGATACCGCTCGTGCAGCGCCGCCATGTGCCGGTCCCGCTCCACCTTTGCCACGATAGAGGCAGCCGCGATCATATAGCTCAGCGCGTCTCCCTTGATGAACGAGCGCTGCTCACCTGGCAGCGCCAGCGACTCCACCGCGTCGATCAAAAAAAGCGCGCCGGCGCAGTCCGCCGCAGCCCGCTCCATCGTGCGCCGCGTGGCGGCGAGGATGCCCATCGCGTCGATCTCCGCCGGGGACACGAACGCGGTCCTGGCATAGCTTGCGCGGTCCACAATCTGCCGATACAGCGACTCGCGCTTGGCCTCGGAGAGCTTTTTCGAGTCGTCCACGCCGGGGACGCACAGCGCCTCAGGCATCGCGATGCAGGCCGACGCCACCGGCCCCGCCAACGGCCCGCGCCCGACCTCGTCGATGCCCGCGACCAACAGACCTTGCGCCCAAAAACCGCGCTCGATCTGGGTCATACGGATGAGCTTGGCCTCGGCGGATTCTCTGGGCATGTCGGTGCCCTCCTTTTTCAAACATGGGTGCGGGCATGGGGGAACCCTGCCCGCACCCGTGTCAGCATTTCTCCAGTGTAAACCGTCCGACCTTCCCCGCCCGGAACTCGTCCAGGATCACCGCCGCGCCTCGGTCCGTGTCGAACCGCCCGCCGCTCAGCAGCCAACCGCGCCCCTTGCATGCGGCCTCCACCAGCGCCAGCGGCTCCATCTCCGCCCCGGCGTCCTCCGGCAGCTTGTACCGCGCCCTCACCGCCGCCGGATCGATCCGCAGCAGCGCCTGAATCAGCGCGCCCGCCAACTCTTCCCCGTCCACCACCTGGTCCCGGATGGAGCCCAGGAAAGCCAGCACCTGCGCCATTCGCTGGTCCTCCAGCTTCGGCCACAGCAGGCCGGGCGTGTCCAGCAGCTCCAGATACGGCCCCACCTTCACCCACTGGTTGGACCGGGTGACCCCCGGTCGGTCTGACGCCTTCGCAATCGCTGAGCCATACAGCCGGTTGATGAAGCTGGACTTGCCCACGTTTGGGATGCCCACCACCATCAGCCGCGCGGTCTTCGCAACCCCCCGCGCCCGCATGCGGTCCAGGCTGGGCTTTACCGCCGCGTCAATGGCCGCCTGCACGTCCTTGGTCGGGCCGCCGCTGGCGATGAACTTGACGCAGGACAGCCCCTGCCCCCGAAAATGCTCCAGCCAGCGCCGGGTCTGGGCGTCGCTGGCCAGGTCCGCCTTGTTCAGCGCCAGCACCCGCGCCTTGCCCTGGCACAGCCTGTCCAGGTCCGGGTTGCGGGTGGCGATGGGCGCGCGGGCGTCGCACAGTTCGACCACCGCGTCCACGCGCTTCAGCTGGTCCTGCAGCAGCCTGCGCGACTTCGCCATGTGGCCTGGGTACCAGTTGATGTCCGGCATGTTTTCCTCCCCCAATGCAAAAACAAGGGCCGCCCGAATGAGCGGCCCCTGAGCTGATCTTATCTTTCCTTGACCTTGGCGGCCTTGCCGCTGCGATCGCGCAGGTAGTAGAGCTTCGCCCTGCGGACCTTGCCCTTGCGGGTCACGGTGATCGAGTCGACGCGCGGGCTGTGGAGCGGGAACGTGCGCTCGACGCCGACGCCATAAGACGAACGGCGGACGGTGAACGTCTCGCGTACAGAGCCGTTGCGGCGGGCGATGACCACGCCTTCGAACGCCTGCAGGCGCTCGCGCGAACCTTCAACGACCTTCACCTGCACTTTGACGGTGTCGCCGATGCGGAACGCGGGGACATCTTTGCGCAGCTGTGCGCTCTCGATGGAACGGATGATCTCATTCATGATGCTTGTCCTCCTTCCCTCTGAGACGTTCATAACTCGACTCCCGAGCAGCGGACCGTCCAATTTCACAAAGATTATATTACCACAGATGACGAGCTGTTTGCAAGTTCAGAGTAGGTTAAGCGGGGGGAAT
>JAVBUD010000090.1:0-11234 GCA_031555755.1 Eubacteriales bacterium | reverse complement strand
AGGACCTTCTTCATGCTTCATTCCCTTGGAGTTTGAGGAAGGTCCTTCGCTGCGCTCAGGATGACGGCGTGGGGAGGTTGACAAGGATACCTCCGCGTTAAACTCCCGTAAACCCCACAATACCCGTTGACAAACCACCCGCCAATCCCATAAAATGACGGAAATCCTGCAGATGCGAGGTGATCTCCCCATGATGTGGCTCACTACCCTGATGCCGAATATTTTCGTTATGCTCAGTGGGCGTGCCGCATAGGGGGATGATGCGGGCACGCTTGTTGCCCGCATCGCATAGACACCGAGTCCGGCGGCGATGCAATGTTTCTTGCATCGCCGCTTTTTGTATCCAAAAAGAGTCGGGAGGTGGCCCATCATGATGGCGATCGAAGTGACGAACCTAACCAAGACCTACCGCACCCGCGTCAAGGACGCCGGGCTGCGCGCGTCGGCGCGGGCGCTGATCAGGCCGGAATACCGCGAGGTGCAGGCCGTGCGCTCGATCAACTTCCGCGTTTCGCGCGGCGAGATGATCGCGTTCATCGGGCCCAACGGCGCGGGCAAGTCCACCACTATCAAGATGATGACCGGCATCCTGACACCCACGGCGGGCGGCTGCTCCGTGATGGGCTTCGACCCGGCCAAGCAGCGCCAGCAGCTCAGCTACCACATCGGCGCGGTGTTCGGCCAGAAGTCCCAGCTCTGGTTCCACCTGCCGCCCTCGGACAGCTTTTCGTTGCTGGGCGCGATCTACGATATCGACGGGCCGGCGCTAAAAAGGCGCACGGACGAGCTGATGGAGCGGTTCGAGCTGGGCGAGTTCTGGAAGACGCCCGTGCGCAAGCTGTCACTGGGCCAGCGCATCCGCTGCGAGGTGGCGGCATCATTGCTGCATCGCCCTGACCTGCTGTTGCTGGATGAGCCCACCATCGGGCTGGACGTGGTGGTGAAGCGCCAGATTCGCGAGCTGATCCGCGAGATGAACCGAGAGCATGGCACCACCGTTTTCCTAACCAGCCACGACGCGGGCGATGTGGAGCAGTTGTGCAGGCGCGCGATGATCATCGATCGCGGCGAGTTGATCATCGACAAGCCGGTGAAGGCGCTGAAGCAGGAGTATTTTCGCACCAAGGTCGTGTCCGCGCGGTTCGGAGAACCGGTCAAACTGGACCTGCCCGGCGGCATCGCGCTGGAGAAGCGCAGCGACGATGGGCTGGGCGTGCGGCTCTCTGTGGACACGCAGGTGCTGGGCATGGACGCCGCCATGCGGCTGGTGATGGGCTGCGGCCAGGTGCTGGATGTGACGGTGGAGGACCCGCCCATGGAGCAGATCATCGCGGATATCTTCACGCGTGGGGAGGGGAGCGCATGAAAAAATACCTGCGCATCGCAGCCGCCAGCCTGCAGTCGGCCATCACCTATCGCGGCAATGTGTGGACGGGCTACTGCTTTTACGTGCTGTTCCTGTACGTATTCTTCAACCTCTGGCGGGCGATCTATGCCGGCGGGCGAGTGGACGGGTTTTCGTTCGCGCAGATGATCTGGTATCTGTGCATGACCGAGCTGATCTCGTTCGGCACGCGCTCCAACATCTATCGTCAGATCACCGACGACGTGAAGACCGGCCAGGTGGCCTACCAGCTGAACAGGCCCTACCGATATGTGCTGTACCAGTTCGCCAACGCGCTGGGTCCGAATCTGTTCAACCTGCTGACCTACACGCCGCTGGCCATCGCCGTGGGATTTGTGCTGGTGGGGCCGATCCAAGGCTTCGAACTGCGCACGCTGCCGCTGTCGATGCTGTCCATGGCGCTTGGCATGCAGATCAACTTTTTCTTCATGATGGCTCTGGGCCTGAGCGCGTTCCGGATCGAGGAGAATTTCGGCGTGTTCCTGATCTACCAAAAGCTGGTGTTCATGTTGGGCACGTTCATCCCGGTGGAGTTTTTGCCCGACTGGCTGCAGGCCATCGCCAGGATGCTGCCGTTCAGTTATGTGAGCTGGGCGCCATCCAAGCTGATGGTCGCGTTCGATTGGACGTTCTTCTGGCAGGCCGTGCCGATGCAAGCGGTTTATCTGGTGTTCGCCATCTTCTTGGCGTCCGGCATGTACCGCATGGGCGTGCGCGGGATTCAAGCGAACGGGGGATAGGAAGAATAATTCAACAAGGAGGTGCCTCCCCACATGAAACCCATCCGCCAAACCCTGCGCATGATGGGCCTGTATTTCAAACTGAATCTATCCTCCGCCCTGGAGTATCGCGCCAGTTTCCTCATGGCGGCGTTCGGCATGGCGCTGTCCAACGGCTCGTTCGTGTTCTTCTGGTGGATCGCCTTTGAACAGATCGGCGGCCGGATCGGCGGCTACGATTTTCGCGACGTGATGTTCATCTGGGCGGCCACATCCAGCGCGTTCGGGCTGTCCACGGTGCTGTTCGCGAACATGCACCAGCTGTCCCGGCTGATCGTGCAGGGTGAGATGGACTCGTTCCTGCTGCAGCCCAAGGACGTGCTGCTCAGCGCGCTGTGCGCCCGCACGGACCTGAGCGCCTGGGGCGATGTCGCCTATGGATTCGTGCTGATGGCGCTGACGGACCAGGGCGCGGTGGGCTGGGCGGCCTTCGCGGCGGCGGTTTTCATCGGCGGGCTGCTGATGACGGCGGCGACGGTCTCCGCCCACGCGCTGTCGTTCTGGCTGGGCGACACGGGCGCGCTGGGCCAGATGGTGTCGGAGTTCATGATCAACTTCAGCATCTACCCGGAGGGCATCTATCATGGGTTCGCGAGGCTGATGATGTGCACGGCGCTGCCCGCGTTCTTCATGGTGCACGTGCCGCTGCGCTTGGCCCGGGGCGGCAGCCTGTGGTATTTTCCCGGCCTACTGGCGTTTGCCGCGCTCTATCTGGCCGGCGCCTGGTGGCTGTTCCACAAGGGACTTAGGCGCTATGAGAGCGGCAACCTGATCCAGACGCGGCTGTGACACGCGATCTGGCTTGACAAACCCGGCACACAACGATACACTGGATGCACAATGATTCGTGCGGAGGATGGGATACAAATGAGCGTGCATCATCGCAAGTATTCGGGCAGGTGGCTGCTGTTTTGGGGCGCGTTGATTTTGCTGGTGACGTCGGGCTACGAGTGCTACGGCCGGCTGGACATGCTGATCTGGACGGTTCGGGGCGTGTACAACCTGTGCCGGCACGAGGGCATTGATTTCGTGCGCGCCTGGACTTACTTTGAGCCCGGCATGTTCGAGCTGGTCGCCCACCTGGCCGCCTGCGCCGCTCTGGGCCTGCTGGGCCTCGCGCTGCGCAACAAGCCCCGCGCGGGCTATCTGTTCTTGCTCGGCGCTGCGGCGATTGTGGGCTGGGGCTGGTGGAAACTGAGCCTGTACGACTACCGCTCCCTCGTCCAGCTCAAGAACCTTAACCTGATCCCGCTGCTGATGATGGCGCTGGGCGCTGTGATCAACCTGGTCCAGTTCTATCGGCGCAAAAGCCCCCGCGCCCATGACCGGGAGACCGCTCGCCCATCGCGACGCGACCAAGCGGCGTCATGAAGGCGGTGGACAGCGTGGACGGGTTTGTGAAGGGCTTGGACTTGGCGGAGTCGTTCTATTTCGAGGCGGTGGCGCCGGTGCTGAACAGGGCATTTCCCGGGCTCTCGTGTTCGGCGGGGCGGATCGGGGCGGGGTCGGACGTGCTGGGGTATGATGACGAGGTGTCCACCGACCATGACTGGGGGCCTCGGGTGCAGCTCTTCTTGCGGGCGGAGGACATGGCGCTGGAGGGCGCGATGCGGGCGGCGCTGTCGCGCGGGCTGCCCAGGATCCACCGCGGGTACAGCGTGCATTTTGGGACGGACGTGGAGGGAAATGGCGTGCGGTGCATGGAGGCCGCGCCGGAGGGTGGGGTTTTGGCGCCGCGCGTGGATCTCCATACGGTGGACGGATACATCGAGTCGTTCTTGGGCGGGCGGTTTTTGACGGTGTTTGACTGGCTGGCGGTGTCGGAGCATCGGCTGCTGGGGTTCACATCGGGGCGGCTGTTTCGGGACGATCTGGGCATGCAGGTGGAGCGGGACGCGCTGGCCTACTATCCGCGTGATGTGTGGATGTGGCTGATGGCGTCGCAGTGGGCGGTGATCGGTGAAGAGCGGGCGTTCATGCGGCGGTGCGGGGACCGCGGGGACGAGCTGGGGTCGAGACTGGTCTGCGGGCGGATCCTGGAGCGGCTGGGTCGGCTCTGCTTCCTGTTGTCGGGGCGGTACGCGCCGTATTCGAAGTGGTTTGGGACGGGGCTGATGGGGCTGGCGCTGCCGGACGGATTGCTGGAGTCGATGGAGCGGGCGATGGGCGCGGCGGATTTGGAAGAGCGGGAAGCCGCGCTGTGCCAGGCGCAGGTGGCGGTGGGCGCGTGGCAGAATGGGATTGTGCGGTGCGCGGTGGATGTGTCGGTCGGGCGGTATTATGGGCGGAGGATTTGGGTGGTGGACACGGATGCGCTGGCCGGGGCCGCGCTGGATGAGGTCAGGGACCCACAGCTGCTCAGCATGCCGCTGATCGGCAAGTTGAGTGAGGTGGCGGGCCTCGTGCAGCTCACCGACGCACCGGCACACCGGCGCGCCATCGCGGCGATGTACAGTGCGCTCGCCCTCCCTCCCGGCGCCCAGTCGTCATGAGGCTTCCTTGACCGTGAACGTGAACTCAGACCCCACGCCCAGTTCGGTCTTCACGTGGATCTGGCCGCCCATGAGCTCCACGATGAGCTTGGCGATGGGCAGGCCCAGGCCGACGCCCTGGGTGCGGAGGCGGGAGCGGTCGGCCTTGTAGAAGCGCTCCCAGATGTAGGGCAGGTCCTGCTTGGCGATGCCCGCGCCGGTGTCTTGCACGCTGAGGGCGCAGAAGCCGTCCTGGTGATGGCGGGCGGCGAGGGTGATGCGGCCGCCTGGCTTTGTGAAGCTGAGCGCGTTGTCCATCAGGATGATCAGCACCTGAATGATCCGGTTTTCGTTGCCGAGGATCGTCAGCTCGGCCTCGCCCTCAATGCGCAGCTCCACGTCCGCGGCCTTCGCGTTTTCAACCAGCCTTCGGGCGGCGGCGCGGAGCAGCGACGGGGCGTCCATGGGCTCCAGGTCCATTTGGATGCGACCCTCCTGGAGCCGCGACAGGTCCAGCATCTCGCCGATCAGCTTATCCAGGCGGCGCGTCTCCTGATAGATCACCAGATAGCAGTCCTGCTTCTCCTTTTCGGTGTCGATATAGCCGTCTATCAGCGGCTCCACCATGCCGCGAATGCCGGTGAGCGGCGTGCGCAGTTCGTGGCTGATGTTGGCGATGTAGTCGCGGCGCATCTGCTCCAGGCGCTGGGCCTGTGAGATGTCGTGCAGCAGGCACACCGCGCCGATCAGGTCGCCGTCCTGAGACAGGATGGGTGAGCACAGCGCGGAGATCGTGCGCCCGGGCACGCTGAATGTGGTCTCATAGGTCCGCCGCTCCGTCATGGCCTGGTTCAGTTGCGCCATCATCTGCGATAACACGCTGCCCATCTCGCCGCCCCAGGCCTTGATGTCCAGCAGGTGCAGCGCGGCGGGGTTGTGGTGCACGGCGTGGCCGTTGCTGTCGATAGCGATGATGCCGTCGCCGATGGAGGTCAGGATCTGCTCCAGCTTTAATTTTTGGTCGCTCAGGTCCTGGATCACCACGGCCAGATGGCCGGACAGCGCGTTCAGCGTCTCGCCCAGCTGGCCCACCTCGTCGAGGGTGTTGATCTCGACCTGCTCGCCATAGTGACCGCCCGCGATGTGCTTGGCGGTCTTGTTCATCTCGACCAGGGGATTGGACAGCAGCCTGCCCATGATGTACGCGATCACGATGGCGATCGCCAGCGCCAGCACGCCCGCAGCCGCGTGCATGACGGCGATCATATATGTGGTGGACGCCACCTGCCGCAGCGGGCGGTACAGCAGTACCGCGCTGGAGACGGTATCGTCGGACTTCAGCACCGGCGCGCCTGCGAAAACCACCTCGTCCTTGAGGAAGTCCAGTTTGCGCACGTCCGTGATCGATTCGCCGCCCAGTAGCCGCGCCAGCAGCTCCGCGTCCAGTGACTCCGTGACGTCCAGCGTCAAAAAGCGGTCGTTGTCCTCGTCGCCCTCGGGCCAAATGCGGGGCGCGGGCTGTTTCACGCTCATGTCCGGATACAGGATAGACAGGTTGGCGTCGGCCAGATGCAGCATGTCGGCGAGCCGGCTGGAGTTCAGCGTCCATGAACTGCCGCCCGGCCGGCCCAGCATCTCGGCGAGGGTCTCGGCCTTGTCGCTGAGGGACGCGCGGTTGGTGTTCAGCGTGTATTGGCGCACCAAAAAGAAGCTGACCAGCGCCGTCAGGATCACGATGGACACCGTGAGCGCGATGTAGCCGGTCAGCAATTTTGCGAAGATGCTGCGCATGCGAGGCATGCGGCGTTGTCGATCAGCCGACTTCAAACCGGTAGCCGACCCCCCATACGGTCTTGATGTCCCAGGGATTGCCCTCCTGGCACAGTTTGGCGCGAATGCGCTTGATGTGGCTGTCCACGGCGCGGGTGTCGCCCAGGAAGTCATAACCCCAGATGCTCTGCAGCAGGTGCTCACGGCTGAACACCATGCCCGGGTTGTTTGCCAATGTCCACAGGATCTCGATCTCCTTGGGCGTGCAGGGCACAAGTTGGCCGTTTAGCTTCCCGATACACGCGCCCATGGCCACGTCCAGGTTCGAGACCACCAGGTGATTGCCCTTGCGCTCCTCCTTGAGCTCATAGATCCGGCGCAGCACGGACTTCACCCGGGCCAGCACCTCGCGAGGACTGAAGGGCTTTGTGATGTAGTCGTCCGCGCCCAGCTCCAGGCCCAGCAGCTTGTCGAACTCCTCGCCCTTCGCGGTGAGCATGATGATGGGCAGGTTGTTGAATTTGCGCACCTCGCGGCACACCATCAGCCCGTCCATCTTGGGCATCATGATGTCCAGCAGCATCATGTTCGGGCGCGACTGGCGCACCTGCTTCACGGCATCCTCCCCGTCGTAGGCGGAGAGCATCTGATAGCCCTCGCGACGAAAATAGGTGCCCAGGGACTGATGCACATTGATGTCGTCGTCCGCGACCAGTACGCGATATCCGCTCCTCATTTCTTCCATACGATCGCCTCCGATTTTTGGATTGTAGTTCATTTTAGCACTAGGGTTGGGCGAAACTGTGGCGAGTGTGGGAATAGATGTGGCGGAAATGGCGGGGCGCGTTCGCCTTTGGATGCCAAAGGGACCTCGCCGTGTCTCAGCGAGATCCCCCTTTTGTCGTGATGTGCTTTACACCGCGTCATCCGTCGGCTGCTGCGCCACATCCGGCTCCACCAGTTCTGTGGCGTCCTGCTCGCGGACCTCGGTGTCTATCTCGCCCAGTTCCCTGAGCGCGTTCTGCACGCTGTCGGGCACCTTCGCGATGGGCAGGCCCGCCTCGCGTTTGGCGTCCTCCATGATCTCGCGGGAGCGGTCCAGGGTTTTCTTCAGCATCGCGTGGGAGCGCGCCATCATGCCCTGGGACATCTCGCGGATGGCGGCAGCCTCTTCCTGGGCGTGGCCGATGATCTCCGTGTACTCGCGGTCAGTGCGTGCCTTCAGCTCGTCGATGTAGTCGTGGGCCTCGCCCAGCAGGCGCTTGATCTCCAGCTTGGCGTCGTCGACGCCCTGGTATTTTTCCTTGAACCGGCGCAGGCCCTGCAGCTCTTCGTGCTTCTCGGCGAACGCGCGCTCCTTGTCCGCGATGGCCGCCATGGACTGCTGCTCGCGCTGGTCAATCTGATCGAGCATCTGGCTTTCGCGGGCCTTCTGCTCCTGGATCTTGCGGTCGATCATTGCCTGGGCATCCCTTTTGGCGCTGACGATGGTATCAACCTGCTGGTCGATCAGTTCCATGGCCTGGTTGTATTTGCGGCCGCGCACCGCCAGCAGGATGATCAGCACCACGATCACGATCAGCAGCGCCAGCAGGATCAGGCCCACATGCTGTGCGCTGAGCCCCGCCAGTATGCGCTCGGACACCTGCTGAAATTGGGTCGTCACACTCCCAAAGAACGTGGAGAGGTTGTTCATGATGTCTGTCATATGTGCGCCGTCCTTTCGCCGTTCTCCGCTGTATGCTATTGATAATTTAACACTTTTCCCGACCGTTGTCAAGGATCGGAGATCGGCGGGCGGCGCCGGCGCTATTTCACCATCTCAATCACATACTCGTCCGTGCCCAGCCCCTGCTGCTTCAGCTTTTCCAGCTGGATGTATGGGTCCTTTCCGTGCAGGCGCTGAAACAGGTGGCCCTCGTCCCCGAGGATGAACCCCTTCGGCACGCCCTGGGGGATCAGGTCCTCGAACCGGATCTTGTCGATGCTGGCGCGCTCGATGGCAACGATGTCCTCCGACGCCATGATGCCGATGTCCGGCACCAATGACGGCGTCGTGAGGCCCCAGCAGTCGCACATGGCAGTGATCTGGGTCAGCACGTTGATATAGTAGGCGTTGCCGGGCTCAAATGTGTCCAGCACCGTCTTGGTGGCGATGGCCATGCCGGTCTGGAAGTCCTGATAATCGTGTGAATCCAGCGCCACCGCGCCGGTGGGGCACACCTTCACGCAGTGCTGGCACAGCGTGCAGTGGTGATAGTTGACCTCGTACTTGCCGTCCCCGTTGAAACGATTGGCGTGGTGGTTGCAGGATTTCAAGCACTGGCCGCAGTGGGTGCACTTTTGTGCATCCCAGACCAGGCCGCCCTCCAGGCCGTGGATCTGGTGGCGTGTGCGCTGGGTGACGCAGCCCATGGCGATGTTCTTGCACGCACCGCCGAACCCACAGGAGCCATGGCCCTTGACGTGGGAAAAGTTGATCAAAAAGTCGGCGTCGTGGATGAGCCCCGCCACGTCCACGTTCTTGAACGACTTGTAGTCAATGTCCACGGGATAGAAGTACTTGCCGAAAAAGCTGCACGCGTCCAGCACCGGGCAGCCCAGGTTGGACTCGGTGTATCCGCGGTGCTCCGGATGCCGCTCCGCCACGGCGTGGTCGGTGATGAAGCACGCCGCGCCTGCGCCCTGCACGAACTCCACCAGCTTGCGCACGAAGATCGGCGGGATCGTGGAATAGCCCACATGGTCGCCCACGTGCATCTTGATGGCGACGGTCTTCCCTTTCAGCTTTTCTTTCAGCCCGCTCTTCTTGAGCATGCGGCTGAACTTCTCCGGCAGCGTCTGGCTGGCCTCGTACCGGGCATAGGCCATATCTGCGAATAAGACTTTGGCTGGCATGGTGGGTGGCCTCCTTGTGTGTTTTGGGTGTCTAGATAGTATAACACATTTGCAGCGCATTGAACAGATCCTACCTGCCCGCAGGCTGGAGCTTAGTTTGTGGAAGGTCCTTCGCTGGCGCTCAGGATGACGACGTTTGCGTGGTTGCGACACGAATCCGTATGCGGCCTTAGGATGACGGGGTGCGTGCGAGGTCATGGCGAATGGGAAGGGGGAGGATGGGCGATCACAGCATATCCCCCTTGCCCAAAGCATACTGTTCAACGAGCGCACCGCGGAGCATCCGGGAGGAGGGCAAACATGGAACTATCTATCATTCAAAAGCCGCTCGAGGTCGAGCGCCTTGTCGGGGACAGCACGGGGCAGGCGCTGGTTCAGGCGGAAACCATGGTGCCGGGCGCGGGGCGCGACCCCGTCCGCCCGCTGATCGCCGACGCCACACTGCAAATCAACCAGTCCGAGGTCCAGCAGGGGCGCGTCGTGCTGGACGGCTCGATCCTGTGCCAATGCCTGTATCGCCAGGGCGATGAGACGGCGGTCCGCGCACTGACCGCTGTGGCCAAGCTCAGCCAGGTCATCGACATGGACGGCGCGCAGCCTGGCCAGATCCTGCGTGTACAGGGCCAGGTGGAAAATGTGGACCCGGCCTATGAAAACGGGCACATGGTGTTCCGCATCGCCGTGTCACTGCACGCCCAGGTCACCGAGCTGTCCCCCGTCCAGATCATCGAGGACGTGGAGGGCGTGCAGGGGCTGGAGCGGCAGTATGTGGACATCGCATCCAGCAAGCTCGCCGCCGAATCGAGCGGCAACTGCATGCTGCGCGAGGAGGTCAGCCTGCCCGCCGAACTGGACGCACGCATGGCGCTGATGGACAGCGGCAGTGTGCGCGTGCAGTCCACCCAGCCGGACCTGGGCGGCGTGCGCGTCAAGGGCGAGGTGCTGACCGAGACGCTGGTGGGCACCGGCGTGCCAGGGCGACCCGTGGCGAAGGTGTCCGTGGCGCTGCCCTTTGACGAGCTGGTAGAGCTGCCGGAATGGCTGACAAACAATGTGATCTCGGACGCGCAGATCGCGAACCTGCTGACTTCCGTGCACGAGGGCGCGGAGGGCCAGGACGGCACGCTGACCATCGAATGCGAGCTGGCCATCCATGTGGACGCCATGACCGAGGACCGGGTACGCGCGCTGCAGGACGCGTATGCCACAGGGCCTGTGGGCGTGGATGTTTTGCAGGCGCCAATGGAGGTGAAGTCCGGCGTGATCCAGCAGGCGTCCACGGAGCCGTTCAAGGGCACCATTGCCCTCGGTAGCGGCGCACCGGGCGCGGGCGCTGTGCTGGCGGTGCGGGCCAGGCCCACGCTGGCCGACTGGTCCTCGGGCAATGGCCGGACCGAACTCAACGGCGTCATCGAGGCGCAGGTGCTCTATCTGGAGTCCGGTGGCACCGGCGTGTCCACCATCAAGGAGGAGCTGCCGTTCTCCGTGCAGGTCGCGGGCGAGCTGCCTGCGGACGCGTGGGTCACCGTCAACTGCAGCAACGCGGAGGCGGGCGCGCTGATGAGCGACCGGCTGGAGATCCGCTGTCAGCTCAAGATCAGCGGCAGCTTCAGGCGGAGCGAGACGGTCACCGTGGCGTCGGCCGCTTCAGAGGCGGGCGCACAGCAGAAAAAAGAGGGGATCGTGCTCACCTGGCCCAGGGAGGGCGAGAGTTTGTGGGGGCTGGCGAAAAAGTACCGGATCCCGGTGGTGGCGGTGGGGGAGAAGCCTGTGAAAGGGAAGGCGGTCGTGTTGAGGCTGTAGGGTGATCGTTCGTGTCACCGCCTTTACAATGTCGTCATACAGATCGCAGCGAAGGGCCATCCTCAAACTAAGCAAGATTGAGGATTGGGTAGGTCCTTAGCGACGCTA
>JAVBUD010000044.1:0-41176 GCA_031555755.1 Eubacteriales bacterium | reverse complement strand
GCATTCAGAGCTACGATGCAAGACAACCAAATCCGTATTTGATTCTGAGGAGAGTATACATATGGCAAAGCGAAGAAGCGATAACGAAGGTACGATCCGCAAGCGGGACAACGGGCGCTGGGAGGCGCGTTTTGTGGCGGGTCATGATCCGCTCACCGGGAAGGCGATCCGCAAGTCGATCTATGGGTACACCAAAAACGAGGTTCGCGAAAAACTGCAGGAGGCGTGCGGCGCTGTGAGCACGGGCGAATATGTCGATGCGAGCAAAATGCCGCTGGGCGATTGGATGGACATTTGGCTTTCCGAATACACGCTCAACGTGAAGGAGCACACCAAGGTCATCTATGAAACCCAGGTGAGGGTGCACATTAAGCCCGCGCTGGGCAGGATTCCGCTGTGCGAGCTGCGCGTGCATCAGATTCAGACGTTCTACAATCAGTTGCATCGCGGCTCCGCGAAGAAGAAGGCGCTCTCGCCCAAGACGATCAAAAACGCCCACGGCATCCTGCACCGCGCGCTGGATCAGGCGGTACTGATCGGTTATTTGAAGGACAATCCGACCAAAGGCGTCATGCTGCCGCGCGTCGGGCGTGCGCCGATGCGTCCGCTGATGGACGATGAGGTGGGCAGATTCCTTACCGCCATCAAGGGCAATGCCTACGAGGCGCTGTTTACGGTTGACATGTTTACAGGGATGCGCCAATCCGAGATCATGGGCTTGACGTGGGACTGCGTGAATTTCAGGGCGGGCACCATCCTGATCGACAAGCAGCTGATGCACGAGAAGAAGAAGGGCGGCATCTACAAATTTGCCTCCCTCAAAAATGACCGGCCTCGAAAGATCACCCCGCCGCCCACGGTGATGGAGATTCTGCAGGACATCCAGCGCCAACAGAAAGTGAACAAGTTGAAGGCGGGCGGCCTGTGGAAAAATGAGCTAAACCTCGTGTTCACCAACGACCTGGGCGGCCACCTAACCCACAATACGTTGTCGCACAACTACAAGCGCATCGCTGTGGGCATCGGCGTGCCGGAGAGCCGCTTCCACGATCTTCGACATACTTACGCCGTGACCGCGCTCCAATCCGGCGTGGACATCAAGACCGTGCAGGAAGCACTGGGGCACCACACCGCAGCGTTCACCTTGGACATCTACGGCCATGTCACCGAGCAGATGAAGAATGAGGCGGCATCGCGCATGGACGCGTTTATGAAAGCGGTGCGGTCGGATTCATAAGCGCGAGCAAAAAAATCAACGCCCTCCAGCGATTCGTTGCCGGAGGGCGTTGTTTGCTGCCGAAACTTGCATTTGTGCAATGTGACCAAACGACGGGTCTTATCAAGAATAGCGCCCCTGCTTTTCGATCGAGATTGGCCGATTTCTGACCGCGCAAATCGTTCCAAAAGGGGTACGCGCAGGGGTACGGGATAAAAAACGAGCTTGAGAACCTAGCATTCTCAAGCTCTGGCGTGGCAGGGGCAGAAGGACTCGAACCCTCAACAAAGGTTTTGGAGACCCACGTGTTACCATTACACCATGCCCCTAGGCCGAACACTGGATATTATATCGGATTTTCTGTTGGGTGTCAAGGGGTTTTTGGGGAATTGCTGTTGTCGTGCGGGTCGGAGCAGGGTTTGTGTATGGATGAAGGCGGCGATGCGTCTGGTATTCCATGCCGTCATTCTGGGTGCCGGCGAAGGACCTTCTTCATGATGAATGGGGCTTCGTTTGAAGAAGGTCCGTAGCGTCGCGATGGTTGACGGGGCTTACATAGATGCGATTCGCATCTGGATCGGAGGGATGGGGAAGCGTCCGCCGCTGTTGCTTATCTTATCCCACCGCGCATTTGGTGCCGCCGGCGAAGCCTTCGTACTCGTCCAGGAACCATTCGGCGGCTTTTTGCATGTGGAGCGCGACCTGGTTGTCGCGGAAGGCGAGCGTCATGCGGCAGGTGCCGAAGCATTCGTCGATGATGCGGACGTAGAGTTGCAGTGTGTGGGGCTCGATCCAGGCGGCGCTGGCGGCGCAATCGAAGTGTGCGCCGGGGCAGGTGCCGATTTGGCCCGCGTAATAGTGGGATTCGGGGAACTTGCCCAGCTGCTGCCGGCCGAACGCGAAGCGGATTTCGTGCGGGCCGGTGGCGTTTTCGTAGTGGAGCGCGCCCTGTGCACTGGAAAAGTCCAAGCGCAGCCAGCGAATGCCCATGGGGTTTGGGTCCAGGCGGTATGTCGCGCCGCGCACGGTGTCGGCCCAGGGACTGGTCATCTCGCCCAGTGCGGGCAACAGCGTGAGCCCGTTCAGGCGGCGCTGCAGGGTTTCTCGGAGCGCGCGGTCCTCTGTGGCGGGCTGAGGCGCGACGTGCACGAGGCAGTCATACACGGCGCTCATCACCTCGCGCTTGGCGCGGTCGTCGTCCAGCTGTGTGTCGCCGTTGAAGGCGACGATCAGATCCCGGTCCGGGAAGCAGAACACGTACTGACTGCCCATGCCGTTGAACATGAACCCGCCGTCGATCATCCAGATTTGGTAGCCGTAGCCGGGATGCATCCTGTGGCTGTTGTCGATCTGGCGGCTGGTGGCGGCGCGCACATAGTCCTCGGGCAGCAGTTTCAGGTCCGCCCAGCGGCCGCCGTGCATGCACACATAGCCCAGCTTGGCGATGTCCCGCAGCGTGCAGAGCACGCCCGAGCCGCCCCAGGACGTGCCCTCCGGCGTCTTGATGCAGCGCGCATCCTGGGAGAACCCGATGGGGTCCAGCAGCCTGGGCCGCATGTACTCCAGGAACGGCATGCCGGCGAGCCGCTCCACGATCGAGCAGAGCACCACGGTGCCTGCCGTGTCGTAATGGTAGATGAGGCCCGGCGGGTGCGACGGCTGGGTGTGGAAAAAGGTATGCACCCAATCCCCGTCGCGATCGGTGTACGACTGATCGGTGTGGGGCGTGGCCATGACGAGCAGGTCGCGCACGGTGGTCTGCTGCAGATAAGGGTGCAGCAGATCGGGCAGCTTGTCCGGGAAGAACTTCGCCACGCCGTCCGTCAAGCGCAGCTTGCCCTCGCCGATCATCAGGCCGACGGCCAGCGAGACCACACTCTTGGACACGGAATACATCCTGTGCAGTCGGTCCCACGAGAAGGGCGACCAATAGCCCTCCGCGGCGATCTGGCCATCCTTCACCACGAGCATGCCATGCAGGCATAGCCTGCTCTGCTCCAGGCGGTCCAAGAGCTGCAGGACCTGTGCGCTGCTCAGCCCTACATTTTCCGGCGCGCAAGGCTCAAACAGCGCGCTCATTTCATAACCTCGCCGGCGCTCATCAGCCGCAGCGCGTCCTCGCGGATGCGACGCATGATCAGCGGCGACCGGCCCGCGTGGTGCACATTGGTGAGCTCCGAGTAATCGACGGTATAGTCGTCCCAGTGGCGCGGCTCCAGATGCATGAACGGCGGCTTTTCCCGCCACCACGCGCTCATGCTGTCATAGCCGTAATGCCGGTTCACCACTTGGCGCAGGTCCTTTTTCAGCGGTGGGCGCGCCTCGGTCTGCAGCCCGTCCGTGGCCTGCATCAGGTCCGCGAGCTGCATGCTGTTGCGCAGCGATTTCAGCCGGATGGACGGCAGCACGTCCGGCGCGCCGGGGAAGGGCGTGCCGGGATAGAAAATCGCCTGGCCGCCATTGACGAACGGGGCGTCCAGCGGGTCCCGCCCAAAGCCCACCGCGTTCCAGAACGAGCAGAATCCGGTCGTGCCCGTCATGAAGCCCAGCATGGGATGGGAGAACATCGCCGTGAGCGGCAGGTCGATGGTGAAGCCCTCGCCGAACCAGCCGTAATGCCACAGGATGCTCTTGCGGTTCTTGATGGTCTGCACGCATTCCGGCAGCCAGCTGAACATCGTCTGGTTCGCCACCCATAGGTCCGTGTGCTCGCCCAGGTCGTTATCGTAGTGGTTGTGCAGGTTGCAGCTCTCGTCCGCGCGGAAAATCATCTTGGCGTGGCTGTGCTTGAACGCGTCGCCCACGATCTCGAAGTACTGGCGCGTGACCTCCTCGTCGTTGCGGTACCAGATCTCGTCCTGGGTGGTGGGGAAGAACCGATAGTCCTTCTTGTTGTTCAGCATGGTGACCAGATGGGTCTTCGTCCAGCCCTTTTCCTCAAAGTGGCGCATGTATTCCCAGAGGATGCGCCGGTACTCGGTGGTGAATCCCTGCTTGCCCCAGTTTTCGTAGTTCGCGGGCCAGCCCAGGTTGAACGGCGTGAACAGGAACTCGATGGGCAGCTCGCCGCGCCGGGACCCCTTGAACGCGCTGCCGTCCAGGTACGGCCCGAAGTGCTCGTCATAGGCGTCCCAGGACGACACGCGGATGTGCTTGCCGCGGCCCTCCAGCTCCGGCGCGAAGGTCTCCGGCGGGTTGCCCGCGTGGGGCGCATTCAAGTGCTCGAACAGGCAGCGGTGGTCGCGTGCCATGCGGTAGAACTGGCGCTCCACCGCGAGGTAGCTGCCGTCCTTGTAGCGGTTGGGGTTGGCCATCAGGTGCGGATACGCGGGCGAGATGGAGTCCGCGTAGTTGTTCAGGTCCGCGATCATCAGGCTCTCGTCCGGCACGGTCACCGGCGCGACCTTCAGCGAAATGTCGAACTGGCGCGCCTGGCCGTCCGCCGTCACGGTGAGCTGGCCCACATAACGGCCCGGCGCGGCAGCCCTGTCCACGAACAGGTCCACCCACAGTGCGCCGACCCGCTGCTCCGGCAGGTAGCGGTCCGATTGGGGCACCTGGGGTTTGTAATAATCGGTGCCGAACGGGATCAGCAGGTCCGGTATCGCCATGCCTTCCACCGCATGGAACCATTCGCAAAACACTTCATAGTCGGCCGCCAGGCTGCCCCGCTTGCCGGTCAGCGCGGTGAAGCGGACGTCGATGTCGCGGATAAAGCCTTCGCTCCGGGCGTCCAGCACGACCTGGAACGAGACATACTGGTTCCGCGCCGAGGTCAACTGGATCTGTTTGTCATAGCGCGGCAAGTCGGCGTCCAGCGCCGCCTCCACAAACGCACCCGTGACACCGTCCACGCGGTATTCATCGCCAATGAGGTAAATCTGCATGCCGCCACCTCGTCATTCGTCGTCTTCGGGATAGGTTACGGGCTCCATGAACATCTCGGCGGTGTCCACATCCTTGCGGTAGCCTTGGCCCAACAGGAACTCCAGCACGCCCACGATGTCGTCGTCGCTGTTGCGGAGGGGATAGTAGCGCGACTCGCAGCTGCCCTCGTGCTGCACGCGGCCGGGCTCCCCGTGAAGGTATGTGCGGCGCATCGCCTCCGGCGCGAACGTGCGCCGCCAGCCGGTCTTGGGCAGCCCGCTGGCCGCGATCAGCGGCTCGGCCACGTAGCTGTTCTGGGGATAGAGCCGCCACAGCACCGCGCACACGTCCAGGTCTTCCTCCAGGCGCTCCAGCTTCATCAGGCAGCTTTTCAGCTCGTTGAACTCATCAAACCGATAATTCGTGTGGGTCTCCTGATCGATCAGCACCCGTTCAAACGCGTCGCCGTTGAGGAACATCTGGGCGATGCGCGCGAGCTTGTCGATGCGGTCCCGGTCCATATTCATCACCTCTCGCCTTGATTGCGTCGTCTGAGCAGGGCAACTGAAGGGACAACGCCCACCACGCGCGGTCCCCCTCTCTGGTGCGGGGCGGTGGCGGTGGGCGTTGCCTCGTCGTCAGGACACGATGCCCGCTTACTTGTGCTCAGCGTAGTACGCGTTGGCGCTCTCCATCAGCGCTGTGCCGCCCTGCGACATGTACAGATTGACCCACTCGTCCCAGTTGGCGTCGAAGTTCGCGCTGCCGCCCACGATGGCCTTGGTGCGGCCGGTTTTCTGGATGTCCTTTAGCGTCTCGGGCACCTGCACCGCTTCTGCGATCACGCCCTGCAGCGCGGTCATTTTGGCGTAAGACGCGTTGTTCGTCATCCAGGTCTCCATCAGCGTGCCTGTGGGGTCGTAGTCCACCCAGCGCTGCATGTGGGCGTAGGCCTCATCGAAGGTGTCGTAGGCAGCGATCGGGATGAACGCGTTTTCGCAGTAGTTGAATCCGCCCCAGCTCAGCGGGTGGATGAAGCCGTAGTCGCTGGTGTTCCAGTCCTCGGACATGGCCTCCTTGTTCACGTCGAACACGCGGGTCTCGCCGATCATCTTGGAGCCGTTGTAGTGGATGCCCTCCAGGCCAAACATGGTCAGCGCGCGGCCCTCCTCGGTCAGCGCCCACTCCAGGATCTCCAGCACGCGGTCCGGGTTCTGGCAGGTGCGCGGGATCATGTGGAAGCTCCAGTAGCCGCCAGAGTGAGGCAGCGTGCCGGGCTGGCCGTTCACCGTCAGCGGGGGCAGGTAGCTGATGTTGATTTGCTTTCCTGCCTCGGCCATCTTGCCGATCAGCGTGGCGGGCTGGCTCAGGTCGGTGATGCCGATCTTTTCCTGCAGGAACAGGTCTTCCACCTTGCCGTAGGTGTCGATCTCGTTGACGAAGTTCTTGTTGAACAGGTCCTCATCGTAGCACTTGGCGATGAATCGGTACGCCTCGCGGGCCTCCTCGGTGAGTCCGAACTGGGTGACCGTGCCGTCCGCTTGCTCGAACCAGTCGCTGGCCGAGCCGGTGTTGTTGCCAAACGCACGCGCGATGTAGCCGAAGGAGTTGTAGCCCACCGGCTCCGCGACGAAGAATCCGTAGGTGTCGTCCTGGCCGTTGCCGTCGGGGTCGCCGGTCTTGAAGGCCTTGATGACCTCATAGAACTCGTCCAGTGTGGTCGGCATGGCGAGGCCCAGCTTGTCCAGCCAGTCCTGGTTGATGACATAGCCGCGGTTGCCAGCCCACAGCGACTGGGGCTTGAAGTAGCTCTTGCCGTTGACCAGCAGGTTCTTGTACAGATCCGCGGACACCAATTTTTTGATCAGCGGATAGTCCTTGCCCTCCAGCAGCTCGTCGTAGGAATAAATGAAGTCGTCCGAGGCCCACTGGTAGGCCACCTGGTCCACGTCGAACGCGGTGATCCAGTCCAGCTGCTCGCCGGTGGAGACCAGCAGGTTCAGCTTGTCGGCGCTGCCGTCAGACGGCGGCTCGATAAACTCAAAGGTGACGTTGAACTTGTCCTGGATCGCTTTCATCACGCGGTCCTTGCTCAAGTCCAAATCGCGGGATTCGGAGTACCAGCGAATGGTCATGGGTTCGTTCGCGGTCTCCGCGGACGCCGCGAAGGGGATTGCGCCGAGGGCGACGACCAAAGTGAGCAGTAGGCACGCCAACCGTGTGAGCCGTGTAGACATGGTTTCTTCCTCCTTCATGATGGGTATTGGGCCTATTCTTTCACCGCGCCGAGCATGACGCCCGCGGCAAAATACTTTTGGACGAACGGATACACGGCCAGCACCGGAATGATGCCGATGAACACGATCGCCATTTTGAACTGCTCCATGATCATCGGTCCGCTGGTGGCGCCAGAGCGCGCGGCGGACGCGTTGACGATGGTCAGGTCGCGCAGGTACATCTGGAACGGCCACATCTTGGACGACGAGATGAACAGGTACGCATTGAAATAGCTGTTCCAATAGTCGACCGCGTAGAACAGCGACACCGCCGCCAGCACGGGGGTGGAGACCGGCAGGATCACGCGGAACAGGATCTGCAGGTCGTTATAGCCGTCGATCCGCGCCGCCTCCTCCAGGCTGTCGGGGATGCTGAGGAAATAGTTCTTCATCAGGATCATGTTGTAGGTGCTCAGCGCCGAGGGCAGGATCATCGACCAGAGGGTGTTTCTCAGGCCCAGCTTCGTCACCACGATGTAGAACGGCACCAGGCCGCCGCTGAAGAACATCGTCAGCACGATGAAAAAGAACAGCACATTGCGGCCCGGCATGTCGTCCTTGGACAGCGCGTAGCCGCCGACGGTGGACAGCAGCATGCTGATGACCACGCCGACGCCCGTCACCGAAAACGACACACCCAGCGAGCGGACCAGCGCTTCAGTCTGCGTCAGCGCGCGCCGGTAGTGGTCCAGCGTCACCTCCGTGGGCCACATGTGGTACGGGCTCGCCAGGTACGCCTTGTAGGTGGAGATCGAGATCACAAAGATGTGCCAGAACGGCACCACGATCAGCAGCAGCAGCGCCGCCATCAACAGCACATTGAACACATCAAACGCCGTGGGCCGCTTGGATTTGATCATCCCGGTGCGCCTCCCCTCAATAGATTCCGCTCTGGCCCATCCAGTGCGCGCACTGGTTGGAGACGAGCAGCAGAACCGTGCAGATGACGGAGTTGAACAGCCCGATGGCCGCCGCGTAGCTAAACTTGGCGTCCTTCATGGCGGTTCGGAGCACATAGGTGTCGATGATGTCCGACACCTCCAGCACCAGCGGATTTTGCAGGTTGAACACCTGGTCAAAGCCCGCGTTGAGCATGGAGCCGATCTTCATGATCAGCACGATCGCGATCACGCTGCGCAGCCCGGGCAGCGTCACATGCCACACCAGCCGGAACCGGTTCGCGCCGTCGACCACTGCAGCCTCGTACAGCGTGGGATCGATGCCCGCCATCGAGGCGATGAAGATGATCATGCTCCAACCCGCTTCCTTCCACAGGTTGGTCAGCACCAGCATCCAGCGCATGGTGCCCGGCGTGATGTAGTTCTGCATGGGCTGCCCGAACGCGCTGTGCATCGCCACCGTGACCAAGCCCTCGTCAGCATTGAAGATGTTGACGATCATGGACGCGCAGATGATCCACGACAGGAAGTGAGGCAGGTACATCACCGTCTGCAGCGTCTGCTTGTAGGCCTTGGAGCGCAGCTCGCCCAGCAGCAGCGCCAGGATGATGGGCACCGGGAACTCGATCAACATCCGCATCAGCGCGATGACGACGCTGTTTTTGAGCGCGCGCCAGAAAAACGCGTCGCCGAGCAGCGCCTGAAAGTGCTTCAGCCCAACCCACTGGCTGCCCAGAATGCCCTTGTGCATGACATAATTCTGAAACGCGGTCACCACGCCGTACATCGGCGCGTAACAGAAGATCAGATACCAGGCCACCACGGGCACCAGCATCAAGTAGAAATACTTGTACCGCGCCATGCGCTGACGCCGCACCATGTGCGCCCGCTGTGTCTGCACCATAAAGCCGCCTCCTTTGGGTCCGTGCGCATCATGAAAGGTACTCGACGATGCCCGCGGCCTGTAGCGCATCAAAGAACGCAATCAGCCGCCCCTTTGTGTCCACGTCCATCTCGACGCCGCGCTCCCGGCCGGTGAGCCGCAGGATTTCGGCCAGCGTGCGCCGCCCGTCCGCCCAAAACAGCGCGCAGTTCAGCAGCGCGTCATAAAACGGGTCCAGCGCAGGGTCGATGCCCCGCATGCGCCCGCCGAGGGTGGCCGGCCCAAATGTCGTGCGCCTCGGTACGCGGGCCAGGTCGCCAATGCATGCCCACTTGGCGAACCGATGCTCCGCCATCTCGCGCCGTGGGCCTTCAGGCATGCCGTCCAGCGCGGCCCGCGCGAAGGCGATGTCCGCCGCGTCCGGCGAGGCCAGCATCCGCACGTAAACTGCCGCCAGCGCGCCGTTGCGCCTCAGGCTGTCCGCGCTCACGCGGGACATGTCGTCCATGGACGAGTGGTAGCTGCGGGCCGGATGCATCACCATGGACATCGTCGGCACGCCGATCATCGGGTCCGCCAGCAGGCAGTCGCCGACCTCGAACGCCATCTCTTCGAACTCGAGCGCCGTCACAACCCCCAGCCGCGCGGCCAGCGCGGGCAGCAGCGCGTCGGTGAACGACCAGTTGCTGTGGGGATTGTGCCACAGATGAAGCGTCGCGCACTCCGACGCCGCCGCGCCGACCATGTCCATGTTCAGCGCCTCGAAGGCGCTTCGCACGCGCTCCGGGTGCGCCGCCACATAGCCCATCACGCCGGCCGCCTCGTAGCCCATCACCAGCCGCACGTCCCCGTGCGGTCTGCCCTCCAGCGCGCGCATCAGCCAGCGCGCCAGCTCCAGCAGCGCCGCCGCGCCGGTGGCATTGTCGTTCGCGCCGGGCTCGTACAGGTGCGCCAGCAGCATCACCTCGCCAGCGCGCCCGTCGCCCGGGATCAGGCCGGACACGGTGTAGACCAAACCGGTCCCGCTGTCCGCGTCCACATTCGCCTCGAGCCAACTGTCCCCACGCCCGTCCAACACGGCCCTGACCTTTTCGCCCGCCTCGGGGGTCAGGCTGAAACCGAACAGGGGCGAGTCGTTGCGGGGATAGAACAGGTCGTTTTCCCAGCGCGTGTGGCCCGCCATGTCGTCGCCGCCTCGGACGCCGGGATAGGCCGGAAAATGGTCACTGATGATGCCCGCCGCGCCGTGCAGCATGGCTGCCCGCACCATCGCCCGGGGCGCTGTTCGGGTAAACAGCACGGCCCCGCGCCAGGCGTGGGTCTCGCCCCTGTCGCCGTCCACAAGCCGGCACCTGCGCGGGCCGTCCGTGGCGGCGCTGAACATCGCACAACACAGGCGCGTGTCCGCACTGTCGGCCAAGGCCGTGCACGCGCCGTCCGGCCCGATCAGATACAGGCTCGCCGCGCGGAGGGTCCAGGCGCGGGGCATCGTCCAGTCGCCGTATCGCGCCTCGCCATCGGCGCGCAGCGGCAGCCGCTCCACTTCGCTCAGCCCGATCCGCTCCATTTTCTGTGCGACCAGCCGAGAAGTGTGCTCAAAGTGTGCAAAATCGCCATTCAGATCGATACTGTAGATGTCGCGCACGTCCGCGAGGCAGCGTTCCGCGTCGAATTCTTCATAGGCGGTCTTTAATTTATCCACGATATCCACAGAAACCACCTCGCCCGATCCGTGTCATTCGAATACAATTATAAAGTGTTTGTGCCAAAAAAGCTAGCGCAATATTGACTTGTACCGCGAGGAATTGTACAATGTTGTCATAACCTCAGCTCAGCAAGAAAGCAGGTGTATGCCATGCAAGCCCTCGAGAAGTCCGCAGCGACCTATTTTACCACCTGCAAGCAGGACGAGGTGCATGTGCGCTACAACAAGCTCACGTCCACCGGTTACATGAAATGGCAGCACTACCACAACGCGTACGAGCTGGCGCTGATGGTCCAGGGCGAGGGGGTGTGCTGCGTCAACGGCGAGATGATCCGCATGCAGAAGGACCACCTGTATCTGATCCCCAGCACCGAGCCGCACATCATGAAGTATTCCGACCGCACGCCGCACGCGCTGTACCACATCTATTTCTTCGAGAACCTGCTCCAAGAGCTGGCGCAGGAGAGCTGCCTTGACATCGGGCGCATCCTGTTTTCATCCTATGCCATCCCGCTCACAAAGCAGATCCTGAACAAACTGGAAAAGCTGATCCACGCCGCCGTGGAGCACTGCAAGACCGGGGACCCTCAGGAGCAGTTCTCCGCGCGGCTGCTCACGAAGTATATCTTGCTGACGCTGGCGCGCCACGCGCAGTCCATTACCGCCGAGGCGGACACCAGCGCGGGCCACCCCACAGTGCGCAAGGCGGCCCAGTATGTCAACGAGCACTACGCCGAAGAGCTGTCCCTGGACAAGCTGGCCGATCGGTTCGGACTCAGCAAACACTATCTGTGCCGCCTGTTCCGGGGCGACATGGGAATGACGCTGACCGCGTACATCAACACCATCCGCGTGCAAAACGCCTGCCTGCTGCTGGGCGAAGGCAGATTGAGCATCTCAGACATCGCCGAGCGCACGGGATTCAGCAGCACCGCCTACTTCGACCGCCAGTTCAAAGCCCAGATGAACCTGACGCCCAGCCAATACCTGCGCGAGACCGCCCAGCCCGCGCATGCCCCGGCCAGCGCGGAGTGAACACCCGCAATCGAACTGGCCGCGAAGGAGCTGGGGTACAGTACCGAATCGGTCCGGACATGCATGAAGAATGATGTGCGACGTCATCGCGTACGGGTTCAATGGGTCCAACGACGTGCGCGACCCCATCCTGCGCGATGGGATCAAGGCCACCAAGGATTGATTGGAACGGAGGGATCGTGAACGCATGATCACGGATAAGGACAGGCAGCGGCTTCGGGGATTGGCCGCCGCGCAGGCCGAACAGGCGCACGGCGAGCAGAATGCGCGCATCTACGCTGACTGGATGGCGCACGGGCATGGGGAGACGGGCAGTCGGCCGATGATCCGCATTGAGCTGGACACATTCGAGCAGGACATCCTGCCCGATCTGCAGCGCTGCGAGGGCGACGAGGCGCGCATGATCGAGCGGCGGCTGCTGAAGGCGACCGCGAACCAGACCCTGTTTGGTGACGACACGCTGGTGCCAGACCACTACGCCATCTCAAACCACCTTTGGTTCACGGCGTTCGGGCTGCCCGTGCGGAAGGAGGCGTCCGCGGGCCTCGGCCACCACTTTGTGCCCTACCTGACGGACCTGGAGGAAGACTTTTCTTTGCTCGGGCCGTCCGTCTACGGCGCCGATCCCGAAGGCGAAAAGCGGGAGGCGGAGACCGCGCACGGGCTGTTCGGCGACCTGTTGCCGGTCAGGCGCATCAGCAACTGCATGGGTGCGTGCCTGACACAGGACATCGTCCACATCATGAGCATGGAGGACATGTATGTCGCGATGATCGACGAGCCAGCGTTGTTCACTCAGATGCTCGACCGGCTGACGGACGACTACATCGCGTTTTTCGATCAGCTGGCCAGCGGCGGGAATCTCATCTCTGGCGCTCGCGACCAGCACCTCGGCCAGGGCACGTACTGTTTCACGGGGGAACTGCAGGACGGCGTACAGGGCGCTGCGCTCAAACAGATGTGGCTGTACATGGATTCCCAGGAGAGCGCGGGCATCTCCGCGTCCATGTACGAGGAGCTGGTGTTCCCGGCGTACAAGAAGGTGGCCGAGGCATTCGGTCTGGTGTCGTACGGCTGCTGCGAGGCGGTGCACGCGCTGTGGGACACGTGCCTGAGCAAACTTCAAAACCTGCGCAAGGTCAGCATATCGCCCTGGTGCGACGAGGAGTACATGGGCGAGCGACTGCGGGGCAGCGGCGTGGTCTACCTGCGCAAGCCGTCGCCGAACTTGCTAGGCGTAGGCGCGACGCTGGATGAGGAGGCCGTCAAGGCGCACATCGGGCGCTCCGCCAAGGCCGCGCGCGGCTGTAGGCTCGAGCTGATCCAGCGGGACGTGTATGCCGTCAACCGAGACCCGGCCAAGGTGCGGCGCTACGTCGAATTGATGCGCGACCAATTGGACAAGCATTGGCAAAATTGATCAGACGACAGAGGTGATCGCATGCAACATACACTCGATCTGACACAGGTCGCCAAAAAAGACATATACGCGCTCGGGCCAGGGTTTTGCGGGGAGAGCCCGACGGGCGAGCGGCTATCGTTCACGAACTACTACATGCAGATCGACGGCCACCCCTTCTACGGCGTGTGCGGCGAGATTCATTACGCGAGGCTGTGGGAGGCGCGCTGGGAAGAGGCCATCCTGAAGACGAAAATGGGCGGCATCAACACCATCTCGACCTACGTGTTCTGGATTCATCACGAGGAAGAGGAGGGCCAGTTCGACTTTTCGGGCCGGCGCGACCTGAGGCGGTTCGTGGCGCTGTGCGCGAAGCACGGCCTGCGCGTCATCGTGCGCGTCGGGCCGTTCGATCACGGCGAATGCCGCAACGGCGGGCTGCCCGATTGGATGTACGGCAAGCCCTACGAAGTGCGCAGCTTGGACGAGGGGTTCGTGGAGGCCACCCGCAAGTGGTACCGCCGACTCGGCCAGGAGTTGAAGGGACTGTTCTATCAGGACGGCGGCCCCATCATCGCGGCGCAGATTGACAACGAGTACATGCACTCGGCGGCCCCGTGGGAGCAGACGACAGGGGTGTCCAACGAGTGGATTCCGGGCGGCAGCTTGGGCGATCAGTACATGATCCGCCTGCGCGACATCGCGCGGGAAGAAGGGATCGTCGCGCCATTTTATACCTGCACCGGCTGGGGCGGCGCGGCGACGCCGGCGGACATGATGCCGCTGTGGGGCGGGTACGCGTTCAGGCCGTGGATCTTTTATTCCCACGTCGGCGAGCACCCCGCTACCGAGGAATACATCTACCGCGACAACCACAACAACGCGGTGCCTCAGACGTACAACTTCGAGCCGTTCTACGCGCCTGAGTCGAAGCCGTACCTGTGCTGTGAGATGGGCGGCGGCATGACCTGTTGCTACTATTACCGGTTCCAACTGCCGTACGAGAGCGTCGACGCCATGGCAAACATCAAGCTCGCGTCCGGCTGCAACATGCTGGGCTACTACATGTACCACGGCGGCACGAATCCAAGGGGCAAGCGCGGCCTGTACCTGAACGAGAGCCAGGTGCCCAAGCTGTCCTACGATTATCAGGCGGCGCTGGGCGAGTTCGGCCAGATCAGGCCGTCTTACCGCAGGCTCAGGGCGCTGCACCTGTTCGTCAAGGCGTTTGAACGCTCGCTGTGCGACATGAAGACCGTGTTGCCGGAGGGCTCACAGGAAATCGATCCCACAGATCACACCGCGCTGCGCTATGCGGTCAGGATTGACGAGGGTGGCAGCGGGTTCCTGTTCCTGAACAACTACCAGGACCACGCGGAAATGCGCGACAAGCAGCACGAGACGATACGGCTCATGCTGCAGAACGAACAGATCGTATTTGATGGGATCTCGCTGGCGGCGGGCGAAAACTGCGTGCTGCCGTTCAACATGGACGTGTGCGGCGTCAAGCTCCGCACCGCCACGGCGCAGCCGCTGACCACACTGTCCGTGGACGGGCAGGATTACGCGTTCTTCTTCGCGCCCGAGGGCATGACGCCTTTCTACAGCTTCGCCGAGGGCGCAGAGGTGGTGGACGGCAGCTTCGATGCGGCGTTCACGGTGGTGCAAGGCGGCAAGCGGGTGCGGTTCGTCACGCTGACGCGGGCGCAGAGCCTGCAACTGTCACAGGTCGAGTATGAGGGGCGCACAGTCTTGGTCATGACGGACGGCGCGGCGATGATCGGCGAGGGCTGCGTCCGCTTTGAGCACGATCAACCGGAGCTCGACGTGTCCGTTTTCCCCGACGGCGTGCTGCCGCTGCCTGCATCCGCGCGCACCGGTTCGGGCGGGCTGTTCACGCGCTATCTGCTCAAAAAGGAGCCCGCTACACTGGCGGTCACCCTCCGCCAAGTCGGCGCGACGCGTTTTGTGCTCAGCACCCCCGATTGGGACGACGCGGAGGTCAAAGACGTGCGTCTGCAGATCCAATACCAGGGCGACATCGCCGGCGCATTCATCGACGGCGACATGATCTCGGATCACTTCTGCAACGGTGCGCCCTGGGAAATCGCACTGCGGGAGTTCAAACCCAGGCTCCAGAATCAGCCGCTCACCATACTCATCACGCCGCTCAAACAGGGCAGCTCTGTGAACGTCGAATCGGCCATGGCAGGCCGCGTCGAGGAGGTCAACGGCATCACAGGCGCCATTCAGTCGGTCTCCGCGAAAGCGGTGTATGAGTGGCGGATGAAGTAGCGTTACGTCGCATCGTCAGCGTGCCCATTCGGCGGAGGCCAGTCGCCAGGCCATCTCAACGGTCATCAGGCCGCTCAGATGCTGGGCGAGGTCCACGGTGTCCGTGGGTTTGGGCGCATTCAGCCAGTCGCCGCCGACCAAGCCCGACGCGGATGTGCCGCGATCGATGATGGCGCCTGCGTTGGCCACGATGAACGCGGACAGATCTGCCACCCGCGTCGCCTCGGCCAAGTCCGCCAGATAGCGGAAGAAGATCCCGCGGAATAGGCCGCAGTCGTCCTTGCCCTCGTAGGGCATGATCCCGCCGTTCGGGGCCGCGACGCGGGCCATGGTCGCGCGGGCGATGCACAGCGCCAGGTCCAATTCATCTGCGCGGCCCGTGATGCGCCACAATTCCAAGGCCGCGCCGATCATCGTGCCCTGGCAGTAGCTGAAATCCCAGTCGAAGTCGATCTGCCCGTCGCCCAGTCGGTTCATGCCGTCGTAGACATAGAAGGTATTTAGGTCCATCAGGTTGTCGCGGTTCCACGCGAAGATCCGGCGACCCCATGCAAGGTCTTCGTCGCCCCCGAACCGCTGATGCAGCCGCAGCGCGAGGATCGCGGCGGGCGCGTTGGCGGGCGTATTTTTGTAGTCCGGCTGGTCCTTCTTCCAGGCCATGCCGCCGCCGCAGTGGCCGTTCCAGGCGGTCTTGA
The DNA here is from genome assembly GCA_031555755.1 of Eubacteriales bacterium. Taxonomy (GTDB): domain Bacteria; phylum Bacillota; class Clostridia; order Christensenellales; family Aristaeellaceae; genus JAJDGF01. Next base: position 24,906 of record JAVBUD010000044.1, on the reverse strand, counting down.
TGTCCGACCACAGGAACCGGATGCGCTCGAGCAGCGCCTCGTCCTGCGTGACATCCCACAGCCGCAGCATCGCCAGCGCCAACCACTCCATGTCGTCGTACCAATTGTTGAGCAGCGTGCCCCCGTTGCCCGCGACCACGCCCGCCAGCGTCAGTTCGGCCTGCCTGATCAGCGCCACATCGCCCGTGCGGTGATAGCCGTCCAGCAGCGCGTCGATGGCGTGCGCGAGCCACCAGTACATGTACCGGTCCTCAGCCGCCTTCGGCGCGCACTGGTTGTAGCGCAGTTCGGACGGATTCCAGAACGCGTCCCTGAGGCTCCGCTGCAGCGCGTTCGCCGAGGCTCCATAATCCCGATTTTCCATCTGTCCCTCTTTCCGAGTCCCGGGCCGCCCAATCGGCGCGATGGCCGGTCGGGCGGCAGGCCCTCCATTGATCCTCTTCATCCACGACGGCTCAAGCCGCCGCCCATTGGGTTCCGTGGGCGCTCAGCGCCGCGAGCACGCATTTCGGCTCACGCCTCGGCATAATACTGCGCCTGCATCCCGAACATCTCCGCATAGCCATGCCCGCTGCGCATCAGCGCATCGTGCGTCCCGTACTCCGCAATGCGCCCGCCTTTGAACACCGCGATCGCATCGCAAAACCGTGCGCTGGACAGGCGATGCGATATATAGACCGCCGTCTTGTCCTCAACCAGTTTGCCAAAGTGCTGATAGATGTCATACTCCGCGCGGGGATCCAGCGCCGCCGTTGGCTCATCCAGGATGACGATGGGCGCATCCTTGAACAGCGCCCGCGCGAGCGCGATCTTCTGTCCCTCGCCGCCGGACGGCTCAAAGCCTTCGCCGTCGAAGTTGCGGTAGACCAGCGTCTGCACGCCCTTGGGCAGCGCGTCGAGCTTGTCGGCAAATCCGGCGCGCCGAAGCGCCGCCTCGACCTCCGCATCGGCGACTTCATCGCTCCTCGACAGCGCGACATTGTCCTTCAGCGACAGCGCATACAGCTTGTAATCCTGAAACACCGTCGAGAAAAGGGCCGTGTACTGTTCGTAGTCGATCTCGCGTATGTCGACGCCGTCCAGCAGAATCGCGCCTTCGCTCGGGTCGTAGATGCGGCACAGCAGCTTCACAAAGGTGGTCTTCCCCGCGCCATTCTCGCCGACGATCGAGAGTTTCTGTCCCGGCTCGAGCGCAATGTTGATGTGCCGCAGCGCATAGCCGCTCTGCCCGGGGTACGAAAACGACACATCGCGAAACTCGATGCGATGCGCACCTTCCGCCACAGGCCTGCGCTCATTGTCACGCATTGTCGCGGGGATGCTCAGGTATGACTCGATTGCGTCGTAGTATTTGCGGTATTCCAGCACCTCGACGATGTTCTGCATCACGCCGCGCATCGATCCGGAAAACGCCGCGACGCCGCCCACATACATCGAGAAATCGCCGATCGTGATCAGCCCGCCCATGACCTGCGCGATCAGATAGCCGTAAGAAACCAGTTGTTGCACGCACTCAGTGAGCGCGCGAAACGTGCCGGAAGTGATGCCCAACGCGTTCGACTTTTTATAGCGCTCATACCCTTGACGCCAATGCTCATGCTCGCGCCGCATCAGCCATTCGCCGAGGTTGTTGATCCGGATCTCCTTTCCATATGAAAAGTCCTCGAGCACCTGACCGTAGTACATCGTTCTCCGCTCATAGGCAGTCAGCGCGAGCTGCATCTCCGCCTGCTTTCGCTGCACCCGCGCCTCGACAACGCTCGATACCAGCACCAGCGCGGCAAACAGCAGCACCATCAGCGGATTCAACGACGCGATCACCCAGACCACACCGATGAGCGTGAACGTCTTGCCGATGATCTCAATCGCCATGTCCAGCACATAGGAAAAGCCCTTCCAGTTGCCGAACAAGAATTTTTCCGCCCTCTCCTTCAGCGCCAAAAACGCACTGCTCTCGATGTCCGCATAATCAGCAGTCGTGGTTTTCCTGTGCATGAACACGCTGAAATCCTGGGCAAGCTTGATCTTGTGCGTAAAGCCCGTCCACTGCAGCCAGTTTGACGCCGCGCTCGCGGCCAATGTGTAGCCCGCCAGCAGCCCGACACACAGACAGACCTTCGAGATCCGCTGCTGTCCCATCAGCTCATCGATGATATACCGGGGCATCACCATGGCGACGATCGGGATCATAGACGAAATGAACTGGTTCAACACGCGATAGACGAGGTACCTCTTCTCGTGCAGCCAACTGAAACGGATGAAAAACAACAGCCCTTTGAACATATCAATCCCTCCGATTTATCCCCGCCAAGCGCGGGCAATCAGAGCGCATCGCGCTCTTTATGGGCACAAAAAGACCATAAAGAGCACAGCAACAAAGGGGGCGTATGTTCCCCTTCGGATTGCGGCAGACTCCTTATGGTCTACAGGGCGATAAAGGGCTTGTACTGGGTCTTCAGCATGCGCACGGCCACGTCCTCCTCCGATTGCCATATTGACGCAATTGTATCATACAACGCAACGGCGTTCAAGTCTATACAAACAGATCATCACATTTTCGTAACCTACTATCCGAGCGGCATCATTTTGTGTTACAATCGCAATGACGAATGATGGCGAAATGATGGTGTATGTTCATGGTCAAAAAAACGCTCGCGGCGCTGTTGGGCTTGGTTCTGCTGCTCTCATCGGCAGTTGCCTTGGCGGCCGCATACCCGGAGCAGGTGGTGATCGGTCAAGGGCCGCGGCTGGACGGCGTCACGGGGGAAAAGGCGCAGCTCAATGTTGTCTTGCTCCCGGAGGGCAGCGAGTCGAAGCTGGTGTTCGCCAGCTCCAAGGAAAAGGTGGCCGCCGTCTCGAAGGCGGGCGTCATGTCGTTCAAAAAGGCGGGGCAGACCGTGGTCGAGGTGCGCGCCAAGCAGGGCGGCGCCCGCGCGCGGATCGAGGTGTTCGTCACAGACCCGCCCAAGCCGCAGCAGCTCTGGTTCGACATGGAGCAGACCGTGACGCTGCAGGTCGGTCAGCAGCTGCAACTGGCCGCGCGGCCGGTGCCGGAGGACGCGGTCAGCAGCCTTCATTGGAGCAGCAGCAACCGCGTCATCGCGCCTGTGGAGGACGGCCTCGTGTCGGCGCTCGCGCCCGGCAGCGCGCTGATCCGCGCGCAGGCTGTGCGCGGGAAGGCCGTCGCCTGTGTGCGCGTGGTCGTCATGCCGGACGAACAGCACCCCTCGCTGCCCCTCGGCGGCAGGCGCATCGGCATCGACCCGGGCCACCAGGCCCACGGCAACTACGGCAAGGAGCCCGTCTCGCCCGGCAGCAAAAAGCGGAAATACAAGGTCTCCAGCGGCACCGGCGGCGTCAGCACGAAAGTGCGCGAGCATGTCCAAAACCTGCGCATCGCGCTGCAACTGCGCGACGCGCTGGAGGCGCTGGGCGCGGAGGTGTTCATGACGCGCACCAGCGCCAATGTGAACATCTCCAACGTCCAGCGCGCCAAGATGATGAACGCACAGGATTGCGAGCTGGTGCTGCGCCTGCATTGCAATGCGGGCAGCCGCACCGCCAGCGGCATCGGCCTGTACCACTCCCCCATCGGCCCCGCCAAGGCGGGCAGTAAGGCGGCCGCGCAGGTCCTCGGCGCGACACTGAAGCAGTCCACCTCCAGCCGCACCTGGGTCAGCAAGACCTCCGCGTTCAGCGGCTGCAACTGGTCCACCGTGCCCTGCGTACTGATCGAAATGGGGTTCATGTCCAACCCCAGGGAAGACCGGCTGCTGAACACCCCCGAATACCAGCAGAAACTGGTGCAGGGCATGGTGGACGGGGCGCTGGCGCTGTTGGGCAGCTGATTCATGCTTCCAGCAAATACGCCCCCAGCAGCTTCATCGTGTTCTGCATGCCCTCCCAGTGCGCGCGCTCCATGCCGTGGCTGGCGTGCACGCCCGCGCCGATCAGTGCGCCTCGGATGTCGTTTCCGGCAGACCGGGAGGCGCTGACGTCCGAGGAATAGAACGGATAGATGTCCACCGCGAACTGCAGCCCGTCCCGCTTTGCCAGGCCGATCAGCTTGCTGGTGAGCGCGTAGTCGTACGGCCCGCTGGAGTCCTTGGCGCAGATGGACACGTCATACTCGGTGCAGACCAGGTCGTCGCCGATGCAGCCCATGTCCACGCTCAGCAGTTCCGTGATGCCCGCCGGGATGTGTGCCATGCCGTGGCCCACTTCCTCATAGGTGGACAGGATCATCTTCACCTGGTGCGCGGGCGTTTTCCCCGCGTCCCGCAGCGCCTTCAGCGCGCCGAACATCAGCGCCACACTGAGCTTGTCGTCCAGAAACCGCGACTTGATAAACCCGGACGCCGTCACGACGGTCTTGGGATCGATGCACACATAGTCGCCCGCCATGATGCCCAGCGCCTGCACGTCCTCCTTCGACTTGACCGGCTCATCGATGCGCACTTCCAGCGTGGCCTCCTTGCGCTCCAAGGTGGCGGCGTCCGGGAAAACGTGGGCTGCGGGGCTGGTGCACAGGATCGTGCCGCCAAAAACCTGGCCGTCTCGCGTGCGAATGCGGCAGTATTCGCCGTCCAGCGTGGGCAGGATCGGCCCGCCGATCCGCGTGATCGCCAGCGTGCCCGACGCCTTGATGGCGCGGACCATGAGCCCGAGGGTGTCAATGTGGCCGCTGACGCCGATGAGCTTGTCAGATTTTCCGGGCACGTCGATGATGCCGTTGCCCTTGACATCCTGGGTAAACGCGTAGCCGAGCCTCGACGCCTCCTCCGCCACGTAGGCCATGACATCCGCCGTGTAGCCCGACGGACTGTCGATGGAGAGCAGCTTTTCCGCGACGGCGAAGGTGTAATTGCGGTCGTATTGCATGGGGGTGTACCTCGATTCATGTGTGGTGTGTGGGTCCATTGTACAGGAGGATGGGGTGGATGTAAAGGGTAGGTTGCTCGTGATGACGTAGGCTGGTGCTCAGGATGACGTCATTTGGTATTTCGGTGTGTGCGATGGGTGATCCGGCGGTTGACGTCGCCGCGTGGACTGTGATACGATAAGTGTCCACTTCGCAAAAAAAGAGGCGACGCCCATTGATGACCACACTCCTCCCCGCGGCCGCGCTGATCTGCGCGTTCGCGGGTTACGGCACCCTGCTCTGGAACCGCATCAGGCTGGAGTTCATCCCGCTGGCGGTGTGTTGCTGCATGACCTGCGCACTCTATCTCGGCGCGCTGATCGGCCTGCTCGGCCCCACGGCGGTGGCCGTGTTGGCGGTCGGCTGCCTGCTGCTTGCGCGGGCCACAGTCGCGCAGATTGTCCGCAGGCAGCGGCCCCAGCTCGCCCCGCTCCTCTCCCCTGGCGCGATTTTCTTTGTCGTCGGCTGCATATCCGTATGCATTCTGCTGCAGGGCGCGAGGTTCGTCCACTACGACAACTTTTCACACTGGGGCCTGATGGCAAAGCACCTGGCGCTGACGAATCGCCTGCCCTCCGCTATGGATCTGTACATCGCGTTCCGCAGCTATCCGCCCGGGAGCGCGCTGTTCATCTACCTGTTCACCTACGCGTTGGGGTTCAGCGAGTCGCTTACGATGATGGCCCAGGGCATCTTCATGGTGGCGGCGGTGAGCTGCCTGTTCGCGTTCGTCAGGGGATGGAAGAGCGTGCTGTCCATTGCGCTGATCGTGTTTTTCGCGGCGAACTGCAAGAGCTATCTGACGTACAGCCTGCTGGTGGACACGCTGCTGCCGCTGGTGGCCGTGGGCAATGCGGCGATCATTTTGTGCTATCGAGACGACCCGAAAGTGGCGGCGCTGCTGTCGCTGCCGGTGATGGCCACTGTGCTGCTGATCAAGAGCAGCGGCGCGTTCTATGCAGCGATGAACGGCGCGCTGCTGCTGGTTTTCCTGATCCGCGCCCGCAGGCAGGGCACCGCGGACCGCCGCGCGACCGCGACCGCGATCCTCTCTTTGAGCCTGGCGCTGCTGATGCTGGCGATCTGGTATGGCCACGTCTACATCGCGTTTCGCGGCGCGCCGCCCGTGCCGAACACGAAGGCCGAGCAGTCCAAACCGAGCATCGCCGATGGCCCCAAGACAGACGATGTGGGCGGCGTGACGGCGCGGCTGATGGACTACATCTTCTCGACAGAAAAGGGCTCGCCGCTGATGCAGACCGCCGGCTGGAGCGGGCTGGTCCTGGCCGCGCTGCTGCTGCGCTGGGCGTTCACCAAGCGCCTCAGCCGCCGGCTGTTGATCACCTTCCTGGCAGGCTTGGCCGCCAGCGCGCTGTACATTCTGGGCGAGTACCTGATGTACCTGTTCATCATGCCCAGCAGCGTGTCCTGCACATTGTCGGGCATCGGTCGGTATACTTATGCGCTGTTTGCATACATATCCGGGCTATACGTGGCCGTGGTCTGCGAGGATTGGCTGGACGACGTGAAGCCCGCCTCCGCCGCGGTGACGGCCATCTGCGCCGCGCTGCTGTGCGCATTGGTGTTCGATCCCGCCATGTTTTCCAACGTGCCAAAGTACGAAGGCTCGCTGGTGCAGGCTGTGGACGAGGCTTTTGACGGCGTGGAGACGGACGACAAGCAATTCGTCGTGTACTTGCCGGCGCAGAAGCGCGCCAGCCTGTGCAAATACATCGTCCGCTACAAACTGATGGACGCCACCACGCCCATCGTGACGGAGGAGAGCGAAATCGAGGCGGCGATGGCGGGGCGAGATCAACTGATTCGGCTCGGATAGGGTTCATGCCCATCGCATCCTATGTTATCTTTTCATTCATCCAGCATTGCCAATTTGTTACCGATGGTATATAATGGAGCGTGAACGGAGGCGAGCACGCGATGATCAGCCATCGATCCCACGCGCCCAAACCCGAGCGCGACATCTCGCGCACGCAGCTCAAAGTCAAGGGCAATCTGGACCTGCTGCTGTTCTGTCTGCCGGGCATTATCATCACATTCATCTATCATTACGTGCCCCTATACGGCGTGCAGATCGCGTTCCGCAAATATTCGCCGCGCAGGGGCATCATGGGCAGCCCATGGGTGGGCTTCGACAATTTTCAGCGCTTCTTGTCCTCGGCCAACGCCTGGCCCATCATCTGGAACACGCTGGTGTTGAGCCTGTACGGCCTCATCGCCAGTTTTCCGGTGGCCATCGTGCTGGCACTGACGCTCAATTCATTCCGCCATCCGCGCTATCGGCGCATGATCCAGGCGGTGACCTACGCGCCTTATTTCATCTCGGTGGTGGTCATGTGCGGCATGATCATCCTGTTCCTGTCGCCGCGCGTGGGCGTGATCAACACGGTCATCCGCATGCTGGGCGGCGAGACGGTGAACTTCATGGGCGTGGCCTCCTATTGGCGCCACATCTACGTCTGGACCGGCACCTGGCAGAACATGGGTTGGAACTCGGTGATCTATTTCGCGGCGCTGGCCGGGGTCAGCCCGGAATACCACGAGGCCGCCATCGTGGACGGCGCGACCAAGTTCCAGCGGGTGCTGCACATCGACCTGCCGTTCTTGGTACCCGTGTTCTCCATGCTGATGATCCTGAACGTGGGCTCCATCTTCAACATCGGCGCAGAAAAGGCGCTGGCGCTGCAGAACGATCTGAACGCCAGCGTGTCGATGATCATCCCCAGCTATGTGTACAAGGTCGGCATCCTGGACAACAGCCCGTCGTTTTCCACCGCCATCGGCCTGTTCAACTCGGCCGTGAACGCGGTGCTGCTGCTGCTGGCCAACTGGATCGTGGGCCGGATCAGCGACAACAGTTTGTGGTAGAGGAGGTGACGAGCCATGGACACCGGCAAGCGCCGCTCGCGAAGCGACAGGATCTTTGACGGATTCCTATTCGTTTTCCTGACCCTGGTGCTGCTCGTGGTGGCGTATCCGCTGTATTTCGTGGTCATCTCATCCATCTCGGACCCCGTGGCGGTGGCCCAGGGCCAGGTGGTTTTCGCGCCCATCGGGTTCACAATGGACGGCTATCGCGCGGTGTTCAAGGACAGCGAGGTCTGGACCGGATACGGCAACTCGCTGGTGTACACCGTGGTGGGTGTGCTGATCAACGTGCTGTGCACCGTCCCCACCGGCTACGCGCTGTCCCGGAAGGACTTTTTCGCCAGAAAATCCATCACGCTGTACTACCTGGTCACCATGTTCGTCTCAGGCGGCACGATCCCGGTGTATCTGGTCGTGAAGGGTACCGGCCTGCTCGACACCATGTGGGCACTGATCATCCCCGGCGCGGTGACGGTCTATAACCTGATCGTGTGCCGCACGTTTTTTCAGACGAACATCCCCGAGGAACTGCAGGACGCGGCGAGACTGGACGGCTGCGGCAACACACGGTTTTTCCTGCGCATCGTGCTGCCGCTCAGCGGCGCGATCATCGCGATCATGGTGCTGTACTACGGCGTCGTGCAGTGGAACAGCTACTACAGCGCGCTGCTGTACATCAACGACCGGAATAAATGGCCGCTGCAGATGGTGCTGCGCAACATCCTGCTGCTGAACTCATCGCGTCGCGTCGTGGCCGTGATGAGCGCCGCCGAACTCCAGGAAAAGGCGCGCCTGGAGGCGCTGTCCGAGATGATGAAGTACTCGCTGATCGTGCTGGCGAGCTTGCCGATGATGGTGCTGTACCCGTTCATTCAAAAGTTCTTCGTGAAGGGCGTCATGATCGGGTCGGTGAAAGGATAATTAACAATGAACAATTTGCAGTGAACAATTGGGCGTGCGGAGGACAATCCATTGTTCATTGTTAATTGTTCATTGTTCATTAATAAACTTGAGGAGGTCACCCACATGAAGTCGAGAATCCTGTCCCTCATCTTGGTCCTCGCGCTGCTCCTGTGCGCCTCGTCCGCCCTGGCGGAGTCCCTCCTGTCCTTCTCGCTGCTGGTCGACGACTCCGGCAAGGTCGAGGACAAGGTGATGCTGCCCATCCTGGAGGAGCAGTCGGGCATCCATGTGGACTTCAACCTGCTGCCCTATGACGCTGCGAAGGAGCGGTTGTCTGTGCTGCTCACCAGCGGCGATTATCCGGACGCCATCGGCGGATGGCTGCTGTCCGATAACGACATCCTGCAGCTGGGCATGGGCGAAGGCATGTTCGTGCCGCTGGAGCCCTACATCACCGACGAGACGCCCAATATCCAAAAGGCGCTGTCGCTGCCCGGCGTGAAGACCGCGTTCACACTGCCCGACGGCCACATCTACACCATCCCCTACGTCATCGACACGCCGCAGGTCGCGTTCATGCCCTGGATCAATACCGCGTGGCTGGCCGAGGTCGGCAAGGAGATGCCCGCCACCACCGAGGAGTTCCGCGACGTGCTGCGCGCGTTCAAGGAAAAATACCCCGACTGCATCCCCTTCTCCGCAGACCCCGACAACAAGAATCTGGGCCTGTTCGCGGGCTGGTTTGGCGTGGACGCCGCAGCCGCGCGCAACGACGCGTTTGCCTTCTACGCCATGGTCGATGGCAAGCTGCAGTTTAACGCGAACCAGGAGGGCTTCAAGGAGTTCATCAAGTACTTTAACAGCCTGTACGCCGAAGGCCTGATCGACCCCGAAATCTTCACCCAGGACCTGGCCAACTGGAAGGCCAAGGGCAAGCAGGGCCTGTACGGCAGCTCGCTGGCCTACGGCTCCGGCGACTACTACGACATGGTGCCCGGCACCAACGAGACGCCGTACCGCGTGCTGCCGGTGCTCAAGAGCGAGTTCTGTGACGCCCCGGTGTACCATCGCGGCAGCTACGGCTCCTACCTGTTCCGGACCCAGGTCGCCGTCACTGACAAGTGCGCGGACCCCGGCCTGGTGGTGAAATGGTTCGACAATGTGTTCGCCGAGGACAACTCCATGCAGATCCAGAACGGCCTGTACGGCCTGAAGCTCGAAAAGCTGGAGGACGGCAGCTACCGCCGCCTGGACGAGACGAAGCTCACCGAAGAGGAGCGCGCCAAGTACGACTGGGGCGCCATGTTCACCCAGTCGCTGCCCAAGTTCTGCCCGCCCGGCCTGGTCATCGCGCCGGTGGAAGGCCAGCCGCTCCCCTATGACGAAAAGAAAACCGCCGACGCAGTCTACGAGCCCTACCTCAACGAGATGATCCCGCAGGTCTGGATGCAGGGCGAAGTCGCCGACCGCGCCAAGGTCATCGCCACCGACCTTGCCAGCTACATCAACCAGAAAATGGCCGAGTGGATCAGCGGTCAAGGTGACGTGGAGGCCGAATGGGACGCCTACTGCGCCCAGCTGGAGGCCCTGGGCCTGGCCGAATTGACAAAGATCAACGAAGAGGCCGTCGCACCGGCGCTGAGCTGACATCACGGTGAGATGGTAGGTGTGGCCCTGTGGGGCCGCCCCCGGTCAGTGTTTTGAACGCGGCGAAGGACCTCCCTCAAACTGGATTGCCGATTGTTTGAGGAAGGTCCTTCGCTGCGCTCAGGATGACGTCGCGAGCTATCTATAAGATGGAGGTTTACATGTACGCAATGGGATTGGACATCGGCACGACCACGCTCTCAGCGGTGGTCGTGGACATGGAAAGCGGCGCAGTGGCGCAATCGATGACGGAGCCCAACGAGGGCGCCCTCGCCGGCGAAGCGTTTGAGCAGCTTCAGGACGCGGACCGTATCTGGCTCCAGGCGCAAGGCATCCTCGACAGGCTGACCTCTGCATGGCCTGACATCGCCTGCATCGGACTGACCGGCCAGATGCACGGGCTGCTCTACGCGGACGCACAGGGCCGGGCCGCGTCGCCGCTGTACACATGGCAGGACGGGCGCGGCGGGCTGCTCATGGACACGGGCGAAACGTATGCGGAGGCGCTGTCACGGCGGACGAGCAGGCGGCTGGCCACCGGGTACGGCGCGGTGACGCACGACTACAACCTGCGCAATGGCCTGGTCCCCACGGGCGCAGTGTGGGCGATGACCATACAGGACTATGTCGGCATCCGGCTCACGGGGCGGCCTGAGCCGCTGACCCACATCTCCGACGCGGACAGCTTCGGCGCGCCGGATTGGCCGGACATGGCGAAGATGATCCGCGTCACCCATGGCAACGAGTGCCTGGGGCGGACGCCCGGCGGCATCCCTGTGGCCGTGGCCATTGGCGACAACCAGGCCAGCTTCATCGGTTCGGTCCGCAGTGCCCGGGACAGCATTTTGATCAACATGGGCACCGGCGGGCAGATTTCCATGGCGATAGATGGCGGCGGTGGCTGCGAAGGGTTGGAGGCGCGTCCCTATGTGGACGGTGGCACGCTGCTCGTGGGCTTCTCGCTGTGCGGCGGGCGTGCGTATGCGCTGTTGGAAAAACTGTTCCGGGATGTGGCTGCGCTGGCAGGCGCGCAGCCAGGCGACCTGTTCGAGCAGATGAACGCGCTGGCGGATCAGCCGCTGACCGAACCGCTAACCATCGACACGCGTTTCTGCGGCACCCGCCAAGACCCCGCACAGCGCGGCGGCATTGACGGCATCAGCGACCGCAACTTCACGCCTACACACCTGGTCCAGGGCGTGCTGCGGGGCATGGTGGATGAACTCTACGCGCCGTACAAGAAAATGTGCGCCCAGGCGGCCGCCCAGCCGGTGCACCTGATCGGTTCCGGCAACGGCATCCGCCGGAACCCGGCGCTCCGAAAACGGTTCGAGCAGGCGTTCGGCATGCCGATGCGGATTCCGATCCACTGCGAAGAGGCCGCCTACGGCACCGCGCTGTTTGCCGCATCCTGTACCGGACTGCGCACAACGGTGGCGGCCGCGCAGGCGTTGATCCGCTATCGTTGACGAGAAAACGACCCCCTGCGCCCGTCCACCTCGCGGGCGGGGCAGGGGCTCTCGAGCCTAGCGCTCGTTCGACACCACATACAGCGCGTCCTTCGCGGCCTGCTCATAGTCGTGGATGTCCGGGTCCGCGCTGTCCGGCAGCAGCAACACGTAGCACGCCTCCTGATTGACGTCGTTCGCCGCGCCGGGGGTGGTGGCGGCGATGGAGAACGCGCCGCTGCTGGGGTCGACGAACTGCACCGCCGCATCCCACGAGGGTTTCACCCATTTCTCCGAATCCACGGAGATCCAGACCATCACGCGATACCGGGACGGGTCGGCCGTACCCGCCACGCGGCCCACGACCCGAAATCCGTTGTCGTCGCCGGGCCACTCGTCGATGACGAGGGAAGGGTTCTCCGCGCCGGACGGCGTGTCGGCCTCACGCGGCAGGCTCGGCGGCGTCATGATGACCTGGTCGCTCCCCTGGAAAAGCTCGGCGTATTTCAGCGCGCCGCCCTGATCCCAGAAGCCGAAATGCGCCTCCAGACTCCCGTATTTCGTCTTCCACGACTCGTCAAAGCCGGTGAAGGAATACAACAAAACGCCCTTCTGCCGGCACTGATAGATCGCCCACATGTTGTAGACCGCTGCGCTCAACCGCGCCGCTTCCTCGTCGCCGCCCGCCGCGTAGCTGCTGAAGCCCGTCTCCCCCACCATGAGCCCCACGCCGTACTGGTCCGCCAATTCCTTGGCGCTGTCCAGCTGTTCCGGCAGCCAGCGCTTGCCCGCCTCCGCGGCGGTCGTGCCGTCGTACGTGGGATGATAATTGATGCCCATCACGTCCACGTGGCGCAGCACGTCCAGGCCCTGCTCGCGGATGGTCCGCTGCGGTTCCGAGATGGCGATAGGCAGGTCGCCGTGGCCCGCGTCCCGAAGCCGCGCCCGGAGCGCGTCGATGCAGCCGATGAGCGTATCCGCCGAGGAAAAGCCGAGGTTCAGCGTCTCCGAGAACACGAACATCTCCGCGTACGGCGCGGCCTTCACCGCGTTTTCAATCTGCAGCTCGTTGTTCGCCGGGTCTTCGTTGACCCACAGGCCGACGCACACGCCCAGCCCAAACTCCTCATGGGCGATGCGCGGGATCAGCTCCAGGCCCTTGTCGCACCCGAATGTCCGGATGCGCTGGGTGTGGGGCGCGATGATCCCGAGCCGCTCCCTGATCTGTTCCTCGCCGACGACGAGCCATTGATCCTCCGCCGACTGGTTCTTTATGTAGGGCGAAAACCCGATCCCGTCCAGCTTGCCCACCTGATAGCTGAAGATCTCCCGGCCGTCCACCTCCGCCAACGCGGGCAACATGCCCATCAGCAGCACCATCGCCAACACGCAACAAAGAACCCTTTTCACATCGATCCCCTCCTCACTTCGGTAGCTCAGTCAGCACCTTTTCATCGACGCTCGCCTCCTTCACCAGCGCATACGCGTCGATGGTCTTCACTTCGGAAACCGGATACAGAAACAGCGTCAGCGCCGTCGCGCTGTCGTCGTGGGTGCCAGGCGCGCGCCAGTTGAAGCGGAAACGGTCGCCCTGGCGCTCCATGCCCGCGCTCTTGCCAAACACGCCGCCGCCCGCTTCGTTGTGCAGGAACAGCGCCAGCGACAGTTCATCGGGACAGCGCGGCACCACCGCCACCAGCGTGCCGTCGCGGTCGACCGTCACATCGCCAATCTTCGGGACACCGGTCATGCAGTGCAGCATGCCCAGCGCGACCGCAGCCGCGACGATCAGCGCGGCGGCGATGAGCCCAATCCGCACTTTGCCACGGACACTGCGCCGCTCGACCTCAGGCTCAGTTGCCGTCTCCGGCGCAGGCCCGGGTTGCGGCCCAAGCAGCGGCGGTGCGAGCAGGTTCGGCCTGTAGATGTCCGATCCAAAAAAACGAAAAGCCAGCAAATCCCGCACGACGGCACGTCCACTGGCGAGCGACTCAAACCGCGCGTCCCGGAGCATGTCCGCCATCGTCACGGCACCGCGCGAATCGACCATCCTCGTCAACAGCCGCCCGAACAGGTCGATGATGGAGTGGAACTGGACCGGGTAGGCGGCGGCGATCACATTCCGCGCGCCCATGCTGGACAGGTCCACGCGCCCGGATATGTCCTCCTTTTTTTTGCGCTCCCTGACGAGCATCAGCCTTCGGGCGGCCTCGGCCATGTGCTGGTCGTCGTCCGGGCCGCAGCCCATCAGCATCACCAGTTGCGGCGCGGGGTCCAGCACCAGCAGCCGCTCCACGGGCACCTTCCTGTCGCCGATGTGCAGCATCGGCGCGCCTTGATCAAAGCTCACATGGCCCACATAGATAATCATGGTCTCGCCCGGCATGACATGCGGCGCGCTACAGTGAAGGAGCAAATCGGCGGCCAGGTTTTGCCGCGCCAGCGTGTCACCGCCGTCAGGGCTCGCGCCGCCCAGCAGGTACAAACCCTTGCAGTTGGCCTCCCGAAGCGGCGCGTCCCGATCCTCAGCGGCGTCACAGGCGACATATCGACCCTCGCCGTAGCGGCCGTCCAGCTCTGACAGCTCGTATTGGTCATAGTAGCTCAGCGGCGACAGCAGTCGCTTGGCCAGCAGCGGGTCCATGCGGCCGCCGTTGTGGTCAATGCCCGCCGCGTTCACGAAAAAGATGCGGTCCGCCGTGGACTCAGAGGTGGTCGGCACCACGTCGAGGTGGTTGCAGACCGACAGATGCGCGCCGAGGAACGGCGCCTCCACAAACTTACCGTCGTAGATCATCTCCGCCGGAAAATCCTGGTCTCCCTCGCGGATCTTGTGCAGCAGCTCCTGATTCTGCACCAGCGTCTGCCTGTTGGCCTGCAACTCATCCGCAAGGGCCATGCCTGCCTTCGTGAGGGCCGTACCCCTGCGGATGTCGTTGCAGACGCCGTACAGCGTGTCCTTTTCGCAGTTGCGCTTGTCGTTGCCGCCCCAAATGATGCGCCAGATCGTGCCCTCATCCTTCAGGGAGAGCTCCATTTTGCGCTTGTATCCTGGTCGCTGATCGCTCATTGGCGTGTCTCCCTTCAAGCCATATTGGGCACATCCATCACATCAACGCGACCATGATCTGATCCTGATTGTAAAAGCCCAATCGGTAGATGCCACCGGGCACGCTGATCTCCATTGAGCCCCGGCTGCTGGTGTACAGCGGGCGGTCGGACCATCCGTCTTCGTAGAGCACCATGAAGAACCCAGCGGGCAGCTGATCGTCCCAAAAGTCCACCTTCAGGTGCCACAGCCCGCCGCTCTCCTCGGGCGGATCGGCGTGGATGCTCAGGTCGTAGTCACGCTTGTCCGGGCATTCCGCGAGCCGCACGACGGTGTTCATCGCCACGGGCCGCCCGCGATGGGGCGCTTCTCCGCCGGCCATGGCGACCGCGAAGTGGGGCGTCTGCTGCCTCGGGGCCAGCTTGCCCAGCGTCTGTACCAGGCGCTCGGTGACCGGGTCCAGCTTCCAGTTGAACGCGTCGCCCATGCGCTCGGCGATGAAGCCGCACTCCGGGCACGATCCATAAACCACGTGCGCCCAGGTCACCAGCTTCTGCGTCAGCGGCAGCTCGGCATAATTCACCAACTCCGTCGCGCGGCTGCAGACCGGGTCGGGCTCGGGATAGAACATGGGCACGCCCAGTTCCTTGGGCGTTCGCGCCACGAGGCGCAGCATGTTTTCATAGCGCGCCTGACACGAGGCGCAGCGGGCGAGGTGTTCGTGGAAAGTTTTGCCGTCGTCGCTCGCGGGGTCCAATCGACCCGCCGCGGACCGCGCCAACAGCGCCCCGGCAATGTGCAGCGATTCATCGCTCATGGGTTTCTCCTCCAATCATTGGACGGCTACCGAGAACCATTGCCTGTTTCGATGTCCAATTGCTCCATCAGCTCGTTCATGCGGGCCTTTACGCCCTTTTCCCTTGGCGCGTCGTGGTCCCTGTGCCGGACATGCTGTAGATAAAACTTCAGCAGTGTTTTGGGGAATCCTCGGTCAATCGCCTCCAGGACAAACAGATCCATGGCGCAGAAGTACATCTTGTACATGGTGTACTGTGTGATCTTGGCGTCCCCGCCAATCCTCTGTTGGGCCTTCACATTCGCCTCGCGCAGCACATCTGTGAAGTGCTGGTGTTCGGCCAGCAGCTCGTGATAGACGATGATTTTCGCGTTGGCCTTTTTCCTCAGCTTGCGCACCGCTTCGTCCACTTGTCCGTTCGCCTTTTCGCCCGACTTTGCCCGTAACCCGCGCTCGTCCTCCGCGCATTTGGCTTTGATCTCGCGGACGCACATTCTGACAAATTCCGGGTTCACCCGCAGCCCGTTCATCTCCTCGGTGATCTCTTCGAACAGATGCTCCATCTGGATCATCTGCTGGTCCGCCATCGCGAACGCGTCCGCCTCGACGTCATTCTGGGCCGCGATCACGGCCTGTATATGCTCGGTCATGAGGGTCTCGCGCCGACGCTTTGCTTCCTCGCTGCGGCGAATATCGATCAGGCGATGGGGCAGCACGAAGTCGAGGTACGCTGAATAATAGCCCGAGGGCAGGTATTTCCAAAACCCCGGCGGCGAGAACCGCATGAGCCAGCTCAGCACATCCGCGTTTCCGCCGATCTCCGCAGGCAAGTGGCGTCCCTGTTCAAAGTGCCGTTGAAAGAATCTCGCAACCGCTTCATCGACGTCAGCCAGCCCCAGTTTGCGCGCCATCGCCTCCGCGTAACCGGCCATGTTCTCCTGCATGGCCCCATACAGTGCCATCCATTCCGGGGTGTCGCAGCGGCACACGGTCACGCGCAGCAGCAGCGCCAGCGCCTCGCGCTCCGCGATCAGCCACTCCTTGTCGGGGTTTTCCGGGCGCGGCTCAAGCACCGCTCCGTCGAGAAAAGTGCCGCGCACCCGCGCCCAGGCCTCCGCAAACAGCGGCCAGGGATTGACGCGCAGGCCGTAGTAGTAATCGCCCACCTCGGCGAAATAGGCGCGCTCCTCCTCGCACATGGCCTCTAGTTGCCGGTCGGGCGGCTTTTTTGGGCATGCGGCGAGCACAGGGTCCGATCGGTAAAACTCATGCCCTTCATCCATCGCGATCGCCTCCACACACAGCATACACCCGTCATTTGCGGTTTTCGGAAATCGGCGCTATCCCCGATCCGCGGAGATCACCGCGTACGGCAGCGCCACCAGCGCCACGCCGCCGATCACATTGCCCAGCGTGACCACCAGAATGTTGTAGAAATACCCGGCCAACGTGACCTGCGCGCCGTTTGGGGCGATCAGCGCCACCGTCAGCAGGCTCATATTCGCGATGCTGTGCTCAAAACCGGTGGTGATGAACGCGAACAGGCACCACCAGATCATGATCAGCTTGCCGCTCTCCGTTTTGCAGCGGTAGCTGGACCAGGTGGCCAGGCAGACCAGCGCGTTGCAGAGCACGCCGCGCAGCAGCAATTGCAGCGGCGGCAGCGACATCTTCGCCTGGGCCATCTGGCCGATGAACGACCCCACGCCGCCCTGGGCCAGCCCCGCGCCGCAGAACAGCGCGGCCAGCAGCACGGACCCGGCCCAGTTACCGAGATAGCACCACAGCCAGACCTGCAGCACCTCAGAAAGATGGACGGTCCGCCGCATCAGCCCCGCCGACATGACCAGGTTGTTCCCGGTGAAAAGCTCCGCGCCGCACAGGATCACCAGGCTCAGCGAGATGCCGAACGACATGCCCATGACGGTCTTGACGACAGCAGGCGCGGCGGCGGCCAACTGCCCGCCGATGGTGTAGATCAGCATGATCGCAAGCCCCACGAACAGCCCCGCCAACATGGACGACACAAAATACCCCAGCGGATGCTTGCGCAGCAGCAGTAGTTTTTTCGTCGCCGCCTGGGCGACGGCGGTGTATTCTTCGGTGAACACAGCGCGGCAGGCCCCCTATCCATCGACGCGACGGACCCCTCGCCCGTGCGCCGCCATTCTCATTCGTGCATTCTTTCCCAGTTCATCCTGTCCACCATTATACCCCGACCCCACTTGACAAGCAACCGAAACTGGGTGTACACTATTAAATAACATATGATATTTAATAGCGGGGAGGCGTGCACTATGGCGCGAGGCGTGAGCATCACGCGGGGGATGATCGTGGCGGCGGGCGTGGACTTTGTGACGGAGCACGGGCTGGCGAGGCTGAACGCACGGAGTCTAGCGGACCATCTGGGCTGCTCTATCCAGCCGATCTTCAAGAACTTCAGGCACATGGAGGGCTGCAAGTCGGCCATCGTGGAGGCGCTGGAGGGCGACTATCACGCGTTCATCGACGCGCGGGTGGACCCCGAGGACGAGCTTTTCACAGTCAGCTTGGCGCATGTGCAGCTGGCGATGGAACAAAAACACCTGTTCGAGCTGATCTTCCAGGCGGGGCTGTACCGGGTGCGGACGGTGGACGAGGTCGTGAAGTCCAGCCACAACCGGCGCACGGTGGACAGCATCGCGAGGCAGTACGGGGTGGGGATGGAGGCTGCGGAGGCCGCGTATCGGGACGTGCGCTTCTATTCGCTGGGCATGGCCCAAGGCGCGTACGCGGGGACGGTCCATTTTGTGGAGGGCGAGTGCGAGGCGCTGCTGAGGAATGCCATTGAGCGATTCTTGGGGTGACGGGGAAGAACCCTCCTTCCCGCCACAACACACACGAAAGGCAGTGCCATTCATGTTCGACAATGCGAAGATCGTCCGAAAATACTACCGCACCGCCCACCCGCCGGCGCGGGACATCGTCTATCTGCTGCTCACCCACCTGGGCGGCAACGTGCCCTACATGTTCACGCCGCTGCTGTACGGCTTCATCATACGCTACGTCGCCGCCGGTGATTTTCCCATGACGGTGATGATGATGCTCCCCTATTTCGGCCTGAAGGCGTTTTCGAAGGCCAGCTATTGGCTGAACGCCGGCGCGATGAAGCGCTACTACCGCTCACTGTACCAAGAGCTTCAAACCTCGCTGATGGGCGTCGTGGAGCGGGCAGACATGGGCTGGTTTTCGGCGCAGAACCGCAGCCATCTGCTGAATGTGGCGAACGTGGACCTGCGCGCGCTGGCGTCGTTCTCCACCTGGCTGAACGACTTCTTCGTGTATGCAACCTCCTTCGCGGTTTCCGTGTGCATCCAGTGGCAGATCAGCCCGTTTCTGACCCTCTTCTGTGTGTTCATCGACGTGCTGGTCATCGCGCTGCTGAACCGGTTCAATATGCGGTACGCGGGCATCATCGCCCGGGCAAAGGCGAAGACGGACGAGGAGACCGGGTTTTTCTCGCAGATCATCAGCGGCATCCAGGAGATCAAGGTGTTCGGCATCAGCGGCAAGCTGGCGGCGCGCTACCGGTCCATCAACCAGGCGTTCCTGCGGGAAAACGACGCGCGGATCGACAACCTGCGCACCAAGGACATCCTCGCGCCGTCGATCACGATGATGGCGGAGGTGACGATCCTCTCTTATCTGGTCTATCGCGCGTTCCATGCCGGGCTGGGCGTGGACACGCTGGTGGTCATGATCAGCTATTCCGGCATCATGTTCGCGAACCTGCAGTCGATCATCGGCTCGCTGAGTGAACTGCGCGAGGTGAACGTGTCCCTGGACCGCTACAGCGCGATTGTGGGCGGCGCGCCGGACGCGGCGCCCGACGGCGACCTGGACCTGGATGTGCACGAAGGCCGGATCGAGCTTGTGGATGTGGACTTCTCCTACGGCGCGTCGGACGTGCTCAAACAGTTCAGTTGCACCCTGGAACCGGGCCAGATCACCGCACTGGTCGGCCCGTCAGGCAGCGGAAAATCCACGGTTTTCAACCTGCTCACCCGGCTATACCGCCCCAAGTCCGGCTCCATCACCCTCGACGGCACCGACATCGCGAACTTCACCAGTGAGGCCTACAGCCGCAATCTGTCGATCATACGCCAGGACTCGTTCCTGTTTCGGCTGTCGATCTATGAGAATCTGGCGCTGATCAACCCCGACCGCGCCGCCATCGAGGCGGTGTGCAAGAGGGTGCGGCTGGACGCGTTCATCAGGGCGCTGCCCCAGGGCTACGACACCGTGCTCGCCGAGGACGCCCAGGACCTGAGCGGCGGGCAAAAGCAGCGGCTGGCGATCGCCAGGACGCTGTTAAAGGGGTCCAAGATTCTGCTGTGCGACGAGCTGACATCGGCACTGGACGAGGACCTGGCGGACAGCATTTTCGATCTGCTGGAGGAGATCAAGCAGGATCACACGATCGTGCTGATCACGCATAAGCGGGCCGAGTGGATGCGGGCGGACGCGGTGGTGGAGATGGGGTGAGGTCTGCGCAGTGCGTCCACATCCAAACGCCGTCATACTGAGCGCCAGCGAAGGACCTTCTGCATACTTTCTTGGTATGAAGTATGTGGAAGGTCCTTCGCTGCGCTCAGGATGACGGCTTGGGGAGGCTGGATGCACCTTCGTCCTCTTTCATGCGCAAGCCGTGTCTCCCCCTTCGATTCCCCTTGCACCCACCTGTTAACCCTGCTATAATATAGGTAATTGCGAATCGCAGAGGGGGCCAAATCTATGGACGCTCAGATGATCGTCGTCAGCCCGCTGGACAAGGTTTTCCTGGACCAGGACGCGCCCGCGCCCATCGCGCACAGCCTGATGGGCTTCCAAAACGAGGTAATCTCGTTCCAGGTCGCCTACAGGGGCGGCGGCTTCACCCACAGCCAGTTCGTGCGCCTGCGCCTCGAATCGCCCATCCTCGATCACGTCCGCGCCCGCCGGGTGCGCCATGTGCCCGTGGGCGTGGCCACTTTTCCCGACGCCGACGACAACTATCTGCGCCGGTCACCGGGGCTTTATCCGGACCTGCTGACGGACCTCGACAAAACCCAGCTGCGCATCTACCCCGACCAGTGGCACACGGTCTGGATCGACGTGGAGCCAGACGGCCAGGTCGCCTCCGGTGTGTACCGCGTGGACGCCATTCTGGAGCTGGAGGACGGCACCGAGCTGGCGCGGCAGCGGGTGATGGTGGAGATCCTGCCGGGCATTTTGCCGGACCAGGCGCTGATCCACACCAAGTGGCTGCACCTTGACGGCATCGCGAACCACTACGGCGTCGAGGTCTGGTCCGACAGGTTTTGGGCGATCACCGAAAACTTTGTCCGCGCGGCGGTCCGGCGCGGCATCAACATGATCCTGACGCCCATCCACACGCCGCCGCTGGACACGGGCATCGGCCAGGAGCGGCTGACCACGCAGCTTGTGGACATCGCGCGGGTGGGCGGAAAATACGTGTTCGGGTTCGAGCGGCTCAGGCGGTGGGTGGCCATGTGCCAGCGCTGCGGCGTGCGGTATTTCGAGATGGCGCACCTGTTCTCCCAGTGGGGCGCGCAGCAGACGCCCAAGATCGTCGCCACGGTGGACGGCGTGGAGCAGCCCATTTTCGGCTGGCATGTGGACGCCCAGAGCGACGAGTACCGCGCGTTCATCGGGCAATATTTGCCCGCACTGGTGGACGAGCTCAAGGCGCTGGGCATCGCCGACCGCACCTATTTCCACATCTCGGACGAGCCGGACGTGGCCCAGCTCGAGAGCTATCGCGCGGCAAAGGAACTGATCGCGCCGCACATCGCCGGGTTCCCGGTGATCGACGCGCTGTCCAGCTTCGAGTTTTTCCAGCAGGGCGTGCTGGAAAAGCCGATCCCCGCCAACAACCACATCCAACCCTTCATCGACGCGGGCGTGGAGGGGCTGTGGACCTATTACTGCGTCGGCCAGTACAAGGACGTGTCGAACCTGTTCATGGCCATGCCCTCCGCCCGGAACCGGATCTTCGGCGTGCAGCTGTACAAGTACCGCATCGAGGGCATTCTGCAGTGGGGCTTTAACTTCTACAACGACCAGCACTCGCGCCACCCCATCGACCCGTATCTTGTCACCGACGCGGACGGATTCGTGCCGGGCGGCGACCCGTTCCAGGTGTATCCCGGTCCGGACGGCGAGCCCGAGGAGTCCATCCGGTTCATGGTCACGAACATGGCGCTGCAGGACCTCAGGGCGCTCAGGTGGCTGGACAGTTTGGCTGACCGGGTCGCTGTGATGGCGATGGTGGAGGAAGGGCTGCACGAGCAGATTCGGTTCGACCGGTATCCGAAGGACGCGGCGTATTTGACGCGGCTGCGGGAGAAGGTCAATCGGGAGATCGTGCGGCGGTACTGGTAGGGAACGTCGCTCACGCGGCGGCGGGGCTTACCCCCGCCGCATCGCTGTGAGGCGCACAGCCGGTCGCCCCAGCGATCGGCCACCGGATCGCGAGGCACAACGGCGAACAATCACCCAAGCCGAACGCGGCAAACCCTGCGGGGTCGCACATGCGCGACCCCCCTCACGCCACGCCAGATCCCAGTGAAGCGAAAATCGGGAGTCCAGAGGGCCGGAGGTCCTTTGGCGGGGTCCAGGGGCAGCGCCCCTGGCGTCCCCCTCTCCCAACTTGAAAGGACTGATTGCCCATGCCCGCCCACGCGAAGCAATACAAGATCCTGTCCATCGACCCCTGGCTCAAGCCCTACGCGCAGGACATCGACCTGCGCATGAACCGGTACGCGGACATCCGCAAGACGCTGCTGGGCGAGTCGAAGTCGCTCACGGACATGGCGAACGGCCACCTTTATTATGGATTCCACCGGACGGAGACCGGCTGGGTCTATCGCGAGTGGGCGCCCGGCGCGGACCAGCTGCACCTGATGGGCGAGTTCAACGGCTGGAGCCGCACGTCGCACCCGATGACGCGCGAGGGCGGCAACTGGGTGATCGAGCTCGAGGGCAAGGACGCGCTTCGGCACGGCCAGCTGGTCAAGGTGGCGGTGACCAAGGACGGCAACACCACCGAGCACATCCCGCTGTACATCCACAGGTGCGTGCAGGACAAGGTGATGAACACCTTTTCTGGCCAGATTTGGGCGCCGCCGAGGCCGTTCAAGTGGACGGACGGCAGCTACGGCCGGCGCAAGATCAGCCCGCTGTACATCTACGAGGCGCATGTGGGCATGGCGCAGGAGGCGGGCCG
Source organism: Eubacteriales bacterium (assembly GCA_031555755.1). Classification (GTDB taxonomy): domain Bacteria; phylum Bacillota; class Clostridia; order Christensenellales; family Aristaeellaceae; genus JAJDGF01. The sequence goes on along the minus strand of JAVBUD010000044.1, from coordinate 1,989 downwards.
GGTGGGCACCTACCGCGAGTTCGCGGACATCATCCTGCCGCGCATCAAGGCCGACGGCTACAACACGGTGCAGCTGATGGCGATCATGGAGCACCCATACTACGCGTCGTTCGGCTATCAGGTCTCGAACTTTTTCGCCGCGTCCAGCTGGTACGGCGAGCCGGAGGACCTGAAATACCTGATCAACACCGCCCACGAGCTGGAGCTGTACGTGCTGCTGGACGTGGTGCACTCCCACGCGGTCAAGAACACGGCGGAGGGCATCAACCGTTTCGACGGCACCGACTATCAGTTCTTCCACACCGGGCCGCGCAGCGAGCATCCGGCGTGGAACAGCAAGCTGTTCAACTACGGCAAGCACGACGTGATCCATTTCCTGCTGTCGAACCTGAAGTATTGGCAGGACGAGTACCACTTCGACGGGTTCCGGTTCGACGGCGTGACCAGCATGCTGTACCACGACCACGGCCTGGGCGAGTCGTTCGACAGCTACAGCAAATACTTCTCCATGAACACCGACGTGGAGGCGGTCACGTATCTGCAGCTCGCCAACGAGCTGATCCACGCGGTGAACCCGTTCGCGGTCAGCGTCGCCGAGGACATGTCGGGCATGCCGGGCATGTGCCTGCCGCTGCGCTCGGGCGGGATCGGGTTCGACTATCGATTGTCCATGGGCGTGCCGGATTTTTGGATCAAGCAGATGAAAAAGCCCGACGACGGCTGGGACATGCGCGCCATGTGGCACGAGCTGACCACGCGCAGGCCCCAAGAGCCCAGCGTGGGCTATGCCGAGAGCCACGACCAGGCGCTGGTGGGCGACAAGACGCTGATTTTCCACCTGGCGGACGCCGAAATGTACACCGGCATGAACAAGGACCACCACAGCTTGGTCATCGATCGCGCCGTCGCGCTACACAAAATGATCCGGTTCATCACCATGACCCTGGCCTGCGAGGGCTATCTGAACTTTATGGGCAATGAGTTCGGCCACCCGGAGTGGATCGATTTCCCGCGCGAGGGCAACGGCTGGTCGTTCCACTACGCGCGGCGGCAGTGGAGCCTGGCGGACAACGGTATGCTGAAGTATGAGTGGCTGGGCGACTTCGACAAGGCGATGCTGAAGCTGGCGCGAAAATATCACGTGCTGACGAAGAAAGACCTGTACAACCTGTGGATCGACCAGGAAAAGAAGCTGATCGCGTTCTCCAAGGGCGGGCTTTTATACCTGTTCAACTTCCACCCGACGCAGAGCCAGGACGCGTTCTTCCTGCCCGCGCACACCACCGGCGAGGGCGCGTATCAGGTGGTCTTCTCCAGCGACGACGGCGCATTCGGCGGCCAAGAGCGGATCAGCAAGGACACGGTCTACATTGCCGAAAACGTCGAGGGCCGCGGCTTGGGCTTCTGGGTCTATTCGCCCTGCCGCACGGCGATGGTGCTGAAAAAGGAATCAAAATGAGGGTACACCTCACGGCTCACCACCTCCCGCCGTCATCCTGAGGCCGCAGCTGAAGGATCTTCCTCAAACCAAACTCCCGTGACCGCCCAGCAGGTTACCCCTCGCCGGGTTCGCCTCACGGCTCACCGGCAACGGTAAGTTACTGCCCGTGCGCTTGCACGAGGGTGCCTGCGCAGCTTTTGTGTAACCCAACACATTGCACCCTCTTGGCTTTGGGCACCGCCCCCAATCGAGAAGACAATCGAAAACGCACCTCAAAGAAGCTGAATAAACGAGAGATCAAAGTAAAAAATAGAGAGTGCTTTGCCGACACGCAGGATAAGGCAACGCTGGAGAGCGACCAGAGCGGCGTGTGGGATTTGCGGAAAGGCGGCGACAAGCCGTCTTTTGTATCAAGCAAAGCAAACAGACTCGCCGCAGCGAGCCGCCTTTCTGGAAACCGGAGCGATAAACTCCGGGGGTTCGGGGGCAGCGCCCCCGGTTTCTCACCGATCCCGATGGTTGAGGAACCACTGCTGCCGCATTTCAGA
>JAVBUD010000007.1:0-5043 GCA_031555755.1 Eubacteriales bacterium | reverse complement strand
ATAAGGGAACACCGTACCGCCTCCCCCTCGCCGTCATCCATCGCTAGGCTACGGACCTTCCTCAAACTAACTCGATGGAGAGTTTGAGGAAGGTCCGTAGCGTAGCGATGGATGACCGCTTTGGGGTGGATGACGGTGCTTATTGTGCTTTACACAGCAGCGACGCGCCGATGATGCCGGCGTCGTTGCCGAGGGTCGCCAGTTCCACCCGGGCGTAGGGCATTTTCTTGCAGAACACCATGCCCGGCAGCTTTTCGTTCACGGCGTCCAGCAGGATCTGGCCCGCTGCGCTGATGCCGCCGCCAAGCACGATGACCTCCGGGTCGTAGGTGTTGATCACGTTGACCAGGCCTACGCACAGATAGTACACGTACTTATCGAACACCTGCGCCGCCACCGGATCGCCAGCCCTGGCGCAGTCGATGACCAGCTTGCCGGTGACATTGTCCATGTCGCCGTCCGCCGCCTTCGCGATGGCGCCCTCGGGATGCAGCCCCATGGCCTCGCGGCCCATGCGGATCAGCGCGGTGGCGCTGGCGTAGCACTCCCAGCAGCCCAGGTTGCCGCAGGTGCACGGGATGCCGTCGGCCTGGATGATCATGTGGCCGATCTCGGTGCCCACGGAGTTGTAGCCGGTGAACAGCTTGCCGGAGAGCACCACGCCGCCGCCGACGCCGGTGCCGAGGGTGACGAAAACGCTGTCCTTGACGCCCTGCAGGTTCCCCGCGAAGGTCTCGCCGAGCCCTGCCACGGAGGCGTCGTTACCGACGAAAACGGGCTTGTCGATCTCCTTTTGCATCAGCTGCACCAGCGGCACCTCGTGCCAGAACAAGTTCGTGCAGAACGGCACGATGTTGCGGCGCACGTCGAAGATGCCGGGGATGCCGATGCCGATGGACTCGATCTGGTCCAGGGTGACGCCGGACTCCTCGATGGTCCGAAGCGTGAGCTGGGCCATGTCGTGGATGACCGCCTCGTGGCCTCGCTCCACGCCGGTGGGGCAGGAGAGCTTGTGCAGGATCTTGCCCTGCTCGTCCACGATGCCCGCCTTGATGCCGGTGCCGCCCAGATCGATGCCGATGTTGTACATGTGTGTGACCTCTCTTTCTACTTCGGCATCCGGCTGTTGACCAGCTCTCTTGCCGCGTTGTATCCGCCCTGTTTCAGCCTCAGGTTCCGCGCCGCGACCTCCAGCACGATGGCCAGGTTCCGCCCGGGGCGGATGGGGATGGTGAGCCTGGGGATGGACACGTCCAGGATCTCCACATACTCGTCCGTGAGCCCCAGCCGGTCATACTCCTTGGCGCCGTCCCACAGCTCCAGATGGATCACCATGTCGATGGACTTCGACTGGATCACCGCGCCGATGCCGTACATGGTGGCGATGTCGATGATGCCCACGCCGCGGATCTCCATGTAGTGGCGGATCATGGCGGGCGCCTCGCCCACGGCGCGGTCCTGGGCCACGCGCTTGATGTCCACCACGTCGTCCGCCACCAGCCGGTGGCCGCGCTTGACCAATTCTAGCGCAGCCTCGCTCTTGCCGACGCCGCTGTCGCCGGTGATCAGCAGGCCCACGCCGTACACATCCACCATGCAGCCGTGCATGGTCATGCGGGGCGCGAGCACATTGTTGAGGTAGTTGATGACCTTCACGACCATCACCGTGGTGTCGTCCATGGACTCGAACACCGGCACGGCGTAGTTCTGCGCGGCCTCCACCAGGCCCTCCACATTGCCCACATTGTGGCACAGGATCACGCAGGGCGGGCGGTAGCTGAAAAACTTGTCCAGCCGCTCGGCGCGGGTGTTCGGGTCCAGGTTGCGCAGATAGCCGATCTCCACCTTGCCCAGCAGTTGGGGCCGCTCATGGGAAAAATAGTCCCAGAATCCGGCCAGCTGCAGGCCCGGGCGGTTGATGTCGCTGGACTCGATGTTTAGCTGCTCGTCGCTCTTGCACAGTTCGGTCAGGTTCAACGCGCGGACAAAATCTTTCGTCTTGATCAATTGATTAGAATCTCCCTTCTGATATCAACTGCTCGATGACCTGCGCCACGCCGTCGTCGTCGTTGGGCGGCGCCACGCGCCCCACGGCGGCCTTGACGGCCTCTGGCGCGTTTTCCATGGCATACCCAAGCCCCGCTGAGGCGAGCATCTCCAGGTCGTTCTGACCGTCTCCGAAGGCCAGCACATCGGCCATGTCGATGGACAGATCGGCCGCCAGCTGCGTCAGCGCCACGCCCTTGTCCACGCCGGGCGCGATGCATTCGATGTAGTGGGGCTTGGACTTGATGCAGTGCACGCGGCCCGCGAACGCCCGCTGGAAAAGGGGCAGCACCTCGGCGATGCGCTCTGCGTCGTCGATCAGCAGGATCTTGAGCTGGTCTTTTTCGATCCACTGGCTCAGGGGTCGGTGGGTCGGTTGGCCGCGCAGACGGATGGACGCCGCGTAGCGCTCGCTGTGCTCGTTGTCGCGCTGGAAGAAATAGCCGCCATCCTGGTACGCCTGGGCGTGGATGCCCAGCGACTCGGCCAAGGCGCACAGGTCGCGGGCGTCCTGCGCCGCGACCGCCGTCTGGCGCAGGATTTTGTCTTGGCTCAGGTCGTACACAGCGCCGCCATTGAAGGCGATCATGGGCGCGTTCACGCCGATGGCCTTTGCTGTGGGCAGCATCGATTCGATCATCCGCCCGGAGGCCAGCGCCACCTTCGCGCCGTGCGCCATGGCGGCCTGCAGCGCGGCGACGGCGCGCGGACTGAGCGCCTCGTCCGAGCGCAGCAGCGTGTCGTCCATGTCGCAGGCGATGAGTTTGATGGGCAATGTGGCCACATCCTTTCGTGCAATGCCCCCATTATACGCCATTTTGGTGGCGGAATCAAATGGTTTTGCAATGCTTTCTCTCCCCGCTCATCCGCTCCACAACGGTCATCCATCGCTGTGCTACGGACCTTCCTCTATTTTTCGCACCTTATAGTTTGAAGAAGGTCCTTCGCTGTGCTCAGGATGACCGCGCAGTGGCGGGGGATGAGCAAGGATTCGTTTTACAGACACTGCACTTGACGAACCCGCCCCCATGCGCTATAATGTCCTCATCTGAGCAAAGGAAGGTACACAGCACAGTCATGTTGATTCGCAATTGATTTGGCCAGCACGATTCCCATGACCGGCGATGCCGGTCCGAATTTGCGCTGTCCGGATGGTTGCGAGCCTTCCGCCCCAAAGCCTTGCTTTGCGCGCAAATGAAGCCTACGCACCCTTCGGACGGCCTCCGAGGGGTGTTTATTTTATGGGCAAAATTCTACTCAAACTGGAGGGCGTGAAGCTCAACTACGGGCTGCGCGCGCTGTTGGATATCGAGCTGTTCGAGGTGTTCGACGGCGACCGCATAGGGCTGGTGGGCGAAAACGGCGCGGGCAAGACCACGTTGCTGAGGATCATCTCGGGCGAACAGCAGCCGGACGAAGGGCGCATCACCCTGTTCTCCGATGTGGCGTTCATCCACCAGATGGACGGCTCGAGTGACACCGACCCTGCGGTCGACCCCAAGCTGGGCGCTGAGTTCGGCGCTCAGGACGCCCGCGACGGGCTGTCGGGCGGCGAGCGCACCCGACGGCGGATCGCAGGCGCGCTGTCGAAGGGCCGCCCGCTGCTGCTGGCGGACGAACCCACATCGGACCTGGACCAAGAGGGTCTGCAGCGGCTCAGCCGCCACTTGAAGGCGCACCAAGGCGCGCTGCTGCTGATCAGCCACGACCGGCAGTTGCTGGACGAGCTGTGCACGGTCATCGCGGAGCTGGAGGACGGGCGCATCAACCTGTATCCCGGCAACTACACCGCCTACCGTGAGGAAAAACAGCGCCGGCGTGAGTTCCAGCAGTTCGAATACGACCAGTACAGAGGTGAGCAATCGCGGCTGAAAAGGATTGTACAGGACAAAAAGGAGATGGCCGCCCAGGTCAAGCTGCCTGCCCGCATGGGCAACAGCGAGGCGCGGCTGCACAAGCGGTCCGTGTCCGCCAGCCAGGCGGGCATCCACCAGGTGCGGTCCACCATCGAATCGCGCCTCAGCCAGCTGGAGGTGAAGGAGCGGCCCCGGGACGAGCTGAACATCCGCATGCGGTTGGGCGCGTCCACGCCCATCACCAGCAAGGTGGCCGTGGAGCTGCGCGGGATGACGCTGCGGGCGGGGGATAAGGCGCTGCTGGATGCCGCCGACATGCGGCTGCCTGTGGGCGGTAGGACGGCGCTGATGGGCGAAAACGGCTGCGGGAAAACCACGCTGATCCGCCGGATCGTCAAAGGCTGTGACCCGCGCATCCGCGTCAGCCCAGGCGTGAAAATCGGGCTGTTCGGCCAGGACCACCAGGACTCGTTGGACCTCAACCTGACCGCGCTGGAAAACGCCATGCGCGGCGCGGTGCATCCGGAGTCGGATGTGCGCACGGTGCTGGCGCGGCTGAACCTGCGCGGGGACGATGTGTTCAAGCGCGCAGAGCTGCTGTCCGGCGGCGAGCGGGCAAAGGTCGCCCTGGCCAAGCTGTTCGTCTCGGACGTGAACGTGCTGATCCTGGACGAGCCCACCAACCACCTGGACGTGTTCACGCTGGAGGCGCTGGAGCGGGTGCTGGCGGACTATGCGGGCACGTTGCTGCTGGTGAGCCACGACCGGCGGTTCGTGGGCGCGGTGTGCACGCGGCTGGTTTTCTTTGAGGCGCGCAAGCTGCGCGCGTTTGAGGGCACGATGGCCCAGTATGAGGCGCAGAGGGACGTAAAGCCCGACGCGCGTAGGCTGGAGATCGACAGGATGGCCATCGAGATGCGCATGGCATACCTGTCCAGTAAGATTCCCCACGCGAAGCGCGACGAGAAGCTGAAGTGGGAGGCGGAGTATCAGCAGCTGGTGGAGCAGCTTCGCGCGCTGGGGTAAAAGGGGGATCGCCTCCCTTCGCCGTCATCCTCCCCTCCGCCGTCATCCTGAGCGCAGCGAAGGATCTTCTTCAAACTGATCTTGTTTTCGTTTGAGGAAGGTCCTTCGCTGCGCT
>JAVBUD010000159.1:0-6839 GCA_031555755.1 Eubacteriales bacterium | reverse complement strand
TTTCCTGGTCAACTGCATGTGTCGGGCGGTGGGCGGTTCGAAATCGCAGTGGGTTAAACCGCACACCAACTGCGTTCATCCTGAGCGCAGCTAAGGACCTTCTTCAAACTCAATGCAAAAAAGCTTGAGGAAGGTCCTTCGCTGCGCTCAGGATGACCGAAGTGGGTGGGCGGTTGACCCCTCTGCTATTTCGACCCGCCCACCGCCAGACACATGCAGTTGACCAGGAACCCTGCGATCATCGCCCACAGGAAGCTCTCCACGTGCAGTCCCTGCACCAGGTGCGGCAGCGCCATGAACAGCGCGCCGTCGATGACCAGCCCGAACGTGCCCAGCGTGAGGCAGCCGATCGGGATCGTCAGGATCCTCATCACCGGCCGCACCAGCAGATACGCCACCCCCAGCAGCGCGCCCGCCAGCACAGCGGTCTCCAGGCTGTCGGCGACGATATGGGGCGCCATCAGCTTGCAGCAGGCGGGCACCGCCAGCAGGCAGCACAGGAAGGTCAATGTCTTTCGGCCCATGGATAGCTCCCTTCAAACGTCCTCCAAGCCCCGTCCAGCGGCGGCACGCTCACCAGCTCTACCAACTCGTGCTTCGTCGGGTGGTCGAAGGCGAGCCTGTGCGCCCACAGCGCGATCTGTTCACCGGGTTGGCCGCAGCCGTAGCGGGCGTCGCCCCACAGCGGCAGCCCTGCGTGGGCGTGCTGCACGCGGATCTGGTGGGACCGGCCCGTCAGCAGCGTGACCTTGGCGAGGGTTAGACCCCCATTTTCTGCCACAGGTTCCGTGATCAGCCGCGCCAGCTTCGCGCCGGGGGTGCCCTCGGGCACGACCTTCGAGCTGCCTGTGTGCTCATTTTTCAGCAGCCAGTCGGTCATCTCCCGCCGCCCGGAAAGCTCGCCCCGGAGCACGCACAGGTAGCTCTTTTTCACATCATGCCCCGAAAACTGGGCGCTGAGCCGCGCGGCGGCCTTGCTGGTCCGTGCCAGCACCATGCAGCCGCCGACGGGGCGGTCCAGCCGGTGGACCAGGCCGATGTAGACCGCGCCGGGCTTTTGGAACGCCTCACCGATGTGGTTTTTGCAGGCGGTCAGCAGGTCCAAGTCGCCGCTGGCATCCCGCTGCGTGGGCATGTTCGGCGGCTTGACGACGGCGAGGATGTGGTTGTCCAGGTGGAGGATGGGGATGGCGTAGCGCGGGGTTTGGATGGTCAGCATGTGATGGCCTCCAGTCAGTGGGTCGTCGCGCGCCAGCGCCCGCTCGCGCCGCAGGGCAGCACGCCGCCCGACGTGATCGGCAGCCCGACCTCGTCCGCTTCGACATGCCCGCCGTGGGTCTTCGCGACGGTCATTTTGAGCATGTTGCCCAGCACCGACGCCTGGAAACCCGTCGTGTAGCCGTTGATCAGCATGAACAGCGGCTTCTCGGACAGGATCTCCGCACAGCCGGACACCAGCCCGTACAGCTCGTTTTCCAGCTTCCACACCTCGCCGCCGGGGCCGCGGCCGTAGCTGGGCGTGTCCTTCTAAATGCCGTGATTGCCGTTGCCGCGCCGGGCCTCGCGCTGGATGAACTTCAGCGCGTCGTCGATGATCCAGCGCGTGCCGGACTTGTCGATGCCGCTGAGCTCCGCGTTTTCGCCCGCCCACTGGGCCATGCCCTTGGCGGCGTCCACATGGGTCACGTGGGCGCCCGCCTTGGCGCATGCCACCGTCGCGCCGCCGGTGTAGCCGAACAGGTTCAGCACCTTAATGGGGCGATTCGCGTCCCCGATCAGGCCCGCCATCCAGTCCCAGTTCACCGCCTGCTCGGGGAAAAGGCCGGTGTGCTTAAAGCCGGTGGGGCGCACGTAGAAGGACAGCTCGCCGTAGCGCACGACCCATTTTTCAGGGAGCTTGCGCCTGAACTCCCACTCGCCGCCGCCCTTTTGCGAGCGGTGATAATGTGCGTCGGCCCGCTGCCAGAGGTTGGGTTGCTGCATGGGCCAGATGGTCTGCGGGTCCGGGCGGCGCAGGATGACCTCGCCCCAGCGCTCCAGCTTTTCGCCGTCGCCGGTGTCGAGGACCTCGTAGTCGCGCCATGAATGGGTGGTGTACATGGTGATCTCCTTCTGAGCAACAAAGTGCAGGCGGGGGTGAAACCCCGCCCCTACGGCATCGGGCGTTGCGTATGTGGCCGTAGGGGCGGGCTTCCACGCCCGCCCGCCGCGCACTACCGCTCCACGCCGAAGCGCGCCGCCTCGCCGTTGATGTTCCAGTCCTTCACATAGCCGCTCGGCTCGCCCGCCGCGATCGCCGTCGCCAGCACGACCTTCGCGATCTCGGCCCGATATTTTCCGATGATCTCGGCCAGCTTTTCGCTCGTCTGATGCGTCACCCTGATCCGGTCCGTGACCTCGAAGTCGGCCTCCTTGCGCATGGTCTGGATCTTCGAGATGACCTCGCGCATAAACCCTTCCTCGATCAGCTCCTCGGTCAGGTTCGTGTCCAGCACCACCGTCAGCTCGCGGTCGGTCTCGGCCACGAAGCCCTGTTTCTGCATCGGCTCGGTGAGCACGTCGTCCCTGTCCAGCGCGACCGCCGTGCCCGCCAGGTCGAACTTCACCTGCTCGCCGCGCTCGAACGCGTCCACCACGTCGTTGCCGTCCAGCTGCAGCAGCGCCTGGCCGATCTGGCCCAACAGCTTTCCGTACTTCGGCCCCAGCGTGCGCATCTGCGGCTTGCACTTGAAGGTGGTAAACGCCCGGGCGTCGCTGACAAACTGCACGGCCTTCACGTTCAGCTCCTCGGCTACCAGCTCCGCCATCTTCGCGGTGAGCGGCTCGCCCTTCACGTACAGCGCCCCGGACGGCTGCCTGGTCTTCATGTTGGCGGTCGCGCGGGCGGCGCGGCCCAGCTGCACGATCTGGATCACCTGGTCCATTTCCTTTTCCAGCTGCGGGTCCACCTGAGACAGGTCCGCCGCCGGATAATCGCACAGGTGCACGGAGATGGGCGCACTCGGATCGTTGCCCGCGACCAGATTCTGGTACATGGTCTCCGTCATGAACGGGATGTAGGGCGCGCACAGCTTCGACAACGTGACCAGCACCGTGTACAGCGTCTCAAACGCGGCCAGCTTGTCGCCCATGAGGCCCTTGCCCCAGAACCGCTCGCGGCAGCGGCGCACGTACCAGTTCGACAGCTCGTCCACGAATGCGGCGATGGCGCGGCTGGTCTCGGTGACCTTATACTCCGCCATGCCCTCGTCCACGAACTTCACCAGCGTCTGCAGCTTCGACAACACCCATCTGTCCATCAGCGAGAAATCGGCCGGATCGGCCTTCTGCGCCGCGGGATCGTAGTTGTCGATGGACGCGTACAGCGCGAAGAACGCGTAGGTGTTCCACAGCGTGCCCTGGAACTTGCGCTGCATCTCCGAGACCAGCTCGTCGGAAAACCGGCTGGGCAGCCACGGCGCGCCGGCGGCGTAGAAGTACCAGCGCACGGCGTCCGCGCCCTGCTTGTCCAGCACCGCCCAGGGGTCCACCACATTGCCCTTGTGCTTGGACATCTTCACGCCGTCCTTGTCGCCCACATGGCCCAACACGAGGCAGTTTTCATAGGGGCTTCTCTCGAAAACCAGCGTGCCGATGGCCAGCAGCGTGTAGAACCAGCCGCGCGTCTGGTCGATGGCCTCGCTGATGTAGTTGGCCGGGAACTGCGAATCGAAGGTCTCCTTGTTCTCAAAGGGATAGTGCCACTGCGCGAACGGCATCGAGCCGCGGTCGTACCAGCAGTCGATGACCTCCGGCGTCCTGCGCATCTCCTGGCCGCATTTTTCGCAGGTGAGTGTCACCGCGTCGATGTAGGGCCTGTGCAGCTCGGGCAAATTGTCCGTGTGGTGGCCCAGCGCCATCAGCTCCTCGCGGGAGCCGATCACGTGGATGTGGCCGCATTTGCAGACCCAGACCGGCAGGGGCGTGCCCCAATACCGCTCGCGGCTCAGGCCCCAGTCGAGCACGTTCTCCACGAAGTTGCCCATGCGGCCTTCCTTGATGTTTTCGGGCATCCAGTTGATGGAGCGGTTGTTTTCCACCAGCCGGTCGCGCACTTCGGTCATGCGGATGAACCAGGTGCTGCGGGCGTAGTAGATCAACGGCGTGTCGCAGCGCCAGCAGAAGGGGTAGTTGTGCTCGTACTGCGCGGTCTTGATCAGCAAGCCGGACACCGTCAGCGCCTTCAGGATCTCCGGGTCCGCCTTTTTGACGAACAGGCCCGCCCAGGGCGTGCGCCTGTCCATCTCGCCCTTGGTGTCCACCAGTTGCAGGAACGGCAGGTCCGCCGCGCGGCCCACCCGGGCGTCGTCCTCACCGAACGCGGGCGCGATGTGCACGATGCCCGTGCCATCCTCCACGGTGACATAATCGTCCGCCAGCACGCGCCAGGCGGGCTTATCCACCAGTTCCTTCACAAACGGGAACAGCGGCTCGTACTCCATGCCGATCAGTTCCGAGCCCTTCATGGTGGCGAGAATCTCCGGCTGTGCGTCCTCGCCGAAGACGGCGGGGATCAGTGCCTTAGCCATGATGTAGCTGGACCCGTCCAGCGCGAACTTCGCGTACTCCACGTCCGCGTTGACGCACAGCCCGACGTTGGACGGCAGCGTCCAGGGCGTGGTAGTCCAGGCGCACAGGTAGGTGTCGGCTTCTCCCTTGACCGGAAACCGCACGTACGCCGACAGTTCCTTGACCTCCTTGTAGCCCTGCGCCACCTCGTGGCTGGACAGCGCCGTGCCGCAGCGCGGGCAGTAGGGCACGACCTTGTGGCCCTTGTAAAGAAGCCCCTTGTCCGCCACCTGCCTGAGCGACCACCACACAGACTCGATGTAGTTGTCCTGGTAGGTGATGTACGGGTTGTCCATGTCCGCCCAGAACCCGACGCGCTCACTCATGCGTTCCCACTCGGCCTTGTATTTCCAGACCGATTTTTTGCATTCCTGGATGAACGGCTCGATGCCGTACTGCTCGATCTGCTCCTTGCCGTCCAGGCCCAGCAGCTTTTCCACCTCCAGCTCCACCGGCAGCCCGTGGGTGTCCCAGCCGGCCTTGCGGGGGACCATCTTACCCTTCATCGTCTGAAAGCGCGGGAATAGGTCCTTGAACGCACGCGTCTCGATGTGGCCGATGTGGGGCTTGCCATTGGCGGTGGGCGGGCCGTCATAGAATGTGAACATTTCCGCGCCCTGGCGCAGGTCCACGGACTTCTGGAACACCTGGTTGTCGCTCCAGAACTGGATGACCTCCTTCTCGCGTGACAGGAAGTCTAGGTCGGTGGGGACTTTTTTGAACATGTGGAACCCTCCTTGACGGTAATGAAAAAAGCGAGCCTTCACGTCCTATGGGACGAGGCTCGCTCGCGGTACCACCCAAATTGGCGCAGGATGCGCCCACTCGATTGACGCTGTAACGGGCGGACCCGGCGCGGCCTACCATGGCTCTCGGCAGCGCTGCTCCGGGGTGATTTACCCTCCTGGCTGCCCTCCGGACTCTCACCAGCCGTCCGGCTCTCTTCGCGGCACGCACACAGGGCGCTCCCCATCTCTGCAGATCAATATACCCTACTATTATAGCGCATGAACGCGGATTGTAAAGGGGGCGGCGTGGAAATTAACCGAAGGAGGCCCCGCCGTCATCCTGAGCGCAGCCCCGCCGTCATCCTGAGCGCAGCGAAGGACCTTCTTCAAACATCACTTACAGCAACGCATGAGGAAGGTCCTACACTGCGCCCAAGATGACGGCGTAGGTGAGGGTTGCGGACGATTGAGCCGCATGATCTCGACCCGCCTGGGGCATCCTACCAGCGACGGAGGCGATGACGATGTGGCCCGTATACCTGGCGTTTGCGGCGGCTGTGTTTTTCTATGCGGCGAACATCCCGGTCCGCTTCGCGTTCACGCTGAGCGCGGGCGATACGCGCGCACTCAAGTTGGGCGTGGGCGTGTTTGGCGCGCGCTACATCATCGAGCCGGAACTGAGCCTGCCACAGCTGCGCGTGCAGGCAGACCGCAGGTGGGGCATGGAGGCCGTGCACGCGGCGGCGAAAGCGGGCCGGTACCTGCTGAAGCGCGCGCTTCGCGAGGGCATGCGGCTGCGTCTGCATTTGGGCACGGGCGACGCGGCGCACACGGCGCTGCTGTGGGGCGCTGCGACGGCGGCACTCTCCGCGCTGTGCGTGCCCGCGCGGATCGAGCCAGACTTTTCCGCGCGACAGCTGCAGGTCACCGGCAGCGGCATCATTTGGCTGCGGCTTGGGCATATTATACGGGCGGCGATCCTGATCGCCCTGGAAATGATCAAGGGAAAGGTGAACAGACATGGACAAGCATCCCATTGAGGGCATCATGACCACCACCATGGAAAACATCCGCGACATGGTGGACGTGAACACGGTCGTCGGCGAGGCGATCGTATGCGGCGACGGCTCGACTGTGATCCCGATCTCGAAGGTGAGCTTTGGGTTCGTGGCGGGCGGCGGGGAGTACAGCTGCCAGGGGGCGAAGCGGGACCCAATGAAGGAGAAGAACGAGGAGCAGTTGCCGTTTGGCGGGGGTACGGGGGCGGGGGTGAGCGTGGTGCCGGTGGGTTTTTTGTGCGTGAATGGGGAGAGTGTGCGGCTGTTGCCGGCGCAGTATGCGGACAGCATGGACAGGGCGATTGAGCTGGTGCCGCAGGTGCTGGGCGAGGTCAAGACGTGGCTGAAGAACAAGAACGGCGAACCGTAACCCCCCACCTTCGCGTGAGCGAACCAGGGAGTCCAGAGGGGCTTAGCCCCTTTGGCGGGAGTCCAGAGGGCAGCG
>JAVBUD010000105.1:0-15210 GCA_031555755.1 Eubacteriales bacterium | reverse complement strand
CGCCCTGGTGCTGCGCATCGGCGTGCCGGAGACCGCGGAGCATGTGGGCGGGCTGACGATTTTCGGGCGCGGTTTTGGAAACTACGACCAGGGGATCAAGATGCGGATGCATTACCGGATGAAAGAATAAACAGACCTCGGTCTGCTTATACAAACTTCGGTCTGTTTATAGAGGGGCGCGGGGCCTCGCCTAACCCGCCTCCTCCAACTGCGCCGTGTACAGCTGATAATACGCGCCCTTTTTCCGCATCAGCTCGTCATGGCTGCCCATCTCACTGATGCCCTTATCCGAGATGTACAGAATGCGGTCGCAGGTCTTGATGGTGGACAGCCGGTGCGCGATGATGAAGCTCGTCCGGCCCTTGAGCAGCGCCTCGATGCCCTCTTGCAGCAGGCGCTCGGTCTTGGTGTCGATGGACGATGTGGCCTCGTCCAGAATGAGGATCTTGGGATCACTGAGCAGCGTGCGCGCGAAGGCGATCAGCTGCTTCTGGCCCTGGGACAGCCCTCCGCCGCGCTCCGATACCGGCGCGTTGTAGCCCGCGCGCATCTGCGAGATGAAGTCGTGCGCGCGAACGGCCTTGGCGGCGGCGACGACCTCATCGTCCGACGCGTCGAGCTTGCCGTAGCGGATGTTGTCCATGATCGTGCCGCCGAAAATAAAGCTGTCCTGAAGCATGATGCCGAGCTGCCTTCGGAGGCTGCGCAGCGTCACGTGCGCGATGTCGCGCTCGCGGCCGTCCTGGCCGGTCAGCAGGATCTTGCCGCCGTCCAGATTGTAAAACCGGCACAGCAGGTTGACCACGGTGGATTTGCCCGCGCCCGTCGGGCCAACCAGCGCGATGCGCTCGCCGGATTTCACCGTCAGATCCAAGTCCTCCAGCACATGCAGGCCCGGCTCATAGCCGAACGTCACATCGTCATACCGCACCGCGCCGGAGGCGGGCGCCATCTTCTCGGCGTCCGGCGCGTCGTCCACGGTGACCGGCTCATCCATGGTCTCGAAGATGCGCTCCAGGTACGCGATGTTGTTGACGAACTGGTTGTAGATGTTCGCGAGGTTCGTGATCGGCTGCCAGAACCGGCCCACGTACTGGCCCATCGCCAGGATCACGCCGAAGGAGACCATCGCCTTGCCCATGCCGTACACGCCGACCAGGTACAGCACCGTGAACACGATCTGGGTGATCAGCTCGCTCGACAGCCACACGCAGTTGCTGATGATCATCGCGCGCATCCAGGTCTGGCGGCACGCCTCGGCGAGCTTTTCCATGATGGACTGGTTCACGTCCTGGCGGGTGAACAGCTGGCTGACGCGCACGCCGTCAATGCTCTCTGCGAGATACGCGGTGTAGTTGGAGTTCTTGTTGGACTGCTGCTGCCAAGCCCTGCGCTGGCGCGGCTTTAAGTAGAAGATCACGCACAGGAATACCGGCAACCCCGCCACGATGATCGTCGCCATTGTCGCGTCGATCGAGTACATGAACACGATAATAAACACCACGTTCAGCAGCTCCAGCACCGAGTTGATGATGCCGTTGGACAGCATATCTGACACGCTGTTCACGTAGTTGATCACGCGCACCAGAATCTTGCCCGCCGGGCGGCTGTCGTAGTAGCTGAACGGCAGCTTTTGCAGGTGGGTAAACAGGTCCTGGCGGATGTCGAAGATGACCTCCTGGCCGACCTTCGCCATGATCCTGGCGCGGATGGTGGTGAACACGATCGACACTGCCGTCAGCGCGCCGAACAGCAGCGCCAGCCTGAGCATCTGGCCGATGTCCTTTTTCGGCACTGCGTCGTCCAACACCCACTGCATGATCTTCGGCACGAACAGCGCCGACGCGCTGGCCAGCGCGCTGAGGCAGACCGCCAGCAGCATCCGCGACCTGTGCCGGTCGATGTAGGCCATGGCGCGCTTCAGGTGGCTCCATTGAAACGGGGATTCCAGGTTCTCGTCCACGTCAAACCGGTTGCGGGCCATGGTTACGCCCCCTTCCCATCGCCTTGAATGTGGTTCTGCAGCGCGTACGTCTCCCAATAGTAGCCCCGATTCGCCAGCAGTTCCCGGTGGGTGCCCCGCTCCTGGATGCCGCCGTCCTTCAGCACCAGGATCAGGTCCGCGTCCTTCAGCGAGGAGATGCGCTGCCCGATGATGATCTTTGTGCACGCGTACGGCAGCGTCCTGAGCTGCTCTTGGATGTATTTTTCCGTCTCCATGTCCACGGCGCTGGTGGTGTCGTCCATGACCAGGATCGCGGGCTTCATCGCCAGCGCCCGCGCCAGCGCCAGCCGCTGCCGCTGCCCGCCCGACAGGCCCACGCCGCGCTCGCCCACGATGGTGTCATAGCCCTCGGGCATCGCCGACACGAACGCGTCCGCGTCCGCCCGCCGCGCGAAGTCACGCGCCTCGTCCTCGCTGAGCGTCTGGTCGCCGAACGCGATGTTGCCTTCCACGGTGTCCGAGAACAGGAACACGTCCTGGGTCGCCGTGCCGATGCCGCGCCGCAGCTGCTGGAGCTTCCACAGCCGCACGTCGTCGCCGTCCACGCACACCGCGCCCTGCGACACGTCATAGAACCGCGCCAGCAGGTTGATCAGCGTGGTCTTGCCCGATCCCGTCGGCCCCATCACCGCCAGCGTCTGGCCCGGTTCCACGGAAAAGCTCACATTGCGCAGCACCGGGGCTTGGCCGTCGTAGCCGAACGTGACGTCCCGGAACTCGACGCTGCCCTTCATTTTCCCGTGCTCCGCCGCGTCCGGCAGGTCGCGGATGAACGGCTTTTGATAGTACAGCTCCATGACCTTTGAGGACGACGTGAGGAACCGCTGCAGCTCGTTGAGCATCGTGCCCAGGTTGCGCATGGGATAGGACAGCGCCCAGGACAGGCTGGTGAACACCGCCAGCTCGCCCGGCGTCAGCCGGCCCCAGATGATGAACAGCCCGCCCAGGAAAACCGTGATGAACGTCATCGCATTCGCCATCAGCTCGATGAACGGGAAGAACGACAGCCACAGCTTGTTGATTTCGAGGTTCGCGTCCTTGAACGCGTCGTTCTTTTGCTTGAACCGCATCTCCTCGTGGGGCTCCCGCGCGAACGCCTTCACCACGCGGTTGCCCGCGATGTTCTCCTGGGCCGCCGTGTTCATCTCCGACAGCTTTTCGCGCATGTCCATGAACAGCGGCCGCACCTTCGTGGAATAGGTCTTCGTGAAGATCAGCAGCAGCGGCGTCACCGCAAACAGCGCCAGCGTGAGCTGCCAGCTCACCGCGAAAAAGCAGGCCAGCGTGGCCACCAGCATCACCACGCTGTCCGTGATCTGAAAATCGATGAACGACAGAAAATGCCGGCACCAGTCCAAGTCACCCGTGAGCCGCGTCATCAGGTCGCCCGTGCGGTGCTTGTCGAAAAACCGGATGTCCTGGTGCTGCAGCGCCGAGAACAGCTGCATCCGCAGGTTGTACATCACCGACTGGCTGGTGGTCTCCAGGATCACCACCATGCCGTATCGTGTCCCCATCCGGAACACATGGATCGCCAGCATCCACATCAGCAGCGGGATCAGCGGCGCGGGGTTCTGCGCCACAATCACTTCGTCCACCAGCCGCGCCGTGAGCATCGGGTTCAGCGGCAGCATCGCGCTGGTGCCGATGGAGATAAAAAGTGCGAAGATGTGCCAGCGGCGCCGCGTTGGGTCCATATTGCCCCAGAGCCACTTGATCTGTTGCATGCGCTCCATACCTCTTCCTCTGTGATTGCATCCATATTATAGCCCTTTTGCCCCATCCAGGCAAAGCATTGATCGGCGCAATGACGGTTAAGTTGTGTGTTATTCTGTGTGGCAAAATGCGGGCCGCGCCCCAGTACCTGACCCAACCCCGCCTCCCCCGCCTCCTCTCACGCCGTCATCCTGAGGCCGCAGCCGAAGGACCTTCCTCAAACCAACACCCCGCCGTCCCCCGTCAGGTCAACCCTCGCCGAGTTCGCCTCACGGCTCACCGGCAACGGCAAGTTTGTGCCCGCGCGCCTGCACGGGGGCTCCACCGTTACACAATGGCTGGCGCGGCTGTCGTGCTCCTCCGCTAGATGGGCGCGCGGGAGGGCGGGTTGACGGGGGTGCGCTCAGAGGGCGCGGCCCTCCGAGACCTCCCGCCAGGGGGATTAAATCCCCCTGGACCCCCTTGTTTCGCTTCGCTGGGGGTAGGCAGGCGGTAGAGGCTGATTTTTTTTCATATTGACAGACAATCTTTGCGGGTGGTAGAATGGGGCATCGACTGCTCAGCAAAAAACATTCGCCTCGATGGGAGGTGGTCGCCTGATGAGAGGAGCAACGCCCCATGAAACAGATCCCCATCCGCGACGCCGTCGGCCATGTGCTCTGCCACGACCTGACGAAGATCATCCCCGGTGAGTACAAAGGCGCGGCCTTCCGCAAGGGCCACATCGTGCGCCCTGAGGACGTGGAGCCGCTGCTCGACATGGGCAAGGCGCACCTGTACGTCTGGGAAAAGCGGCCCGGCATGCTCCACGAGGACGAGGCGGCGGACGTGCTGCGCTCGATCTGCCAGGGCTCGCACATGCTGGCCTCCGCGCCCGTGGAGGGGAAAATCGAGCTGACGGCGGCGGTGGACGGGCTGCTGGAGGTGGATGTGGAGCGCCTGAGGCGGGTCAATGCGCTGGGTCAGATGATGATCGCCACGCGCCTGTCTGGCACGCCCGTGCGCGCGGGCGACAAGCTGGCGGGCATGCGCGTGATCCCGCTGGTCATCGAGTCCTCCCTCATGGATGCCGCCAAGGACGCGGCGGGCACGGCGCCGCTGCTGCGCGTCCACCCCTATCAAAGCCTGAAAGTCGGCGTCATCAACACCGGCAGCGAGCTGAAGGAGGGCCGGATTCAGGACGGTTTCACGCCCGTTCTGATCCAAAAGCTGGAGGCATACGGCTGCTCTGTCATCGCCCGCGAGGCGCTGGGCGACGACCCGGCCGCGATCACGCAGGGCATATTTGACCTGATCGCGCGCGGTGCGGAGATGGTGCTGTGCACCGGCGGGATGAGCGTGGACCCAGACGACCGCACGCCGCTCGCCATCAAGAACACCGGTGCGCGCATCGTCAGCTACGGCGCGGCGGTGCTGCCCGGCGCGATGTTCCTGCTGAGTGATCTGGGCGATGTGCCTGTGCTGGGCCTACCCGGCTGCGTGATGTACGCCAAGCGCACGGTCTTCGACCTGGTGTTGCCCCGGCTGCTGGCCCGGCTGGACGTCACCGCCGATCAGCTGGCCGCCATGGGCCACGGCGGGCTGTGCCTCAGCTGCGAGACCTGCATTTTCCCCAACTGCGGATTCGGAAGGGGCGTATAATCCATGCAAGATCACCCGTTTACCCACCTCGACCCGGGCGGCAACGCCATCATGGTGGACGTCTCCGGCAAGCCCGCCACCGCCCGCACCGCCACCGCCTCTGGCCGCATCCGCATGACCGAGGCGTGCTACGCAGCCCTGAGTTCCGGCGACATCCCCAAGGGCGACGCGCTGGCCGCCGCGCGCATCGCGGGCATCATGGCCGCCAAGAAAACCGCCGAGCTGATCCCGCTGTGCCACCCGCTGTTTTTGACCAAGGCCCATGTTGATTTTGAGTTCCATGACGCCGAGCAGTCGGTGGAGGTCCGCTGCACCTGCGCGGTGACGGGCCAGACCGGCGTGGAGATGGAGGCGCTCACCGGCGCGACCGTGGCGCTGCTGACGCTGTACGACATGTGCAAGGCCATCGACAAATCCATGGTCATCGACGCCGTGCACCTGCTGGAAAAGCGCGGCGGCAAGAGCGGTGATTATCATGCGTGACGCGCTGAACCGCCGCATCGACTACCTGCGCGTGTCCGTCACCGACCGCTGCAACCTGCGCTGCCGATACTGCATGCCCCACGGCGCGGACCCCGTGCCCCACGAGCGCATCCTGCGCTTTGAGGAGATCCTGCGCGTGTGCCGGATCATGACCGAGTTGGGCGTGCGCCACATCCGCGTCACCGGCGGCGAGCCTCTGGTCCGGCGCGGCACGCCCGATTTCCTGTGCAACTTGCGCCAACTCCCCGGCGTGGACCGGCTCTCCATCACCACCAACGGCGCGCTCTACGCTCAGCACGCGGCGGCCCTTTCGCCCGCGCGGCTGGACGGCGTGAATTTGAGTCTGGACACGCTGGACCCTTTGCGGTATCATGAGATCACCGGAGGCGGCGCGCTGGCGGACGCGCTCTCGGCCATCGACCGCGCGCTGGCGGACGGCGTCCAACTGAAGCTGAACTGCGTGCTGATGCGCGGCGTCAACGACGACGAGATTCCGCAGCTGGCCGCGCTGGCGAAGGACCGCCTCCTGGACGTGCGCTTCATTGAGCTGATGCCCCTGGGCGCGGGCCGCGATTTTGAGCGCGTGCCCGGCGCGGAGGTGTTGGGCCTGCTGCGGGCCGTTTATCCCGACCTCACCCCCGTCGCGTCCGACAGCCCGGGTCCGGCGCAGTACCATCGCTCCGCCAGCCTGCGGGGCCGCATCGGGTTCATCGACCCCATCGGCGGCCACTTTTGCGCGGGCTGCAACCGCGTGCGCCTGACCAGCGAGGGCTACCTAAAGCTGTGCCTGGGGCATCCGGACGGCCTCGATCTGCGCGCCCTGCTGCGCGGCGGCGCGACCGACGGGGACATCCATCTGGCCATCGAGCGCGCGATCCAACAAAAGCCCGACTCACACCGATTCTGCGATGCGTCCGGCGCGGCGACCGCCGGGCTGTACACGATAGGAGGCTGACCATGGCAACTGGCATCATCCGCGCGATCTGCCTGAGCGAGCGGCGCGGCACGGAAAAGGCGGCTGTTTCATCCGCTGTGCTGAAGCGGGACTGGGGCCTCTTGGACGACGCCCACGCCGGCGACTGGCACCGACAGGTGAGCCTGCTCAACGGTGACAAGGTGGACGCCTTTAACGCAGCAGGCGCGGACGTCGCGCCCGGCGCTTTTGGGGAAAACCTGCTGGTGGAGGGCATTGATTTCCGCGCGCTGCCCGTGGGCACTCGCTTTCAAGTGGGCGACGCGCTTCTTGAGCTGACACAGATCGGCAAGGAGTGCCACACCCACTGCCAGATCTACCGCCGCATGGGCGACTGCATCATGCCCCGGGAGGGCGTCTTCGCGCGGGTTTTGCGGGGCGGCGAGGTGCATGTGGGCGACGAGATGCTTGTGATCCCTGCCGCTGTCGCGCTTCGCGCCGCCGTCGTCACCGTCTCCGACCGCAGCGCGCGCGGTGAGCGCGAGGATCTGAGCGGGCCTGTGGCCGCCGACCTGCTCCGCGGGGCCGGGTACGCCGTCGACGCGCAGCTCGTCGTGCCCGACGAGCGGCCGCTGATCGAGGCCGCGCTGATCGACCTGGTCGACCGACGCCAGGTGCGCTTGGTCATCACCTCCGGCGGCACCGGGTTTGCGCCCCGCGACGTGACCCCCGAGGCGACCCTTGCAGTCTGCGACCGCAACGCGCCCGGCATCGCCGAGGCCGTCCGCGCGTTCTCCCTTGGGAAAACCGGGCGCGCCATGCTCTCCCGGGCAGCCTCCGCCCTGCGCGGAACCGCGCTGATCGTGAACCTGCCCGGCAGCCCGAGCGCCGTCGCCGAGTGCCTGGAATACATCCTGCCCCAGCTGGGCCACGCCCTGGACATCCTCTCCGGCGAGGGCGACGCATGACCGAGCTGATGATCGCCTTTTCCCGGACCCACGACGCCATCCGCGCGGAACAGCTGCTGCTGGATTTGGGCCTTGTGCCGCAGGTGATGCCGCTGCCCGGCCAAGTGCAAGCGGGCTGCGGGCTGTGCCTGCGGGTAGGGCTGGAGCATGAGCAACCGGCCCGCAACGCGCTCTCGGGCATCGACGCCGCCTACTACCTCCGCCAGACCACCCCAACCCGCACGACCTACGACCGCCTCCCGTAGGGCGGGGCTTGCCCCCGCCGCCGCGTGAGCGACGTCCCCAATCTCAGCCCGTCATCCTGAGGCCGCAGCCGAAGGACCTTCCTCAAACCTTCCTCACGCCGTTCCCCATCAGGCCACCCCTCGCCGGGCTCGCCTCACGGCTCACCGGCAACGGCAAGTTACTGCCCGCGCGCCTGCACGGGGGCTCCCTCGTCGCACAGGAGCAAGCGCGGCTGTCGCACTCCCCCGCAAGTTGCGCGCGGGGGTCAGGTGGACGGGGGCACGCTCGGAGGGCGCTGCCCTCCGAGACCGCCCGCCAGGGGGATTAAATCCCCCTGGACCCCCTGGTGTCGCTTCGCTTTGTTCGATCGATGCGTTTTGGAGGTTCTGCCATGATCCTTCCACCGAATTGTCCCACCGGGGGGTGCGGGGCGAAGATGCCGCCGGACCTGCTCGCCCGCGCGCTCGTGTCCATCCCTCTACCGCCCTGCCCGAACCTCCTCGTCGGCTTTGGTTCCGCCGACGACGCCGCCGTCTACCGCCTCACCGACCGCCTCGCACTCGTCTCCACCGTCGATTTCTTCCCGCCCATGCTCGACGACCCCCGCGCCTTCGGCCGCATCGCCGCCGCCAACGCGCTCTCCGACATCTACGCCATGGGCGCCGACCCCGTCCTCGCCCTCAACCTGCTCTGCTTCCCCGAGTCCGGCGCGTTTTCTGACCTCGAAGCCATCCTCCAGGGCGGCGCGGAAGCCGCCGCCGAGGCCGGTGTCCCCATCGCAGGCGGCCATTCCATCCATGACAGCGTCCCCAAGTACGGCCTCTGCGTCACCGGCATCGTCGATCCCGCCTGCGTCCTCCGCAACGACACGCCCCGCCCTGGCGACGCGCTCATCCTCACAAAGTCGCTCGGCACCGGCATCGTCCTCGCCGCGCACCGCGCCGAGCTGGCCGATCCCGACGCCTACGACCTCGCCCTCGCCGTGATGCAGCGCCTCAACCGCGACGCCGCCCATGCGATGCGCGGGTTCGACGTGTCCGCATGCACCGACGTCACCGGCTTTGGGCTGCTGGGCCACGCCCGCGAGATGGCCGGTGAGAAAATGGCCCTGGTCATCGACCCAGACTCGCTGCCCATCCAGCACATGGCCGTGCCCTACGCCCGGGAATACCTCACCACCGCCGCGGGTCAGCGCAACCGGAACCACCTCTGCGGCGACGTGGACGTGGACCGGCTTTCGCCCGCGCTGCAGGAGGTGCTGTTCGATCCCCAGACCTCTGGCGGGCTGCTCATCGCCGTGCGCCGGGATCAGGCGGCGGCGCTCCTCGCGCGGATCAGGGCCAGCGATCCCTGCGCAGAGGCCATCGGCTATGTAAAAACTCGCTCATCGCTGCCCATCGAATTTGGGAGGTACAGCCAATGATCAAGCAGCTCGACATGGTCGGCCAGCCCTGCCCCATCCCCGTCGTTCAGGCGCGGCGCGCGCTGCAGGCCGGCGATGGGACCGTGATCGTCACCGTGGACAACGAGGTGGCGGTGCAGAATCTGCGGAAAATGGCGGACGGGGACGGCCACGCCTTCGCATTTGAGCCGCTGTCAGGCGGCCATTTTCGCGTCATACTCGGCGCGGGCAACGCCGTGGACATCGACAGGACCGAGTCCTGGCCCGGCCCGTCCGCCCTGCTCATCGCCCGCTCCACCTTCGGCGACGGCGACCCGGCCCTGGGCGCGATGCTGATGAAGGGCTTTATTTTCGCCCAGTCGGAGCTGCCGAGTCCGCCCGCCGACATCCTCTTCGTCAACGGCGGCGCGAAGCTCACCACAGCGGGCGCGACCACCGTGCCCGACCTGCTGGCCCTGCAAGCAAAGGGTGTGCGCATCTGGACCTGCGGCACCTGCGCCAACTTCTACGGCATCACCGACGCCCTCGCCGTGGGCCAGATCACCGACATGTTGCACATCGCGCGCATCCTCGCAGGCGCGGAAAAGGTGGTCACAGTATGACGCTCACAGCATTGTTGGGCATCGGTGAAGGCGAGCGCGTCGCCGTCATCGGCGCGGGCGGGAAGACCTCGCTGATTGACCAACTGGGAGACGAGTGGGCGGATCGGGGCGCGCTCATCGCGCCCACCACGCGCATCGAGCGCGACCAGGTGCGCGAGCGGCCCGGCGTGACCTATCTGGGCCATCTGGAGGGGAAAAAGCTGGCCGGAGCATCCCCGGACGCCATCGAGGCCGCCGCGAAAAATTACGCCATCACCCTCATGGAGGCCGACGGCAGCCGCCGCATGCCCCTGAAGGGCTGGGCGGACCACGAGCCGTCCGTGCCGGATTTCGCCACGCTGACCGTGGGCGTGATCAACGTCCGCGCCATCGGGCTGGTCCCCTCGGACGAGAACACACACCGGCTGCCGCTGTTCCTCGCCCAGACCGGCCTCATCCAGGGCGAGGCCGTGACCCGCGAATCGCTGATCCGCATGATCCAAGGCTGCCTCCAGCGCCACGCGCGGGGCCGGTCCCTGATCGTGCTACGGGAGGAGGACGGCACATGGACCGCGATCTGATCATCGTGCGCGGCGGCGGCGACATCGCTACCGGCATCATCCAAAAGCTGCACAGGGCGCACTTTCGCGTGCTGGCGCTGGAGGTCGCTGCGCCCATGGCCATCCGGCGGACCGTCAGCCTGTGCGAGGCCGTGCGGCTGGGCGAGTGCGCCGTGGAGGACGTCCGCTGCAGGCGCGCTGACAATCAGGGAGCGATTTTCGCGGCCTGGGCGGACGGCGCGGTGCCCCTCGCCGTGGACCCGGACGGCGCTTGGATCGAGCGACTGCGCCCGGACGGCGTCGTCGATGCCATCCTCGCCAAGCGGAACCTGGGCACGCGCATGGACATGGCGCCCGCCGTCGTCGGCGTGGGGCCAGGCTTTGAGGCCGGGCGCGACGTGCACATCGCCATCGAGACCCTGCGCGGCCACGACCTGGGCCGGCTGATCTTCAGCGGCTGCACCGCGCCCAACACCGGCGTCCCCGGCGAGCTGGGCGGCCGCAGCGCCGAGCGCGTGATCCACGCCCCCGCCTCAGGGCAGGTGCGCCACGTCCGCCGCATCGGCGACGTGGTGGACAGCGGCGAAGTGCTGTTCCACGTCGGCGAGACCGCCGTCCGCGCGCCCTTCACCGGGCTGCTGCGCGGCCTCATCGCCGAGGGCCTGGTTGTCCATCAGGGCATGAAAATCGCCGACATCGACCCGCGCACCGACGTCAACTGCCTCACCATCTCCGACAAAGCGAGGGCCATCGGCGGCGCCGCCCTGGAAGCGTATCTATACCTCCGCAAAACCCCGTAGGGCGAGGGCTCGCCCCCGCCGCCCACGCGTGAGCGCCACCATCCATCCACAAGGAGGCCCACCTCCATGCGCACCTTCATCCAACACTTGCTCGCAACCTCCGCCCCTCTCGCCCTTGTCCGCGTCATCGCCGCCACCGGCTCCGCGCCGCGCGGCCCCGGCGCGGCGATGCTGGTCTCCGGCGAGGGCCACGTCTTCGGCACCGTGGGCGGCGGCACCGTAGAGCACGCGGCCATCCGCGACGCCCAGGAATCCCTGCGCGCCGGCCAGCCTCAGGTCCTGGACTACGCCCTGAAAAACCGCGACGCCGCCGACCTGGGCATGGTGTGCGGCGGCGAGATGCGGCTGCTCTGCCAGCCCGTCACGGACCGGGACCGCGCCGTTTTCCGGGACGCGCTCGCCCGCATCGACGCCGGGTCGCCCGCGTTCCTGGTCACGGATCTGGCGGATTTTTCCTCCCACATCGCGGACGCCCGCCCGAGGGACGCCGCCCTGTTCGCGCAACCGCTGCTCACCCCCGCGCGCACGTTCGTGTTCGGCGCGGGCCATGTGGCGCAGGCGCTGGTGCCGCTGCTGGCTCAGTGCGGGTTTCGGGTGACCGTGCTGGACGACCGCCCCGATTTCGTCAGCGCCGCCCGCTTTCCCGCCGCCGAAGCCGTGCGGATCGTGGACTTTTCAGACCTGGGAGACCTGGCCATCGCCCGTGAGGACGACGTGGTGATCATGACGCGCGGGCACGTGCACGATTTGGCGGTGCTGACGCGCGCGCTGCGGACGGAAGCGCGGTACATCGGCATGATGGGCAGCCGCTCGAAGCGGGCGCATCTGTCCGCGTCGCTGAGGGAGGCCGGGTTTTCGGAGGCCGACATCGCGCGGGTCCACACGCCGATCGGGCTGGAGATCGCGGCAGAGACGCCCACGGAGATCGCCGTGAGCATCGCAGCAGAGCTGATCGCGGTGCGGGCGGCGCGGAGCGGAGAAGCAAGATAACCGCCGCTCTCCCCTCCCCCGCCGTCATCCTGAGCGCAAGCGAAGGACCTTCTTCAAACTTCATGCAACCGAAAGTTTGAGGAAGGTCCTTCGCTTGCGCTCAGGATGACGGGGGAATGGGCGAGCCCTCGCCCTACGGGGAGCGAGGGCGGGCGCACGTTTAGCGGAAGTTTTGTAAGGCGCGGGCTTGCCCCCGCCGCCCGGGGTCTGCGGTGCCTCGCGCTACTCCATCTCCCTCAGCACCCCGCCGTCCATCTCGCAGACCGTGTCGCACAGCGCCTCGACGTCCAGCGGGTTGTGGGTGGCCAGGATGATGGTCTTACCCGCGCCGCGCAGGCGGTCGAGCAGCCGGCGCATCTCCTGCACGCCCTGGTTGTCGAGGCCGTTCATGGGCTCGTCCAGGATCAGCAGCTCGGGGTCCTCCATGATGGCCTGGGCGATGCCCAACCGCTGGCGCATGCCGAGGCTGTAGTTCTGCACCCACTTGGCGCTGTCGGCGTCCAGGCCGACGCGCTTCATGGCCGCGCGAATCTCCCTGTCGCCCGCGAGGCCGCGGATGCCGGCCAAAAACTTCAGGTTCGTGTAGCCGCTGTAGTTCGGCAGAAAACCGGGCGTCTCGATGATCGCGCCGAGGCTCTCGGGCATCTCGATGTCCTTGCCGATCAGCTTTCCGTCCACGGTGATCTTGCCCTTGGTGACGGGCACGAGGCCCGCGATGCACTTCATGAGCACGGTCTTGCCGGTGCCGTTGCGGCCCACGAGGCCATGGATCTGGCCGCGCTCAAAGGAGGCGTTGATGTCGCTGAGGGCGACGTCCTTGCCGAACTGCTTGTACACATGCTTGATCTTGATCATAGCCGAATCTCCCTTCTGCGGCACAGGTGCACCACCAGGGCCGACAGCCCCGCGCACAGCGCCACGAGCACGATCACCCCGTAGAGCACGGGCGGCCTGCCCATCTCGTCGCCATAGTCCAAAAAGGACGGGCGGGTCAGCGACATGGGCGTGAAATAGTACATGGGCACCGAAAAATACTCGTCCGCCACGGAGTCAACCACCAGCGGCACGGCGGCGGCAATGAAGCCCAGCCGGGTGCGGAAGGCCACGTTCGCCGCGCACATCAGCAGCGCGAGCATCGTATACCCCAGGAACTTCAGGCCCACGGCCATCAGCCCGCCGCTGAGCGGCCCATAGACGCGCATGAGCCAGGGATCGTAATTGAGCATGGAGTCATAGACCTCGTACATGCCGCCCTCCACGAAGGCAATCAGCCCGCTGCCCCAGCCGCCGGTCCAGTCGATGTAGGGGGCCAACAGCAGCAGCGTGAACAGGCAGTACAGCACCACGAAGCTGGCGACGGCCGCCAGGATGTAGAGCACATGGCCTACGGCCCAGTTGGCGCGGCCGGTGCGCACGATGATGTACTTCTGGGTCTCGTCGGTCATGGGCACGTCGAACATCAGCATCATGACCAGCAGCCCGGCCATCATGGTGACCTGCGAATCATTGAGCAGATACAGCAGCATCCCGGGCCAGCTAACGAGCTGGTGCTCGGCAGCGAGCATGAAGCGGATGGGCTGCAGCGTGTTGTCGATCAGCAGCAGCAGCAGCGCGCACACGGCCCAGGCGCGGGGCGTGGCGAACAGCCTACGCATGTCGTGGGCACAGCAGATGAACGCGCCTCTACGCATAGGACAGCCTCCTCCCCGCGCGCCAGCGGAACACCAGCGCCGCCACGGCGGTCAACCCGCCGAACACCAGCAGCCCCGCCAGCAGCGTCTGCCAGGGCAACAGCCCCAACTGGCCGTCGTCCAGCCAGGTCACGTTCAGCCACACGGGCATGAAGGGCAGGTTCATCAGCCAACCCAGCAGCCGATAGAAAATCAGCGGCGCGCACAGGGTCAGCGGCAGGTTCGGATAAAAGGCGGAGAAGGCCAGGGCGGACATCGCCCACCAGGCGCCGGCCATGAACTGCAGGAACAGCCGCGCCAGATAAAAAAGCAGCAGCGGCAGCGGTCCGGGGCTCTGCAGGATCAACGACAGGTCGCTGGCGCCGCCGCGCAGCAGGGGCGAGCCGGTGTCCTGGGGAAAGAGCAGGTTGATGAGCAGCACGAACAGGAACATCCCGCCCGCTGTGGCGGCGCCGCCGGAGAGCGCGGTGAACAGCGCCTTGCTGCGCAGGTAGCGGTCCTTGCCGCTGCGGAGGACGACGGGCGGGCAGTATCCGTTCACGTAGTCCGAGACGAAGCTGGTGGCGAAGGGGAGGGCAGCGATGAGGGGCATGAGGGGCGCGGCGAAGCCCATGCCGCCGCCGAACTCAAAGACCATGAGCGCGTCGGAGTAGGGATCGGAGAGCATGTAGGAGACACCGTTGATGTAGAGCAGGAAGTAAGCGGCTGCGGCGAGCAGGAACCAGCTGCCGAACGCGCGGGTGCGGTCCATGGGCATCATGAGTAAGGGGCACCTCCCGGACTTATGCAGAGTATGCACCCATTATACACAACCGATACAGGCTGTACAAGCCGCCCGACGTTAACACCCTACGCCACAATTGTGGCAGGCGAAGCGGAGTTGGGAGTCCAGAGGGCCTCAGGCCCTTTGGCGGGCGGTCTCGGAGGGCGGCGCCCTCTGAGCAGTATGGCAGCGAAAGAGGCGGGACGTTCGTCCTCATTCATCGTCCCGTGCGCAAAAAAATGCCGAGGGGGAAGCAGAAGGTTGTGCGTTCAGTGAAAGCATGTGGGAGCCCCTCGCGCAGGCGCACGGACACAAACTTACCGTTGCCGGTGAGCCGTGAGGCGACACCGACCAGGGGTGAACTGATGGGGAACGACGTGAGGCAGGTTTGAGGAAGGTCCTTCGGCTGCGGCCTCAGGATGACGGGGGGGTGGAGGGTGTCGCTCACGCGGGGAGATCCTTCGGCTTCGCT
>JAVBUD010000016.1:0-11835 GCA_031555755.1 Eubacteriales bacterium | reverse complement strand
CGCGTGCCTGGAGGAGAGCCTTGGATACATCCGAAAGTGTTTGTAAGGACCGTCCCCCATTCCACTATTCATGCAGGAGGCGCATCATCATGACCCACATCCGGCTTGGCATCATCGGCCTGGGCAACATGGGCACGGGCCATGCGTTCAATATTCTGCAGGGGCTGGTCCCCGGCATCACCATCGCCGCCATCGCGGACAGGAAGCCTGACCGGCGCGAGTTTGCCAAGGCCCACTGCCCGGACGCGGCGCTTTTCTCGGAGGGCCTGGACCTGATCGACAGCGGCGATGTGGACGCGGTGCTGATCGCCGTGCCCCACTATCAGCACGCGGAGCTGACCATCGCGGCGCTCGAAAAGGGCCTGCACGCCATGTGCGAAAAGCCCGCCTCGGTGTACACGCTGGCCGTGCGGGACATGATCGCGGCCGCCGACGCGCACCCGGACCGGGTCTTCGGCATGATGTTCAACCAGCGCACCAACTGCGTGTACCGCGAGATGAAGCGCATCGTGGCGTCCGGCGAGCTGGGCGAGATCCGGCGCGTGAACTGGATCATCACGGACTGGTTCCGCACGCAATACTATTATGACAGCGGCGCGTGGCGTGCCAGCTGGGCGGGCGAGGGCGGCGGCGTGCTGCTGAACCAGTGCCCCCACAACCTGGACCTGCTGCAGTGGATCTGCGGGCTGCCCACGCTGGTGGACGCGCACCTGCACATGGGCAAGTGGCACGACATCGAGGTCGAGGACGACGTGACCGCCTATCTGGAGTTCGAGAACGGCGCCACGGGCGTGTTCGTCACCACCACCGGCGACGCGCCGGGCACCAACCGGTTCGAGATCACGGGCGATCTGGGCAAGCTGGTGTGCGAGGACGACCAGCTCACATTCTACCGGCTGAAGACCCCGCTGAGCGCGTTTTTGCGGACCTGCCAGGGCGGGTTTGACAAGCCGGACATGGAGGTCGTCCACCCGGAACTGGACGGGCTGAACGAGCAGCATGTGGGCGTGCTGAAGGCGTTCGCGGCACGGATTCGCGGCGAGGGCGAGCTGGTGGCGGAGGGGCGCGAGGGGCTGAACGGGCTGATGCTCTCCAACGCCATGCACCTGTCGGCCTGGCTGGGCAGGCCCGTGACGCTGCCGATTGACGAGGCGCTGTTCAAGGCGGAGCTGGACAAGCGCGTGGCCACATCGCGGCTCCGCGACGCAGCGGACGTGGTGCTGGACACCAGCGGCAGCTACGGCTCATGAGGAAAATCCTGCGCGCGCTGCGCACGGCGGGCACCTGGGCGCTGGTGACCCTGCTGGTGGTGTTCGCGGGGCTGATGCTGTCGCCCTGGCTGTCCACCGGGAGCGGCGACGCGCCCAAGGAGGCCGCCGACACAAAAGGCGCGCCTGCGCGGTACGACGGCGGGTTCGAGGTGCACTACATCGACGTGGGCGAGGCGGACAGCACGCTGTTTTTGTGCGACGGCAAGGCGATGCTCATCGACGGCGGGGACATCGGCAGGGGCCAGATCGTCATAGACTATCTGGAGGCGCTGGGCGTCAAAAAGCTGGACTATGTCATCGGCACCCACCCCCACGCGGACCACATGGGAGGGCTGAGCGAGGTCGTCGAGCAGGTGAAGTTCGATAAGGTCTATTCCGGCATGGCCGCCTGCACGCTGGGCGTGTTCCGCCATTTTCAGCGCTCGGTGGAAAAGCGCGGCGGCAAGATCGAGGCCCCGAAGCCGGGCGCCACGTTTGAGCTGGGCTCGGCCACCGTGACGGTGCTGGGGCCCCAGCAGCACTATGAGACGCTGAACAACATGTCCATGGTGGTGCGGGTGGACTATGGCCAGACCGGTTTTCTGGTGGAGGGCGACGCCCAGCAGGACGCCGAGGCGGACATGATCCAAAGCGGGCTGACCCTTCGCGGCACCGTGCTCCGCGTCGGCCACCACGGCAGCAACGACGCCACCGGCGAGGCATACCTGAGCGCCGTCAAGCCGAAATACGCGGTGATCTCCTGCGGCGTCGGGAACGACTTCGGGCACCCCCACCGGCGGCTGCTGGAGCTGCTGAAAAAGCACGGCGTCAGGGTCTACCGCACCGACGAGGACGGCACCGTCGTGGCCCGGTCGGACGGGAAGAGCGTGACGTTTCAGACAGGGAAGTAAGGCGCACGCGCTGCGCCCCCACTCCCCCACCTCGCACATCGTCCACCGCTCCCCCGCTCCCACCGCTCCCCCGCCGTCATCCTGAGCGAAGCGAAGGACCTTCCTCAAGATTCGTGCCTGTTCAGTTTGAAGAAGGTCCTTCGGCTGAGGCCTCAGGATGACGGACATGATTTGGATCAGATCGGTTTGAGTTTGAAGAAGGTCCTTCGGCTGCGGCCTCAGGATGACGGGTGTTGTCGTTCATTGTTCATTGTTAATTTTAATCGTTAAATCACGAATCGCGAGGTACACATCCGCCATGATGACCCTGCTCGCCATCATCTACCTGGCCTTTGTCTCACTGGGGCTGCCCGATGCGCTGCATGGCGCGGCTTGGCCCGCCGTGTCCTCGGACATGGGCGTGTCGATCGCGCTGGCGGGGGTGCTGACCACCGTGACCAGCGGCGGCACGATCCTGTCCAGCCTGCTGTCGAACCGGTTCATCAACCGATATGGCACCGGGCCGGTGATGGTCGCCTCGGTGGCGCTCACGGCAGCCGCCATTTTGGGCTGCGCGGCCGCGCCCGGCGTGTGGGTCATCATCGCGCTGTGCGTGCCGCTGGGGCTAGGCGCGGGCTGCGTGGACGCGGCGCTGAACAATTTTGTGGCGCTGCACTACAAGGCCAGCCACATGAACTGGCTCCACTGTTTCTGGGGCATCGGCGCGACGGCGGGGCCGCTGATCATGTCGCTGTATCTGGGCGCGGAGGGCGGCTGGCGGGACGGGTTTCGCACGATCGGCATGCTGCAGTGGGCGCTGGTTTTCGTGCTGGCGCTGTCGCTGCCGCTGTGGAAAAAGGTGGCGGCGAAGGGCCCCAGCGCGTTTGAGGGCGCGGAGGCGGGCGCGTTCGTAGGCAACGCCCAGGCGCTGAGGGTGCGCGGCGCGGTGCTGGCGCTGCTGTGTTTTTTCTGCATGGTGGGGTTCGAGGGCAGCGCGGGCACGTGGATGGCGTCGTACCTGGTGCAGGTGCGCGGCGCATCGGCGCAGTCGGCGGCGCGGCTGGGGTCGCTGTTTTTCCTGGGCACCACCGTCGGGCGCATGGTGGCGGGCGTGATCGCCATGAAGGTCAAGTCCGCGGCGCTGATCCGGGTCGGGCTGTGGATCGCGCTCTTTGCCGCGGTGCTGATCCTGCTGCCGCTGCCGCTGCCGGCGACGATCGCGGGGTTTTTGCTGCTGGGGATCGGCAACGCGCCGCTGTATCCGGCGATGATGCACGAGACCCCGCGCCGGTTCGGGCCGGGGGTGTCTCAGGCGGTGATGGGACTGCAGGTGGCGGCCGCGTACCTGAGCTCCACGGTCATCCCGCCGATCCAGGGCGCGCTGAGCGGGGTGTGGACGCTGCAGGTGGTGCCGTGGTCGATCCTGCTGTTCGTGCTGGCGGCGATGGCGATGAACGAGCTGCTGACGCGCAGGCTGAACGCGGCGCAATGATGTTGGGATAAGGGGCGTGATCTGTGTGCGGACCATTCGGGTGGCGGCGACGAAGCCCCATGACATCCTCATCGACGACGGACTGGTGGAGCGCTGCGGCGACGAGATCGCGGCGCTGATCCGGCCTGCGCGGCTGGCGCTGGTGACGGACGCGCGGATGGATGTGCTGCTGGCGGAGCGCGTAGAAAAGTCGCTGGCGGACGCGCGGTTCCAGGTGCACAAGTATGTGATGCCGCTGGACAACTCGCCCAAGAACCTGGCCGCGCTGGGCGGCATCTTGGCGTTTTTGGGTGAGCGGCAGTTCCAGCGCTCGGACCCGCTGGTGTGGCTGGGCGGCGGCGGCGTGGGCGACGCGGCGGGCCTGGCGGCGGCGCTGTTTCAGCTGGGGATGTACACGGTCCAGATCCCCACCACACTGGTGGCGGCGCTGGAACTGACGGTGGGCGGGCGGCACACCATCGACCTGCCCTCGGCCCGGAACCAGATCGGCGTCGCGGCCCCGCCGTCGCTGTCGCTGTGCGACACCCGTGTGCTGGCCACGCTGCCGGACCGGCTGGCGAGGGACGGCGCGGCGGAGATGCTGAAGTTCGCGCTGCTGGGGAGCGAGCCGCTGCTGCGGATGCTGGAGGCGGGTCGGATCACCCGGGAGCTGGACGTGGCGATGGAGCTGTGCATTCGGATCAAGATGGAGCTGGTGCGCAGCCAGGAATACGACCCCGCCAGCTGGCAGCTGCTGCGGATGGGCAGCATCGTGGGCCGCGCCATCGAAGCCTGCGCCAAGGGCCAGGTGGGCCACGGCGACGCGCTGGGCCAGGGCCTGCTGATCATGGCCCGCGCGGCAAAGCGCATGGTGCGCGGCTGCGAGGGCTGCGAAGGCCGCGTGCGCAAGGTGCTGAAGGCCCAGGGCATGAGCGCGGAGTGCGCCTTCGGGCGCGGCGAGCTGCTGACGGCCATCGCGGCGGGCAGGAGCCGGGACGAGCGGTACCTCACATTGGCCGTGCCGGAGCGCGTCGGAGAGTGTTCGCTGAAGCGGGTCACGATGGACGGGCTGGCGGACTGGTTGGAGGCGGGCGGGGTTTTGGAGTAGGGGGAGAGATAAAGCGAGGAGGGCGCGCCCTGCACGTTGTCATCCTGAGCGAGGAGGGCGCACTACGTTGTCATCCTTCGACTTCGCTCAGGATAACAGTGGGTGGGGTACTGCGCCGTGATCAACCCGTTCTTGTTGGCGCCCCTCTCCCCTACCGCTTCAGATACCAGGCCAGATCTTTTTTGCCCATCAGGCGGTTCACGTCGACGCCGCCGACGAGGCCGGGGATCCTGCCGACGGAGGTGTACTGGTGCATGTCGCAGGGGTAGGACGGGGTGGAGTTGACGGTGCCGTCGTTTTTGCCGTAGTGGGGGATCCAGATGAAGTCCACCAGGCTGGTGTCCAGCTTGTACTTTCCGTACAGGTGGTGGGCGACGTAGTAGCCGATTTTCTTTGCGCCCAGGCGCTTCAGCTCTTTGATGTACGTCTCGATGAGCGACTTGGTGAGGCGCGACTCCTCCACGTCGTACACGTAGAACAGCGGCTTGTACGGGCTGGCTACGTCCCAGGTCTTCTGGGCTTCCTTTTTGGCGGTCGCGGCGTCGCTGCATTTGCCGTAGAAGTACACGCCGAACGGGATGTCGTACTCCTGGCACATTTTGGCGTAGTAGGCGAATTTGTCGTCCTTGCCCACGCCGATGGGCGCGGTTTCGGTGCGGGTCACGCCGCAGCGCAGGATCAGCAGGTCCACCGAGTTCGCGATCTTTTTCCAGTCCATGTTGGCGGAATATTCGTGCTGGGAGATGTCCACCACCACGGCGGGGCGGGTGGTCACCGCCACGGTGCAGCTGGCCTTCAGGCCGTTATCTGTGGTGGCGGTGATGGTCGCCCGACCCGCGCTGAGGGCCGTGACCTTGCCGTCCCGGTTCACGCCCGCCACGCTCGGCTTGGAGGACGACCACTTCACATCGGGCGCGGCGTCCTGGGGCTTGAAGCTGGCGATCAGGGTCTCGCTGGAGCCCCGGATCAGGGTCAGCGCGTCCGTGTTCAGGCTGATTTCGGTGGCTTTTGGGCCTGTGACCTTGACGGTGCAGTACTTTTGCGCGCCGGACAGGGTGCGGGCGTAGACCTTGACGCTGCCTGAGGCGACCGCCTTGACCACGCCGTCCTTGGACACGGTGGCGACGCGCTCGTTTTCGGTGATCCACTCCACCTGGTCGGTGAACGCGGAGGCGGGGCTGAGCTTTGCGTTCAGCGTCAGCGTCTCGCCCTTGGCCAGCTCGGCCTTCGTTTCGTTCAGGGCGACGGACTTCGCCGCGCCGTAGGCCGGGAATTTTTTCGCGATGGTGTTGAACTTGGTCTTGACGGCGGACGCGGAATCGGCCTTGGCGACGGCGGCCAGCGGGAGCTGAGCCATCTTTTTGTTCGCGGACTCAAACGCGCGGACGCCCGCGCTGTACTGGGACGAGGTGGCCGCGCCGCCGTTCAGGGTGTAGCGGGTCTTGCCGCCGGACTTGAATTTGGTGACGGAAAAAATTTGTTTCAGGGCGTCGCCGTCGAGCTTGTACGCCGCGCGCTTGTACTCATTGGCGGCGGTCAGCGCCACGTCCAGCACCGGCGATGATCCCGCG
The DNA here is from genome assembly GCA_031555755.1 of Eubacteriales bacterium. Lineage (GTDB taxonomy): Bacteria > Bacillota > Clostridia > Christensenellales > Aristaeellaceae > JAJDGF01. Next base: position 5,545 of record JAVBUD010000016.1, on the reverse strand, counting down.
CCCTTGCGCCAGCGGGCGTTGATCTTGGTGACGCCGGCCAGCGACAGGCCCTTGTCCAGGGGCAGCGCCCGGGCGCCGCCGTCCGTGGCGGTGTAGACCTGCAGCGCCGTCGCGCCGTCCGGTTGCTTGATCATCAGCGCCAGCTCGGGGAAAAAATCGCCCGTGACGTCGCACAGCGCGGCGGCGCGCTTGGCGCCCGCGGTGGACGTGAGGGTGTTGAGATAGGCGGCCTTCCAGTCCGCATCCGCCGAGGCCGGGGCCGCGCAAGCGCCGAAGGCCAGGGTCAGCAGCAGGAAGAGCAGCAGAAAGCGCTTGGTAGTGGTCATATTGGTACACTCCTGTAATATTGCGTTGATATTTGTCATTATATCGTAATATTTGGAGGTTGTCAAGGGAAGAAATGGAAGACAGGGTGTCGCTGCTCACGAAAACTCCGTCATCCATCGCTGCGCTACGGACCTTCTTCGAGCGATTGCTTGAAGTTTGAGGAAGGTCCTTCGCTGGCGCTCAGGATGACGGCGGGGGTAGCGGGTGGGGATGAATAATGAATAATGAACAATGAACAATTTACAATTCATTGTTCACTGTTCATTGTTCATTGTTCATTTCCTAATGATCGTATGTCTCCAGCGCCGTGACCTCGTTTTTGCCTTTGCCGTAGAGGGCGTTGACGCTGACCATTTTGTAGCCGCGGTTGGAGAGGGCGGGGATGATGGTTTTTAGGCGGGCGTAGTCGGCCTGGGTGGCATGGAACAGCAGGATCTGGCCGGACTGGACCCGGGCGAGGGTTTCGGCCGCCTTGCGGGCGCCGCTGAGGCCCCAGCTGGCCACGGCCTCGTAGCCCAGCTCGCGGAGCAGCTGGTGCAGCCTGGGGTCCTTCATGCCCGCGCCGGTGGGGCAGCGGAACAGGCGCATGTGGTAGTTGACGCCCAGCGCGGCGTTGAGCGCCTTTTCGCTGTCCACGATGGCGGCGCGGAGCTCGTCGTCACTGAGTTTGGTGACGTTGGAGTGCGGGAACGAGTGGTTTTCGATCTCGTAGCCGTCCTCATAGATCCGCTTCCACAGCGCGGCGTTCTTCTCGATGTTCTTGCCCTTTGGGAAAAAAGTGAGGTCGGCGTCGTACTTCCGCGCCAAGGTGATGATGGATTTTAAGATGTCGGCGCTGAAACAGTCGTCGATGGTGATGGCGACGCGCTTTTTCTTCATGTCCGCCTTGCGGTAGATCACGGGCAGCAGCTTCACATCGTCGTACTGACCGGCCTGGTCGATGCCCTGGTCCTCGCCCTCCATGCCCTCGCCGTCCAGCGTCGATTCGTCCTCGACCGGGTCTGACGCCGCGTCACTGAGGGGCGGCGCGGACTTGGTCACGGCGAGGGTGGGCTCGGCGGTGGCCTGCGCGTCTGTCGCCGGGGCGCGGCTTGGGATGGCGCGGAGGGCGAAGATCAGCAGCACCAGCGCCAGCGCGGCGCACAACCCGATCAGCGTGAATCGGCGGATGCGGGCTTGGCGCAGGCGGCTGGCGTAGCGTCGGTGTTGGGACATGGAATGTACCTCTTTCGTAGGGCTTCGGGGGGTTATAACGGGGGCGGAACGCCACGGAGGGCGTTCCCTACGGGGGTATTGCGGTTACAGCTTCGACGCGGCCTCCTGGTCCAGGAAGAACTGGCAGTTGGGGTGCAGCTGCAGGATGGACGCCGGGTTTTCCGGTGTGACGGGGCCTTTGAGCGCGCCCGCCACGGCATCGGCCTTGCCCGCGCCGGTGGCGATCAGGATCACGCGCTTGGCGCTCATGATGCCGCCCAGGCCCAGGCTGATGGCCTGCTTCGGCACGTCCGCCGGGTCGGCGAACAGCCGGCTGTTGGCGTCGATGGTGGACTGGGTCAGCGTGACCACGTTCGTGCCGTAGGTAAAGCACTCCGACGGCTCATTGAAGCCCACGTGGCCGTTGTGGCCGATGCCCAGCAACTGCAGGTCGATGCCGCCCGCGGCCTCGATCATTTGATCGTAATCGCGGGCATTTTGTTCCACGTCGCCGGTGCCCTGGGGCACGAACGTGCGGGATTTGTCGATGTTGATGTGGTCGAACAGGTTCTGGTTCATGAAATAGCGGTAGGACTGGTCATGGTCGCCGGTGAGGCCGACGTATTCGTCCAGGTTGTAGGACGCGGCCTGGGAAAAGTCGATCAGGCCCTTTTCGTTGAGCTTGATCAGCTTTTTGTACAGCTCGATGGGCGTGGAGCCGGTGGCCAGGCCCATGACCAGGCGGGGATTTTGGTACAGCTCGGCGGCGAAGATCATGGAGGCGGCCTTGGCGCAGTCCTTGGCGGTGGGGAAGATGAAGTGCTTCATGGGGTGAGCTCCTTTCGGGTTGAAGAATAAACGATTGGGGGACGTCGCTGCGGCGGCGGTCTACCTCTATCCGTCTTGATTGAGCAGTTTCAGGCGCAGCATGTTCAGCGCGTGCTTGCAGGACAGCAGGCGGACGCGGTTCCGGTCCATGCCGTCGAACATGAAGTACTTGCTGGTGACGCCGTTGCGGCCCGCCAGGCCGATGTAGACGGTGCCCACGGGCTTTAAGGTGGTGCCGCCGTCGGGGCCGGCGATGCCGGTGATGGACAGCGCGTAGTCGGCGTCGGACACGATCATGGCCCCGGCGGCCATCTCGCTGGCGGACTGGGCGGACACCGCGCCGTAGGCGGCCAAGGTGTCGTTGGACACGCCCAGCACCCGGATTTTCGCCTTGTCGTTGTAGGTGATGTGGCCCTCCAGCAGCGCCCGCGACGCGCCGGACATCTCGGTCAGCAGGCTGCCCAGCATGCCGCCGGTGCAGCTCTCGGCCAGGGCCAGCATCTTGCCCCGCTGCACCAGCAGGTCGAACACCGTCTCCTGCAGCGTGGCGTCGCGGCCCTCGGCGTAGACGGCGCTGCCCAGCCGGTCGCGGATCTCGCGCTCCAGCGGGTCCAGCTGGCGGTTCGGGTTTTCGTCCATGCCGCAGGACACGGTGATCCGGGCCGTGACCTCGCCCTCGCCGCAGTACAGCGCCAGCGTGGGGTTCGTGATGTGGAACAGGTCCCACAGCTCGGTCTGGACCTGGGTCTCCCCCATGCCGAAAATCTTGATGAACCGGGACTCGATCCTGCGCTCCCGCGCGCGGGTCAGGTAAGGGTGCAGCTCGCGGTCGTACATGGTCACCAGCTCTTTGTACGGCCCGGGCAGCACGCACACCTGCTTGAGCTTGCCGTCCGCGGCGATGTCCACGATGCAGCCCGGCGCGGTGCCCACATGGTTCGGCAGGATGCGCGCGCCCTCGGGAAAATCGACCTGTTTGAAGCTGATCTCGGGCAGCTCGTGGCCGTGCTTGGCCGCCGAATCCAGCAGCGCCTGCTTTTCCGCCGGGTCGGTGACCATCGAAAGGCCCAGCAGCTCCGCCAGGGCCTCCTTGGTCAGGTCGTCCTCCGTGGGCCCCAGGCCGCCGGTGGTGATGACCAGGTCGCTGCGGGCGATGGCCACGCAGAGCGCGTCTTTCAACCGCTCCATGTTGTCGCCCACGGTGGTGATGTGGTACACGTCGATGCCGAGTTCGGACATGCGCTCGGCCAGATAGCGGGCGTCGGTGTTGACGATCTGGCCCATCAGCAGCTCCGTACCCACGGACAGGATCTCACAGTTCATGGGGCGATGACCTCCTTGTTGCGCAGGATATAGTCGATGAGCGACCACAGCGCCAGGGCCGCCGACAACCACAGCATCAACTGGCCACATGCCGCCAGCGGGCCGGAAAACGGAAGCAGCACCAGCGCGATGGCCACCATCTGCAGCGCCGCCTTGACCTTGCCGATAGGCCCCGCCGCGATGACCACGCCCTTTGACGCCGCCACGGACCGGATGCCCGAGATCACGAACTCCCGCCCCAGAATGATCATCACGCACAGCGCGTGGGCGCGGCCCTGGGCCGTGAGCCCCACCAGCGCCGCCATCACCAGCAGCTTGTCGGCGATGGGGTCCATCAGCTTGCCAAAGTCCGTCACCTGGCCCCGGGCGCGCGCCAGATAGCCGTCCAGCAGGTCCGTCAGCGACGCGACCACGAACAGCAGCGTGGCCACCGCCTGCCAGACGGGCGCGTCCGCCATCATCGCCGCCACGAACGGCACGATCAGGATCATCCTCGCCAGGGTCAGTTTGTTCGGAAGGTTCAATTCAAATCTCCTCCGCCTGTAAGTCATAGGCGTCCGCGCCGGTGATCCGCGCCCGGACATAGCGCCCCGGCGCGATGTCGCGCCTTGAGAAAAGCCGCACCACGCCGTCCACCTCCGGGGCCTCCAGGATGCTCCTGGCGGTGTACGCGCCGTCCTCGTAGGACTCCACCAGCAGCTCGCACACCTCGCCGATCCGCGCCTCGTTCAGCTCCAGCGAGATGCCCTGCTGCTGCAGCATCAGCTGGTCCAGCCTGCGCAGTTTTTCCGCATCGTCCAACTGGTCGTCCATCGTCGCGCCCACGGTGCCCTCCTCCGGGGAGTAGGCGAACGCGCCCAGCCGCCGGAATCGGGCCTCTTTGACGAACGCGCACAGCGCCTCAAACTGCGCCTGCGTTTCGCCGGGAAACCCGACGATCATGGTGGTGCGCACCGAGATGCCCCGCGCCCGGCAGGCCTCGATCAGCGAGCGGATGTATTCCGGGCTGCCGCGCCGGTTCATGGCCCGGAGCATGTCCCCGTCGATGTGCTGCAGCGGCAGGTCCAGGTATTTGGCGGCCTTGGGCAGGGCCGCGATGGTGTCCAGCAGGCGCTCGTCCACGGTGTCCGGATAGCAGTATAGTACGCGCAACCAGCGCACCGCATCAATGGCGTGCACCGCTTTTAACAGTTCGGGCAGCAGCAGCGCGCCGCCGGGAAAGTCGCTGCCGTAGCGCGAGGTGTCCTGGGCGATCAGCGTCAGCTCCGTCGCGCCGCCCTCGGCCAGCGTGCGGCACTCCTCCACGATGTCCGCCATGGGCCGCGAGCGGTACCCGCCGCGAATCAGCGGAATCGCGCAGTAGCTGCAGCGGTTGTCGCAGCCGTCGGAGATCTTCACATAGGCCGAATGGGGCGGCGTGGTCAGCACGCGCGGCCCCTTGAAGAAGCGGTCGCCCTCCCCGCAGCGCGTCGGCCGCTCGCCGCTCAGCGCCCGGTCCAGCACGTCCGCCAATTGGTCGTATTCAGCGACGCCCATCAGCGCGTCGATCTCGGGAATCTCAGTTTTCAGTTCGTCCGCGTAGCGCTGCGCGAGGCAGCCGGTGACGAAAAGCGCCCTGCAGCGCCCGGTTTTCTTGTACTGCGCCATGTCGAAAATGGCGTCGATGGACTCCTCTTTCGCGGGCTGTATGAACCCGCAGGTGTTGACAAAGAGGAGATCCGCGTCGGCGGGTTCCTGCACGATGGTGTACCCGAGCAGCCGCAGTTGGCCGAGCAGCATCTCGCTGTCGACCCGGTTCTTGGAACATCCCAGGGAGATCAGTCCAGCGGTTTTCATGGTGTGGGGTGCGCTCCTTTGCTGTGGGGTGGGGGTG
>JAVBUD010000184.1:0-7796 GCA_031555755.1 Eubacteriales bacterium | reverse complement strand
AACCCCCGGACTGGCGTTCCGGTTGGGGGGGGGATGCCCCTCGCCGCCGCGTGAGCGACTGTCCTCCCCCTGCGCTTCTACTTCCCGTCCAGCCCCACCTGATTGGAACCGTCCATCCACAGCCGCTCGATGTTATAGTACTCGCGCTCCTCCATGTGGAAGATGTGTACAATCACGGAAGCGTAGTCCAGCACGATCCAGCGGGCCTCGCGCATGCCCTCGTGCCGCCTCGGCTCCTCGCCCGCCTCGTCCATCTTTTCCATGACGTCCTCGGCCATGGCCTTGACGGCGATGGTGTTCTTGCCGGAGGCGATGACGAAGTAGTCGGTGATGCTGGTCAGGTGGTCCACCTTCAGAATCTCCACCTGCTCGCCGCGCTTGTCCTCCAGCAGCTGCGCGATTTTGAGGGCCATCTCTTTGGAATTCATCATATCAGAAACTCTCCTTGCGTGTTGATTCTTGATAGTCCTTGAGCAGGTTCAGCGTGTTCGGGTCCGGCAGCACGCCGCGCTGGTCCAAGTAGGCCAGTGTGCGCTCGGCGGCCATCTTCAGGGCCTCGTCGAGGCTGCGGTGAGCGGCCGCGCGGATGGCGGGCAGCGCCGGGAAAGGGCGCCTACCGGGCTCGATCACGTCGGCCAGGTAAATCAGCTTTTCGAGCTTTGACATGTTCGCGCGGCCGGTGGTGTGCCAGCGGATGGCGCTGAGGATGTCGGCGTCGGTGACGTCGTACCGTTCCTTGGCGACGATCACGCCCGCGGCGGCGTGCATCAGTGTGCGCGTGCGGTCGGCGGGGTGGCGCGGCTCCTGGCCGTGGTCGCGCAGCAGGCGGAGCATCTCCCGCTCGCCCATGCACTTGGCGCAGTCGTGCAGCAACGCGGCGACGCGGGCCTTGCCGGGGTCCACGCCGTTCTGTTGCGCCAGCAGCAGCGCCGCCTGCTCCACGCCCAGCGTGTGGCGATAACGCTCCGGCGTCAGTGTTCTGCGCAGCTCGTCCAGCATGGGGTCGCGGTATAGGCCCTTCCGCTCTATATACTGCGCCACGGTGTCCGGCACCATGCCCTCTGTGGGCAGTCCGCGCTCCACGCGCAGCCGCACGTCCGTGGATGAGAGGTCGGGGCCGCGCTCGGGCGTGATGAAGACCGTGAGTCCGTGCCGCGACTTCAGGTGCGCCGCCTGCTGCTCCACCTCGGCCAGTTCCACGCCGGGCCTGGGCACGCAGCACACGGCCTTCAGCAGACCCGGCACCTGTTCGAATGTGCGCCAGGTCTCGATCACCAGCAGCGTGTCCGCGCCGACGATGTACACATATTCGTCGGCGGGGTTGTCATCGTGCAGCTGATGCAGCGTGTCCACGGTGTAGGTGGTAGCCGCGCGCCGAATCTCCATGTCGCAGGCGCGAAAAGCAGGGTTGTCCGCGATCGCCAGCTCCACCATCATCAGCCGGTCCGTCGCCTTCGCCAGGCGCGACTTGTGCGGCGGATCGCCCGTGGGGATGAACAGCACGCCCGACAAGGCCATGTGGCGCATGGCGCACGCCGCCATGAACACATGCCCCTGATGGATTGGATCAAAACTGCCACCCATGATGCCCCAAACCATCTGTCAGCATCGCTCCCCTCTTGCATTCCTTATATTATATACCAGAATTGAGTTAAGGGAAAGCAAAACTGTATGAAGGTATTGTGACGGTGGCAGAATAAGGGAAAGGAGCGTGATCTCATGTCCCACTTCATCGACCGACTCGCGCTGCGGGCGGCGATCTTCGCGCTTGGGTTCCTGTATTTTCGGCTGGCCATCCCCAGCGCCTGGGGAGCGGCGGGGGCGGCGTTGGTGTTTTGCCTGCTGGTCTGCTATCTGATCGGGAAAAAGTGGCCGTTAAGGCAGAAAGGAGAGCGGCGGTTTCGGCTGTCGCACCTGGCCAACCGCAAGCGCGCGCCCGCCTGCGCGGTGTACGGGGCGGTGTACATGGGGCTTTATCTGTGGCTTGGTCAGATCGTGTACCTGCCGCTGTCGCTGGTGCTGTTGTTCTTGGCGGGGATGGGACTGCACAAGCAGGATGGGCAGTCGGAGACGATTGACGGGTGATCGATCCGCCGCTCAACGCGTCGTCATCCTGAGCGTCAGCGAAGGACCTTCTTCAAACTTCAACCCATTGCAGTTTGAGGAAGGTCCTTCGCTAACGCTCAGGATGACGGCGGGAATGGGACGACGGTGAGGTGATGGGCGCTCGCCTTATCCCAGCTTGTCAATGTCGATCTTTGAGTCTTTTCTGGCCTTTCTGTACATCACGAACCGCCTGCCGATAACCTGCACGGACTCGGCGTGGACGCGGTCGCAGAGTTCGGCGCACAGCGTCTTGGCGTCTTCAGGGGCGTTTTGCTGGACGCTGACCTTGATCAGCTCCCGCGCCTCCAGGGCGTCCCAGGCCTGCTTGACGAGGTTGTCGTTGATGCCGTCCTTGCCGATGTACAGCACCACTTCCAGGGTGTTTGCCATGGACCGCAGCGCGGCCCGTTGCTTGGTTGTCATGGCTTTATCCTCCGTTTAGTCCACAAAGTCAAATTCGATGTCGTTGAGCGCCACGGTTACGCCTTCGGTCGCGCCCGCTTCGCGCAGGGCGTCGATGATGCCCCACTTGCGCAGGGTTTGATGGAACCAGTTCAGCGACTGCTCGTCGGCGAAGTTCACCGAGGCGATCAGCTTGTCCACGGACGGGCCGGTGACGGTGAAGGTGTCGCCGTCGCGGACGATTGTGAAGCTCTGCTTCGGGGCTTCGTCGGTCAGCTCCTCCTCCTGGAACGGCTCAACCGGCGGCAGTTCGCGCAGCATCCTGACCACCTCGCGCAGCAGCTGTGTGAGGCCCTGCCTGGTGGCCGCTGAGATCGGAAAAATGGGGATGCTCTGGTCCTGCAGCTTTTCTTTCAGGCGGCAGAGGTTCGTCTCGTCCTCGCACAGGTCCAGTTTGTTGGCGGCCACGATCATAGGTCGGGTCGCCAGGTCGCCGTACTGCCGCAGTTCTTTCATGATGGCGTCGTAGTCCTGCAGCGGGTCGCGGCCTTCACTGCCGGCGATGTCCAGCACGTGCACCAGCATGCGCGTGCGCTCCACATGGCGCAGGAAATCGTGGCCCAGACCGATGCCTGCGCTGGCGCCCTCGATGAGGCCCGGGATGTCGGCGATGACGAAGCTGTCTTCGTCCTGCTTGACGATCCCGAGGTTCGGCTGCAGCGTGGTGAAATGGTAATTGGCGATCTTAGGCTTGGCGTCAGTGACGACGCTGAGGATCGTGGATTTGCCCACGTTCGGGAAGCCCACCAAGCCCACATCGGCGATGGATTTCAGCTCCAGGAGCAGTTCGCGGGGCTCGGTTTTCTCGCCGGGCTTGGCGAATGCGGGCGCTTGGCGAGTGGGCGTGGCGAAGTGGTTGTTGCCCCAGCCGCCGTTGCCGCCGCGCAGCAGCACCTTGCGCTCACCCGCGCCGTACAGGTCCAGCAGCACCTTGCCGGTCTGCTTGTCTCGCACGACGGTGCCACGCGGGACCATGATGGTGATGGGCGCGCCGGATCTGCCCGTCTTCATGTTGCTCATGCCGTCCGCGCCGTTTTCAGCCTCGAACTTGCGCGTGTAGCGAAAGTCCATCAGCGTGTGCATGCGCTCACTGGCCTCAAATGCGATGTCGCCGCCGCGGCCGCCGTCGCCGCCGTCCGGCCCACCCTGCTGCACGAATTTTTCCCGATGGAACGCCACGCACCCATTGCCGCCGTTGCCGGCCTTGCAGGTGATGGCGATGATGTCGACGAATAATGCCATGGTTGGGTCTCCTTTTTACGGTTCGTTTTCGCACAGCTTGTCCGCGCTGAGCGGGCACCGGTTGCACGCGGGCCGAAGGGCGGTGCAGCACCTGCGGCCGTGCCAGATCAGCAGGTGGTGGGACAGCGACCAGCGGTCCTTGTCGATCAGCTGCCGCAGTTGCCGCTCCACCTTGTCCGCCGTGTCCGCCTGGGCCAGGCCGATGCGGTTTGAGACGCGAAAAACGTGGGTGTCCACGGGGATCTGGTCGTCGCCGAAAGCGGCCAGCAGCACCACGCCAGCCGTCTTCTGGCCCACGCCCGGCAGGGCCATCATGTCCTCGCGGGTGGCGGGGACTTGTCCGCCATGGCGCTCCACCAGCGCTCTGCAGGTGGCAGCGATGTGCTTGGCCTTATTGTGGTACAACCCGCATTCCTTGATCCACGGCTCTAGTTCCTCGGGCGTGAGCCGCGACATCGCTTGCGCGTCAGGGTAGGCCGCGAACAGCTTTTCGGTGACTTTGTTCACCCGCACATCGGTGCACTGGGCAGCCAGGATCGTGGCGATCAGCACCTCAAAGGGGTTTTTAAAGTTCAGCTCGGGCTTGGCTTCCGGGTAGAGCGCGTGCAGCGCGTCCAGGGCGCGGGCGGCCTTTTCGGCGGTCATGGGCGGTCAGCCCCCTTCGCATCGCATTTGTAAATCGATGAACTGATGTTTCCATCTCCGCCGTCATCCATCGCTACGCGAAGGACCTTCTTCAAACTGACTTGATATGAAGTTTGAGGAAGGTCCTTCGCTGACGCTCAGGATGACGGAGCGGCGCACGGGCGTTCTGCTCACCATTATACACGCCCCGCCGAGGTAACGAAACCAGGCATATGTTATATTTTACGCGCTGATCTACATCGACAGCGCCTGCAGTCTCGGTCTGCCGCCGCCGGTGCGGTCCACACTGTACACGCCGATCATGTTCGCTGGGCGGCCGCCCAGCACCTGCTGCACGGCGCGGATGTCGGCCATGTCGAACTGGATCGACAGCCCGCAGCCGATCGCCACATCGCGGGGCGTGGAAATGACGCGCACGTTGATGCCCGCGCGGCGCAGCACGCCCTCATAGCGCATGACCTGTTGCCTGGACCGAAACGCGGCGATGCCGAAATATTGGTCATTCATTCTGCTTTCCCTCACTTCGCATAGCCAAAATGGCTCCTCCATATAGTGTACGGCGGAGGGCCTCTTTGCGTTACCCCTCCGGCAGAATGGAGTGAAGCGATAATGGAGGTCTATCTCGACAACGCGGCCACCAGCCATCCGAAGCCGGACGCGGTGCTCAGGGCCGTTCAGCGGGCCATGACGGAGGACAACGGCAATCCGGGCCGTTCGGGGCACCGGCGCGCGCTCAGCGGAGCCAGGACCATGATCGACTGCCGAGAGGCGCTGGCGCAGCTGCTGCACGCCTCGGACCCGTTCGACATCATGTTCCAGTTCAACTGCACCGACGCGCTGAACCAGGGCCTCAAGGGGGCGCTGCACAAGGGCGACCATGTGATCACCAGCCTCATTGAGCACAACAGCGTGCTGCGCGTGCTGGAGGGGCTGCGGTTGCGCGGGCAGATCGAGCTGACGCTGCTGGAGCCGGAGATGGACGGGCGGATGGACCCCGAAAAGTTCTATCGCGCGGCCAAGCCCAACACCGCACTCATCGCGCTGACCCAGGCCAGCAATGTCACCGGCGTGATCCAGCCCGTCCGGGCGGTGGGCGACGTGGCGCGGCGATTGGGCGTGCGATATCTGGTGGACGGCGCTCAGGGGCTGGGCCTGACGCCGGTGGACGTGGCCCGAGACGGAATCTCGTTGTACGCGTTCCCGGGCCACAAGGGGCTGCTGGGGCCGCAGGGGTCCGGCGGGCTGTATATTGCGCCGGGGTACGAGCTGAACACCCTCCGGGAGGGCGGCACCGGCTCCAGCAGCGAGAGCATGCGCCAGCCCAGCGAGCGGCCCGAGCGGTACGAGAGCGGCACCGTGAACCTGCCCGGCATCGCCGGGATGGGCGCGGGGGCGCGGTATGTGATCGAGCATGAAGCCGAGATCCACGCCAAGGAGGCGGCGCTCCGGGATCAGCTGATGCGGGGTCTGCGGCGGATCGCGGGCGTGGAGATCTACTGCGACCGTGGCGCGCCCAGAACGGCGGTAGTGAGTTTCAACGTGAGCGATCACACGTCCGGGGCCGTGGCGGACGCGCTGGACCGGCAGGGGTACTGCGTGCGCGGCGGGCTACACTGCGCCCCGGGCACGCACCGGGTGCTGGGCACGCTGACGCGGGGCGCGGTGCGGGCGAGTTTGGGGGCGGGGAACACGGCGGCAGAGGTGGAGGGGTTTTTGGCGGCGGTTTCCGAGGTGGCGCGATCAGGGGTGGCGGGACCGGGTTGACGGATGCCGAATGGCGCGTGGGGATACGGATGCATATCGCAACCTACCTACGCCGTCATCCTGAGCGCCAGCGAAGGACCTTCCTCAAAACAACCGGATCTCGCATCCCGCCAACCCCGTCATCCTGAGCGCCGGCGAAGGACCTTCCTCATGATAAAGCGGTGAGTGTGAGGAGGGTCCTTCGCTGGCGCTCAGGATGACGGCGATTGCTGCTGATCATCCCTCCCCTACCACCCAAACCACCCCCGCACCGCCCGCCACACGCGGTCCCAGAAGCTCCTGGCCTCATCCACGTCGTTGGCCGCCACCAGGTCCACGGTGCACTCTGTGAAGCCGTCCACGTTCACCAGCGCATGTCCGACGACCTGGCCCTCCTTGACTGGAGCGTACAGCGGCTGGTTCAGTTGGACCGTCACCTCCACCTTTTCCTCGCCGCGCACGGGCAGGGTCAGCGGCTCGGCGTACAGCGCGTCCACCGTGCGGTCGCGGCCCTGCTCAACTTTGGCCTGGCCGGCCACGGAGCGCTTGTCGATCAGGCGCTTGGGTCGGTAATTTGCAAAACCCCACTCTGTCATCGCCTTGGCGGTCTCAAACCAGGTACCGCAGTTCAGCACCACACCAACCAGTTCCATGCCGCCTCTTTCGCATGAAAACACCAGGCAGCGGCCCGCCTTTTTCGTAAAGCCCGTCTTGACGCCGGTGCAGCCGGGCAGCTCGCGCAGCAGCCGGTTCTTGTTCTCCAGCACGCGGTCGTAGTCGTGGCCGGGCCAGGGGATCGTGGCTGTGCGCTTCATCACGATCTCGCGGAACGCGGGATAGCGCAGCGCCACGGCGGAGATGCGCGCCAGGCCCAGCGCGGATGTGCCATTGCCGCCTTTGTCCAGGCCGTTGGGCGTGACGAAGTGCGCCTCCGCGCCGATCTCCTGCGCGCGGGCGTTCATGCGGGCCGAGAAATTTTCCACCGTGCCGTCGATATGCTCCGCGATGGCCACGGCGGCGTCGTTGCCGGAGCGCAGCATCAGCCCGTGCAGCATGTTCAGCATGGACAGCTGCTCCCCCACGCCCAGGTAGATGGAGGTGCCCTCTACGCCGGACGCGTTTTCGCTGGCGGTGACGATGTCGGTCAGCTCGCTGTTTTCGATGGCCAGCAGCGCGGTCATCACCTTCGTGGTGGACGCGATGGGCAGAATCTCGCGCTCGTTTTCCGCGTACAGCACGCGGCCGCTGGTACGCTCGATGAGCACGGCGGCGCGGGCGTTGACGGTGAGAGGGGCTTCGGATGCGGGTTCGGCCAGGCTGGGCGGGCAGAGCAGGATCAGGCTCAGCATGAGGGAGATGAGGGTGCGCATTTGCATTCTCCTATAGACGTTGATGACGTCTACGTATGCGCGAAGGGGCGGGGATATGCGGAGAAGCTGAGCAATGCCCCGTCAGCGTATCACCGCCGTCATCCTGAGTGCAAGCGAAGTACCTTCTTCATACTTCATACCCGGAAAGTCGGTGGAAGGTCCTTAGCTTGCGCTCAGGATGGCGGGGGGGGGCGGATGGCCCAAGCCCTACGCGCCCAGCGCCGCGAG
>JAVBUD010000191.1:0-9062 GCA_031555755.1 Eubacteriales bacterium | reverse complement strand
CCCTTCACCTTCTCCGCCTCTAAGGACCTCCCCAAAACTAATCCTCTTTAAAAGTTTGTGGATGGAGCTACGGTGGGCACTGGATGACGGGGTTGGTGAGTGTGAGGTTGCGGTTGCGGTGAATGTGGTTGGGGGTGGGGGAGTGGGCTTGCCGTGCGGGCTCTGCGCCTGCCGCCCCAAGGCCCAGTAAACGCACAGCACCCTCGCGCTCGCCCGCGCGGGCCTCACGGCCGCGCGGGCTGGCTCGGGTGCGAGTTACTGCCCACGCGCCTCGGGCACTGCCTGCGCGGCTTAAATGCTAAACAAACCAAATGCCCCCACTATTTTTTACTGCGCGTGGGGTGCGATAAGGGACGGCGTCGCGATGGACGTCGTCCCTGTTTGCACCTTGTCGTTGCGTGCCGCCGGCGGCCAGAGGGCGCCGCCCTCTGGACTCCTGCCAGGAGGGATTAAATCCCTCCTGGACCTCCCTATTGTCGCTTCGCTGGGGTTGAGCGGGGCGGTGTGGGGCTTGGATGCTAGTCCTCTTTTTGGGTCTGCTCGTAGAGCAGCTTTTTCATGTCCCATGGGTTCGGCACGAACTCGCCGCCACGGCACCACTTCAGATAATTCAGCGCGTGCAGCTGCGCAGTCATCTCCCAATCGTTCTTGTAAATCGGGTCGTGATAACCCTCAACACAGATGTCGCCCTCATACCCGTTCACATGCAGGATATAGATGATGTCACGCCAGTTGCTGTCCCCAAACCCGGGCGTCCGCTCCGGCGCGTACCAGTCCGTATTGCACAGCACGCCGTACTCGCGCACCGCGGCCATGTCCACGCTCGCGTCCTTGCCGTGCACGTGGAAAACCTTCTTCGCCCACTTCCGCAGCTGCGCGATCGGGTCGATCAGCTGGATCATCTGATGCGCGGGCTCCCATTCCAGGCCCAGCGACTCGCTTGTGACCTCGTTGAACATCATCTCCCACGCGCGCGGGTTCATGCCCAGGTTGCACGTCAGGTTGTCCCAGGTGCCGCCCATCGGGCAGTTTTCGATCGCCAACTTCACGCCGCGGTCCTCCGCGCGCTTCGCCAGCTCGCGATAGACTTCGCCAAACTTCTTGATGCTGTCGTCGACGCTCTTGCCCTCGTAGCCGCCGGCAAATGTGCTGACGACCTTCGCGCCATACAGGTGCGCCGCGTCAATGGCGCGTTCCAGCGTCTTTTGATGCTCATCGAACTGCACCGCGTTGCAGTAGTAGCCCAGCGTCGTGATCTCACAGCCGGTGCCTTCCAGCATCGATTTCAGCTTCGGGCCCTGTTGCTCGATGTTCACGCCGCCCAGCTCCATGTGGAAATTGATCGACATGGTCTCAAATCCGGCGTTCGCCAGCTTCGGCGCCCAGTCCTCCGCGATGAAGCCCGGCACGCAGGTGCCGATGCGGATCTGCTTGATGTCATAATGGGGTAGCATAATGGTGGTTCCTCCCTCGATTGATCGAATGATGGCTTGGGTGCGGGCAGAGGTGGATCACTTTACGCCCTGATGAAGCGGCCTGCAGCACAGCACTTCTCGGCCGCCGGGCAGCTGCTTCATGTCCGGGCGCTTCTGCCTGCACTCGTCCTTGGCGTACGGGCAGCGGGGCGCGAACTTGCAGTAGGTGATGGCGTACTCCTTGTCTTCCATGTCGGGCATGGCCATCTCCTCGTCCCACTTGTCGCCCACGCGCGGCACCGCGTTCATCAGCAGCTCCGTGTACGGGTGCGCCGGGGCGTCCATGATGTCCTTCGCGGGACCGTACTCGATCAGCCCGCCGCGATACAGGGTGGCGATGTAGTCCGACACGTAGTACGCGGTCGACAGGTCGTGGGTGATGTAGATGAACGACACGTTGTACTGGTCCTTCAGCGCCTTGAATAGGTTTATGATGTTCATCTTCATCGACGCGTCGATGGCCGCCACCGGCTCGTCGGCGATGATGAGCTTGGGCTTGGTGATCAGCGCGCGCGCGATGGAGACGCGCTGCAGCTCGCCGCCGGAGAACTGGGTGGGGTACTTGCCCTTCACCACTTCCAGCGACATGCCGACGGACCTGAGTACCTTGTCGACTTCCTGCTCCGCTTCCTTGTGTGTCTTACAGATGCCGAGCCGGAGCGCGGTGTTGAACAGGTAGGTGTCCACGGTCTTTCTCATGGAGAATGACTCGTAGGGGTTCTGGAAAATCGGCTGCACGTCCAGCCGGAACTGGTCGGGGTTGTAGGCCTTTTTGTTGGCGTAGTCGTTCCCGAGCAGCTTGATGTGGCCCGCAGACGGCTGATGCATGCGCAGGATCATCTTGCACAGCGTGGACTTGCCGCAGCCCGACTCGCCCACGATGGACAGGATGACGGGCTTGCCCGCGTCAATGGAGAACGACACATCGTCCACCGCCGTGAGCTTTTTGCCCATCAGCATGCCGCCGATGCGGAATACTTTGCTCACGTGGCTGACTTCAAGTAGTTTTTCGGCCATGTCACTGCACCTCCCCTGTCAGCAAGTGGCAAGCCGCGAACCGGCCGGGCTTGATCTCTTCGAATTTGGGCACGAGCTGCTTGCACTTTTCTGTGGCCTTGGGGCAACGCGCGGCGAACCGGCAGCCCTCAGGCGGGTTTACCAAAGACGGCGGACGGCCCGGGATGCCCACCTTTTGGCTCTTGTCGCCCACACGGGGCAGCGCGCCGATCAGCATCTGGGTGTACGGGTGGATCGGGTCCTCGAAGATGTCCTTCGTGGGGCCCAACTCCGCCATGCTTCCGGAGTACATGATGCCCATGCGGTTGGTGATCTGGTAGTGCACGCCCATGTCGTGGCTGACCAGCACCAGCGAATTTTTGTACTGGCGCTGTAGCCGGGTCAGCATCATCAGGATGCCGCGCTGCACCACCACGTCCAGCGCCGTCGTCGGTTCGTCCGCCAGCACCATGTTGGGGCTCATGAACGTGGCGAGCGCGATGATCACGCGCTGGCGCATGCCGCCTGACAGCTGGAACGGGAACGCTTCCAGCACGTCGGGGCTGAGGCTCAGCTCTTCGAGGTACTTGGAGACGCGCTTGAGCGTCTCTTTTTCCGATTCCTTGCCCCGGTCGGACTCGGGAATCGAGTCGAGGAACTGGCCCTTCAGCCGCGTGATGGGGTTCAGCACGCTCTGCGCCGCCTGGGGAATGTAGGAGATGTCGCTCCACCAAGTCTTTCGGATCTCGCCGGTGTCGTAGGAAAACGGCTTGCCGTCCTTTTCGCCGGACAGGGTGACCTTGCCCTGATCCACCTGCAGCGGAAACTCAATGATGTCGTACAGCGCCTTCAGCAGCGTGGTCTTGCCGCAGCCGGATTCGCCCGCGATGCCGAAGATCTCGTTGTCGAAAATCTTGAAGTGGACGTCTTTGACGACGTGTACGTCTCCATCAATGGTCTTGTAGGAGGCGGACAGATGATCAATATTTAGCATCTTTACGACCTCCCTCTCTTCATGGCCAAGTAGTCATTGTAGCCCGTGATCAGCAGGAACAGCCCGATGAACAGCAGCACGGTGACGATGATCGGCGGGCCGATCCAGAACCACTGCTTGGCCATGATGGCGTTCCTGGCCCGCGCCCACTGGATCATGTTGCCCAGGCTGATCAGGTTGGCGGGGGAGAGGCCCAGCACCGCAAGCCCAGATTCCGAGGCGATGGCGCTGAGTGTCGCGTTCATGAAGTTGGACAGCGACCAGGTCAGCACGAACGGCAGGATCTCGGTCACGACGACCTGGACCGTGCCCTCGCCGGAGACCCATGCGGTGTGAATGAAGTCGCGCTCCTTGAGCGTCAGCGCCATCGAGCGGATCTGGCGGGACGGCCATGCCCACGCGAACATCGCCAGCACCAGCGCCATCATAATCACCGTGGCGGAGCCCTTCATCAGAGACGTCATCAGGATCATGATCGGCAGCGACGGGATGACCACGAATGTGTCCGTCACGACCGTCAGGATGCGGTCCACCGCGCCGCCTGAGAAGCCTGCGATGAGCCCCACGAACACGCCCACCACCGTGCCGATCGTCGCGACGATCAGGCCGATGGACAGCGAGTTGTGAACGGCCTCAATCAGCAGCCAGAAGATGTCCTGGCCCATGGAGGTGGTCCCCAGCCAGTGCTCCGCCGACGGGAGCAGTTTGTTGGCGTACGTGTTGTACGCGAACGGGTCCACATGCGGGAAAAAGTACACGATGAACCCGACGAAGAAGAAGAATGCCGTCGAGATCAGCCCCGCCTTGAGGCGGAAATTGGCGTTTTTCCAAAACTTTTTCATAGTGGCGATTCAACCTCCTTTCGTCAAGCGTAGCGAATCCGCGGATCGATGAACGGATAGATCAGGTCCGCGATCAAGGTCGCGGTGGAGATGGCGACGATGGAAATCGTGATACAACCCAGGATCATATTGTAGTCCGACTGCAGAATCGCCTTGTTGATCAGCTGGCCCACGCCGGGATAACCGAACACGATCTCGGTCATGATCGAGCCTGAGAACACGCCGCCGAGGCTCATCGCCAGGGCCGTGATCTGCGTCAGAATGGAATTGCGAAACACATAGCTCATGCCAATCTTGCCTTCGGAGATGCCGCGATACCGGGCGTACAGCACGAAATCCTCTTCTGAGGTGGTGCTCGCCAGCGACTTCATCGAGATGATCCACCAGCCGGTGCCGACCAGCAGCAGCGAGATGGCAGGCAGGATCGATGCCTTCAGCAGCGACGACAGCCACGCCCACCAGCCGCCCACAGCGATGATGTTCGACTGCAGCGGGAACCAGCCCAGAATGAACGCGAACACAATCTGAAGGATCAGCGCGACCACGAAATAGGGGACCGGGTAGATGCAGATGGCGATGCCCTCAAGGATCTTTGAGGAGCGCTTGTTTTTCCTGAAACCCGCCAGTAGGCCGATGAAGTTGCCGACGAGCCAGGCGAGCACCGTCGTGAACAGCGTCAGGCCGACGGTGTAGGGCAGGTACATCGTGATGATCTCGCCCGCGGGCGTGGGATAACTCATCAGTGACGGCCCGAAATCGAATCGGAGCAGGCCGTTTTTTAAATAGCTCAGGTATTGTTCGCCGAGGCTGCCCTCCAGACCGAACTGCACGCGCAGCGACCTGCGCAGCGCCTCCTGCTGCTGCGGGTCCATGGTGCCCGAGCGCGCCTGCATCTGGCCGATCATGTTCTCCACCGGGTCCGATGGGAACATGCGCGGAATGAAAAACACGAACGTGACGCCGATCCAGATCGTCAGCGCCCACGTCAGTATGCGCAGTAGAAGAAACTTTCGAAAATTCACACATCACACCTCTTTGCTAAGGGTTAATACATGGTTGATGCCCATGTTTACGCGTGTGCGCACCGCCTGAACCGTGCACAGACCGTGACCCGCCAACAGGCGGCGTTGCCTCGTCCCGGCATTGTGTGATGCCCGGGAATAATAAGAAGGCGCGCACTCATCGCCATAAGGTTCAGGCGCGCGCCTTCAGGGCGGGCCTGAGCCCCGTACGGAACTCAGGCCCTATCAACCAGGTTTACGCAGCGGGGGTGATTTCGGTCGTGATGTACTTGAAGCAGCTCCACCACCACCACGGGCCATTGT
Source organism: Eubacteriales bacterium (assembly GCA_031555755.1). Classification (GTDB taxonomy): domain Bacteria; phylum Bacillota; class Clostridia; order Christensenellales; family Aristaeellaceae; genus JAJDGF01. The sequence continues at coordinate 3,430 of JAVBUD010000191.1, read as the reverse complement.
AGGGGTTGGCCGCGGACGGATAGTTGGTCCACACGGTGGAGTTGGTCGGCACGAACTTCACGCCGGAGTGGAAGCCGATGAAGGGCATATCGGTGATGGCGACCTTCATGAACTCCATGTTCAGCTCATATGCCTTGTCATCTTCGGGGCTGAGCTTGGCCAGCTCGTGGATGATCTCGGTGGCGCGGGCGTTGTTCCAGCGGCTGCCCTGGCCGGAGCCACGCTCGCCGAGGGGCTTGATCAGGTCGGCATCCCAGCCATTGATCTGGCTGTAGATGTCCTTGGTGATGCCGCCGGTCGGCCAGTAGCCGGCCAGGTAGAACTCACCGGTGTTGCCGTGGGTATCCCACGTCGCGGAAGACTCGGAGGACAGGGTGCACTCGAGGCCGAACTTGACCAGCTGGTCGTAGGCAGCCTGGGTGCCGCGGCCCGCCTGGGCCTCGGTGTCCGCCAGATAGGTCATCGGGATGATGAACTTCTCGCCATTGAAGTACCAGCCGTCGTCCTTCTTCTCCAGACCGGCCTTGATGAACAGCTTGGTGGCGGCTTCCGGATCGTACTTCCAGCAGCCGGTGCCAAACATGTCAACCAGCTCTTCTTCGGTGCCTTCGATGCCCAGCTTCGCGGCCATGCGAGCGGCGTAGGTGTTGTCGAAGGGCTTCACGGTGGTGCCATCGCCCAGATCCAGTTCGAAGGCCTCAACCCACTCCTGCAGCGGCTTGTAGTACAGGTTCTGCATGGCGGAGGTGTTGGTCAGGATCGGGAACACAGACGCGCGACCGGTGCCTTCGAAGATGTTCATGGAGATCTCTTCGAAGTTCATGGCCAGGGCCAGGCCCCAGCGGAAGTCGGCGTTGTCGTACGGAGCGCCCTGGCCCTGAGAGATCGCGATGCCCTTGGAGCACGGATCGTCAGAGGTGGCGTAGGGGAACTCGTCATACCAGCACGCGATCTTGTCGTTGGCGCTCGTCATGACTTCCAGGGCCTCAGGCGTGACTTCGCAAAGGATATCAACCTGATTGCTGATCATGGCCATCTGGCGGGTGGTGTCATCGCCCAGCGCCTTGAACAGGATGTAGGGGGCCTGCGGGATCTTGCCGGTCACGACGCCCACGGTGCTCTTGTCGGCATCGGCGCGGCGCTCGTACAGGATCCACTTGCCCAGCGGGTCATAGCTCTTCACGGTGTAGGGGCCGGCCACAACGGGATTCTCATCCTTGAACTGGGTCGGCTCTTCGACCTTGGAGTACACATGCTCCGGCACGATGCGGAAGCCGTTGCCCCAGATCGTGACGCCAAAGCGCATCGACAGACGGGGGAAGGATTCCTTGGTCACGAACTTCACGGTGTAGTCGTCGATCTTCTCGACGGAGGCGAACACCTGGTTGAAGTACGCGCTGTCACCGATGTCGCTGTGGGTCATGATCATGTTCACGGTGAACACGACGTCGTCAGCGGTGAGGTCTTCGCCGTCGGACCACTTGATGCCCTGGCGAATTTTCACGGTGTGCTCGGTGAAGTCTTCGTTGGAGACCGGGAAGCCGTCGGCGACTTCGCCGAACTGCTCGCCCTTGGAGGTGTCGATTTCCCACATCATGGCGCTCATCAGCTGATGAATGCCAAAGCCCATTTGGGTGCCCTGCATGTAGCCGTTGAATTGGCCGGGGGTGTCGGTGGGCGTCTGGGTCTCGACGATCAGGGTTTCGTTGCGCGGCGTGCCGACTTCCGTCATTTCAGCCGATGCAAAGGAACCGAACGAGAGAACCAGAACCAGAGCCAGGACCAGGGACAACAGTTTCTTCATGTGGTAACCTCCTTGCTTTTTATGATTGAACGCGGGACAGCCGCTTCGGCTGCGCCGCATCAAATCACGCGAGATCACGCTTTGTGTGACCTCACCGCTGATTTTAACACATCATGTAAAAAAGATCAATACTATAGTTTGAAATTGTCACAGGTAATTTGTACGAATCCCCAAGGTTTGTCGGTCTACCGCGGTAACATGCTGATCATAGATGTATGGAATATATAAAATATTCTTTACCTCACGAAGACCGCACCGATCACGCCGGCGATGAGCGTCATCAGGATCGGGTTCACGCGCCACTTGATGTTCAGCACCGCCACGGCGGCGAAGATGGCGGCCATCAGCGGGGAGAGGGCTGCGAGCGGGCGCGAAAAAATATCCATTGCGGAATAGCCGTGATGGAGCAGCACGCCCGAAGCGATCTGCAGCGCCGCCGCGGCAATCAGACCCACCGCCGCGGGCTTCACGCCCATTAGCACGCCGGCCATGATCTTGTTTTCCTTGTATTTGTCCAAAAAGCGCATCACCAGCGCCACAATGAAGAACGAGGGCAGCATCACGCCGAGCGTGGCCGCGACAGAGCCCACGATGCCGCCGCCGAGGTAGCCCACATAGGTGGCAGCGTTGATGGCGATGGGGCCGGGCACGATCATGTCCAGGGCGTTCAGGTCCGCCAACTGCTGCACGGAGACGCCGAACTGGGCGCTCTCCTGCATGATCATGGACATCATGGCGTAGCCGCCGCCAAAACCCAGCACGCCGATCTTGAGGAATGTCCACAACAGCATCAACCAAGTGCCGATCATTTTCCGTCACCGCCCTTCTGCTTGCGGAACCGGCTGTACAGATAGCCCGCCGCGGCCGCGGCCAGGATGGCGATAGGTGCGCTGACGTCCAGCAAGAGCACCATGCAGAACACCGCCAACATCACGACCACCGCGAACGTGGACTTGATGTTGTGGCCGCCCAGCGAGAACGCCGCCGACAGGATCAGCGCCGCAGAGGCCGCGCGGATGCAGCTCATCGCGCCCATGATCGGGCCGTCCTGGGGCACGAACTGCATGGCGATGGTGGCGGCCAACATGATCGCGAACGCGGAGATGGTGGCGCCCAGCGCCGCCACCAGCATGCCCGGCAGGCCCGCCGCCCGCTTGCCGACGAAGGACGCGCAGTTCATCGCGATGACGCCCGGCAGGGTCTGGGCCAGTGTGGCGTACTCGAGAAACTCGTCCTTGTCCATCATCCGGTAATTTTCCACGACGTCTTTTTGGATCACGGGCAGCATGGCCAGCCCGCCCGCGAAGGTGAACGTGCCCGCCTTGAAAAAGATTACGAACAGTGGCCAGAGCGCATTTTTGCCGTGCACGGCTTCCGCCTGTTGCATTGGACATCAACGACCTTTCGTAGGGTGATGGTGATAGTATAGCGTGTGGGGTTGGGGCGTGTATGCAATTTCATATGAAGGTTTTCGGGGCGAAGTTTTTGGTTACCACGATGAGCACAATCAGCGCCGTCATCCTGAGCGCCCCCCAAGGCCCGTCCACAAACACAAAGCCCGGCAAAAAGAGGAAGGGACTGAGCTGGCGCGCCGGCTGGCGGGTGGGGGGGAGGTAGTGGGAGCGC
>JAVBUD010000108.1:0-7429 GCA_031555755.1 Eubacteriales bacterium | reverse complement strand
TGAAGCCCGGCGCGGTGTTCTACGTCTGGCACGCCGACTCGGAGGGGTACAACTTTCGTGGCGCGGCGCACGACGTCGGCTGGGCGGTCCGCCAGTGCCTGATCTGGCGCAAAAACTCTATGGTGCTGGGCCGCCAGGATTATCAGTGGGCCCATGAGCCTTGTATTTATGGGTGGAAGGACGGCGCGAGCCACCTGTGGGCATCGAACCGCAAGCAGACCACGATCCTGGAGTTCGACCGCCCGTCCCGCTCGAAGGAACATCCCACAATGAAACCCGTGCTGCTGTTCGACTACCAAATCCAAAACAACACCAAGGCGCGAGACATCGTGCTCGACCTGTTCCTCGGCAGCGGCACCTGCCTGATCGCCTGCGAACAGAACGACCGCACCTGCTACGGCTCCGAGCTGGACCCGAAGTATTGCGACGTGATCGTGAATCGGTTCCTGAAGCAGGCCGGTACGGACGAGGGCGTGTACGTGCTTCGCGAGGGCGAGAAGCTGCCGCATGCGCTGCTGGCAGCCGCGAAGGAGGCATGATCCGTGGGCTACATTGACTTCTTCAAAGTCCTGGGCCGACACAAGCACCTGCTGACCCGGCAGGAGCTGCAAACCTTGCGCGGTCAGGCCATGGCGGGCGACTACGAAGGTGCGAAGAAAGGTCTGCACGTGCTGCTGATGCGCAAACAGGCCCCGCGCGGGAGGTGTGCCCATGCCGACCAGGCCAAACCGTCCGTGTAGGCATCCCGGTTGCGCGGCGCTGTCCGGCGAGGCGTACTGCGATGCGCACCGCGCCCAGCTCCCGAAGCGCAGCTCGGCTGCGGCGCGCGGCTACAACGCCAAATGGCAGCGCGAGCGGCTGCGGTTCCTGCGCATGAACCCGCTGTGCGTGATCTGCCGCCGTGAAGGGCGGCTGACGCCCGCGACCGTGGTGGATCACATCGTGCCCCACCGGGGCGACGAAACCCTGTTCTGGGATCGCACCAACTGGCAGGCGCTGTGCAAACTCTGCCATGACACAAAGACCGCCTCCGAAAACGGAGGATTCGGAAATCCCTGTCGCTGAGGAGGTGGACGCATGGGACGCAGAGGCCCGCCGCCCAAGCCCACGGCGCTCAAGGTGCTGGAGGGCAACCCCGGCAAGCAGAAGCTGAACAAAAACGAGCCGCAGCCGCCCGTTGTGGATACCGTGCCCAAGCCGCCCGTCCGGCTGCTCAAGGAGGCGAAGGTCGAGTGGAAGCGACTTGCACCGACTCTGGTCGGTTTAGGTCTGCTGACTGAGGCCGACATCCCGGCGTTCACGGAGCTGTGCCAGAACTATGGCTATTACCTGGTCACCGACCGAAAAATCCTCGACCAAGGCGACAACGGCCCCATCGCGCTGCAGAAAACGCCGTCCGGCTATGTGCAGCAGCATCCGCTGCTCTCGCTGCGCCGCCAGTATTACGAACTGTGGCGCAAGGGGCTGCTCGACTTCGGGCTGACACCGGCCAGCAGGGTGCGGCTTACGACAGACAATGATGCTGCCGGTTCCGGGTCCAGTGACCCGATGGAGCAGCTTCTCAATAGAAAATGGTGAGGATGGGCTTCCGCGCGGAGGCCCATTTTCCATGTGCAGGAGGAGTAACGCAATGGGCAATCACTTCAGATTGTCTGAAGACGGCAGTTATTGCATCGGCCAATTCACTACAGGCGGTGAATTTCTCTATGATGTAGCGGACCATCCGCTCATCTCCCAATACACTTGGCAACGAGGCAAACGTGGATATCCAACAACGGGCATCAACAGAAAAACGACTGTCATGCACAGGGTGCTTTACGGATTCCCATCTGGTGTGGATATCGATCACATTTCCGGCGACAAGTTGGATAACCGCCGCGCGAACCTGCGCATCTGCACGCATCAGGAGAACATGTTCAACCAAAAGATGCGCAACACCAACACCAGCGGCTTCACCGGAGTGAGTTACTTGAAGAACACCCGCTCCTATGAGGCGTACATCCATCACTCCGGCAAGAAGCACCATCTGGGCCTTTTCGCCGATCCCGCTGACGCCGCCGTCGCACGCGACCACGCTGCCCGGCGGCTGTTTGGCGAGTTCGCGCGGATGAATTTTCCCAAGGATAGTGAGTGTGCGTATGGCTGACTTTGGGTACACTCCAACGCGCTTCATGTTGCCCAGCTCCCACTATGACGAGGCCCGTGCCGATCACGCTGTCGCGTTCATCCAGAGCTTGCGGCACACCAAGGGCGTGTGGGCGGGAAAACCTTTCTTGCTGCTGCCCTGGCAGGAGCGGATCATCCGGGACATCTTCGGCGTGATTAAGGAGAACGGCTACCGCCAGTTCACGACCGCATACACGGAATGCGGAAAAAAAGGAGGTAAGTCTGAGCTTGCCGCCGCCATCGCCCTGTACATGCTGTGCGGCGATGGCGAGGAGGGCGCGGAGGTATATGGGTGCGCCAACGACCGAAATCAAAGCTCCATCGTGTTTAACGTAGCCCGTGAAATGGCCCAGCAATCGCCAGCCCTCATGCGTCGCACAAAGATCGTGGATTCGCAGAAGCGCATCGTCTACTGGCCGACGCGCAGCACCTACCAGGCGCTGTCATCCGATGTCGCTAGCAAGTACGGCTACAACGTCCACGCCTGCATCTTCGACGAGCTGCTGGGACAGCCGAACCGCAAGCTGTACGACGTTATGACGAAAGGTTCCGGCGCGGCGCGGAAGCAACCGCTCAACTTCGTCATCACCACGGCGGGCAGCGACCGCACCAGCATCTGCTGGGAGGTTCACAGCAAAGCCTTTGATCTTCTGGAGGGTCGAAAGGCTGATCCAACTTTTTATCCCACCATCTTCGGTGCGCCAGCGGACGCGGACTGGACCGATCCCAAAGTATGGCGCGCATCAAACCCATCGCTGGGCGTGACGGTGGACGAGGAGTTCCTTCACGGCATGTGCGAGAGCGCCAAGCAGAACCCTGCTGAAGAAATCCAGTTCCGACAGTTCTTCCTGAGCCAGTGGACGAGCACATCCGTCCGTTGGATGCCCATGCACACCTGGGACGAGTGCGGCGCGCCCGTCGATCCCGTGGAGCTGGAGGGCCGCCAGTGCTACGCTGGCCTGGACCTCGCCTCCACCTCAGACCTGACCACCATCGTGCTGGTGTTCCCGCCCATCGAGGAGGGCGAGCCGTATCAGGTGGTGCCGTTCTATTGGCTCCCGGAGGACAGCTTGCCGCTGCGCGTGCGGCGCGATCACGTCATGTACGATGTGTGGCACAAGCAAGGGTTTATCCAGACCACCGAGGGCAATGTGGTCCACTATGGGTTCATTGAGGACTTCATCGTGAAGCTGGGTGAAAAGTACGACATCCAGGAGATCGCCTACGACCGCTGGAACGCGACGCAGATGGTGCAGCGCCTGGAGGACGAGGGGTTCAAAATGATCCCCTTCGGCCAGGGTTTCAGGGACATGAGTCCCCCGACGAAGGAGCTGATGCGCCTCGTATTGGAGCACAACATCGCCCATGGGGGTCACCCGGTGCTGCGCTGGAACATGGACAATGTGTACGTCAGGACCGACCCCGCCGCAAACATAAAGCCCGACAAGGAGAAATCCACCGAGAAGATCGACGGCGTGGTCGCGCTCATCATGGCGATGGACCGTGCGCTCAAGAATGGCATCTCGGCCAGCGGAAGTGTGTATGATTACCGTGGTTTGATCACAATATAAATCATTCCACTCGTACCAAACAGCGAGCGACATGTGGGTATAGATAGTTTGTATAATACTACAAAATGAAATACAAGTCTACTCTTTTTCTCGAGATTCTGCTACCCTTATTGGGGAGGTGGTCTGAATGAAGGGAAACGAGTGGGACTCGCATGTCGAGTATCTGACGAAATCGAGGGAGTTCATATGGAACGATGATTACATGGCGTTTCTGGTGCGCGATGTCTGGAAGATTACGGAGGCCGTGCGCATCATCGACTTTGGGTGTGGGTTGGGCTATCTCGCTGAAAAGCTGTTGCCGCTCTGTCCCATTGGCAGCTCATATACAGGCATAGATCGCAGCGATGTGCTGATTGAGCATGCGCGGCACAATGCCGAGCAGAAAGCACTGGCGGCAGAGTTCATCTCGGCAGATTTGCTGACCTACAAACCGACCGCCGATTGGGACATCGCCATTTGCCACACTGTGCTTCAGCATATTCCCGACGCTGAGCGTGTGCTCGAGAAGATGATTCAGAGTGTGCGTTCAGGTGGCATGGTCATCTGCTGCGAAATCAGCCGAAATGTCGCCAACGCGGGCCTGAACATCGACGGATTGGATACGGACGTGCATGGCACTCTGGGCATCCTACAGAAACTCTGGTGGGAGGATCATCATCGGGGTGGCAGCGATCACACCATCGGCATCAAGCTCCCAGCCTACATGCGGAGGCTCGGCCTCAAGGATGTCCAAGTCAGGGTCAACGACTTCTGCCAGTTTGTCGATCCCTTTGGTGAACAGGATCGCCACGCGCGGGCGATGGAGGATATGCGCCTGAGCGGTTGGGGAAAACCTGAGCAAGACCGTGAGAAAGTGGTCAACAGCCTAATGGCGCGAGGATTGACGCACGAGGAAGCGCACGAGCAAGCAGAAGCCGAATTCATGACGAATCAGTATTTGCATGAGTATGGAGCCACGACATGCGTTCTACTCCCACTGTTCATGCTGATCACATTTGGTGTGCGAGAATAATGCATATATAGACGATTGGAGGCAGCGATGCGCAATCCGCTTCAGGGTTTATTCCGTTCCCGCGACAAGCCCACAAACGCCGCCAGCACCGCGATGGCATTCTACTTCGGCAACAGCAACGCTGGCAAGGCAGTCAATCCCCGCACGGCCATGCAGATGACCACGCTGTATGCGTGCGTGCGGGTGATCGCGGAGACGGTGGCCTCACTGCCGCTGCACGTCTATAAAAACGTGGAGCTGGGCAGCGAGCGCGCGCCGAACCTTCTACTATATAAGCTGCTGCACGACGAGCCAAACGGCGATATGACGTCCTTCCAGTTCAGGGAGGCCATGATGTCCCACCTGCTGCTGTGGGGCAACAGCTACAGCCAGATCATCCGCAACGGGCGCGGTGAGATCGTCGGGCTGTACCCGCTGCTCCCGGAGCGGATGGAGGTGGACCGCGACGCGCGCGGACAGCTCACCTACTCCTACAACAAGGACGGCGTGGAGTATGCGCTCCGCCAGGAGGACGTGCTGCATATCCCCGGCTTGGGGTTTGATGGTGTGGTGGGACATTCACCCATCGCACTGGAGCGCAACGCCGTCGGCCTGGGCCTCGCCGTGGAGGAGTTCGGTAGCCGGTTCTTCGCGCACGGCGCTACGCCCAGCGGCGTTCTGTCCCACCCCGGCACGCTGAAGGACACCAGCAAGCTCCGGGACAGCTGGATGGCCACCTACGGCGGCACCGCGAATGCGGGCAAGGTTGCTATATTGGAGGAGGGCATGTCCTTCTCTCCGATCAGCATCCCCAACGACGCCGCGCAGTTCCTGGAGAGCCGCAAATTCCAAGTCAATGAGATCTGCCGCATCTACCGGGTTCCACCCCACATGGTCGGCGACCTGGAACACGCGACGTTTTCCAATATCGAGTTTCAAAGTATCGATTTTGCCGTCCATACGATCCGCCCCTGGTTGGTCCGCATCGAACAGGCGATGAACAGGGCGCTCCTCTCGGATAGCGAGAAGGGCGCTATTTATGTGCAACACAACTTGGACGGCCTGATCCGGGGCGACTACAAATCCCGCATGGAGGGCTATGCAATTGCCCGCCAGAACGGTTGGATGTCGGCCAACGACATCAGGACGCTCGAAAACCAGAACCTGATCCCCGAAACCGAGGGCGGCAACGAGTATCTGGTCAACGGCAACATGATCTCCATTCTTGCTGCCAGCAAAAACGCGCAGCCCATCAAGAAGAATCAGAACGGTGGTGACCAACCCTGAGAGACATCAACCTGAACGGCTACATCGACGACGAGGAGCTTTTCGGCGACGAGATCACGCCCACCATGCTGCGCCAGCAGCTCTACGGCACGTCGGGCGGCGAGCCTGACGATGTGCGAATTGTGCTCAATTCCTACGGCGGGTCATGCAATGCCGCCACGCAGATGTTCGACATGCTGATGGATTACCCCGGCACCGTCCACATCACCATCTCGGGCACGGCGGCCTCGGCGGCGACGGTGCTGGCCATGGCCGCCGACGAGCTGACCATGACGCCGGGGTCCCTGTACATGATCCACGATCCCGCCACGATTGCCTGGGGTAACGAGCGGGAGATGATGGACGCCATCAACCTGCTGCGCGCGTGCAAGGAGTCCATCATCAACGTATACGAGCTGCGCTGCCGGTTGCCCCACGATGACATCGCGTCCATGATGAGCGCCACCACCTGGATGGACGCCACCGAGGCGTTGGAGGCCGGGTTCATTGACAAAATCGGAAACGCCAAAAAGGGCGTGACCAACGCCTCCATGCCCCGCACGGCGAGCCAAAAGCTGGCCGAGGCCAAGGTGGCCGCCTACTTCGAGCGCCAGCGGCTGCGATCCCAGACCGAAAACCGAATCGCCACCCCCACGCCAGAGCCGACACGCTCTGGCGTTCCTGTTGAACAACTCCACAAGCGGCTCGACCTGATCAAGAAATAGGAGGACACCCGAACATGACTAAGATTCTCGAACTGCGCCAGAAGCGCGCCACTGCCTGGGATGCCGCGAAGGCGTTTCTGGACACGAAACGGGGCGAGGACGGCCTGATCTCCCCGGAGGACACCGCCGCCTACGACAAGATGGAGGCCGAGGTGGTCGATCTGGGAAAGGAAATCGAGCGCCTGGAGCGCCAGGAGACCATGGACCGCGAGCTGAACCGCCCGCTGAATACCCCGCTGGCGGGCAAGCCCGACAAGCTGGAGAACGAAAAGACGGGCCGCGCCAGCAAGGCGTATGACACCGCTTTCTGGCGGTACGCTAAGAATCGAGCCGTACCCTACGAGGTGCGCGATGCGCTGGAAACGGGCGTGGACGCAGAGGGCGGCTACCTGATCCCGGATGAGTTTGAGCGCCAACTCATCCAGAATCTGCTGGACGAGAACATCTTCCGCAAGCTGGCGCACGTCATTACCACGTCCAGCGGTGACCGCAAAATCCCGGTCGTCGCCACGCGTGGCAGCGCCTCGTGGGTGGATGAGGAAGGCCAGATTCCCGAATCCGACAACAGTTTCGGGCAGGTCACTTTGTCGGCCTACAAGCTGGCCACGCTGGTCAAAATCTCGGAAGAACTTTTGCAGGATTCGGCGTTCAACATGCCCGCCTATCTGGCGCAGGAGATCGCGCGCCGCTTGGCCGTGGCCGAGGAGGAA
>JAVBUD010000075.1:0-4638 GCA_031555755.1 Eubacteriales bacterium | reverse complement strand
TTCCCACCGTCATCCTGAGCGCAGCGAAGGACCTTCCTGTAACCAAAAGTCATGAAGTTTGATGAATGTACTTAGCTGCGCTCAGGATGACGGCGCGGAGGAACGGATGACGGGGCGGGAAACGGATGACCGAGACCATCTCGCCCGCCAAATGTTCCCATCTCTACACATATTTCCAGTATATTTATACACGCGCTCATGTCAATACCATCCAGCAATTACCGCAAATTTGCCATCAATTCCTCGAAAACAGCACGAACTGAGAGCCCCTGGGATAGATCTGCACGTCCTGCACGTCTGCGGCCTCCTCCAGGTCCAGCTTCACGCGCTTGTACGCGTACTGATAGACCTCCTCCAGCGTCACGCTGCCGTCCTTGTCCAGGTCGGCCTTCATGCTGGTCCTTTTGTCCTGTGCGATGTCCCAGCCGCCCGCCAAGCACAGTGCGCGGGCCAGCGCCGTGGACATGTGCGCCTCCGACTCAATACCCTTTGGGCTGATGCGGTACGACTGCTGTGTGGACGACGAACTGCAGATGACCCGGTATTTGCTCATCGCGAAGCTGCCGGAACGGTCCGTGCCGAAGGCGGACAGCATGCGCGAGGTGAACTGGCTGCGGTCCATCCGGCTGATGAACGCGCCGCTGTTGCAGCAGTCCAAAATGACCACCACCGTGCCGGGAATCTTTCTCAGCTCCAACTCCAGGCCCTGGGCGGTGAGCTTGGTGCCGTCGTGGAACTGCAGGTATGGTGTACCGTTTTCATATCCGCCATGGCAGTTGATCGCAAACAGCGACACGTCGCCGGGCTTCGCGCCCGAAAAGGTGTCCCGAATCGCCTGGATCGCGCCGCCCCGTGAGGTGTCCATGCGCATGGTGACCTCATAGGTCGCGCCGCCGTAGGACTGGGCGCGCAGCAGGTCTGCAAGGCCCTGGGCGGAATTGACCGCGCCGATCCGCACGCGCCCGTCCACATACCGCGCCTCGCCAATCACCAGCGCCCTCCGCGCGGGCGGCTGTTCGGTGACCGTCACTTCCAGTTGATCGGACAGCGCGCCGTCCGCGGTGCTGACGGCCACGGTACACGCGCCCGCCGCCAGCGCCTTGAGGTTTCCCTCTCCGTCCACGGCGGCGATCTTTTCATCGGACGACCAGAACGTCACACCTTCGTGCTTGGCGTTCGCCGGCTCGATCGCGTAGGCGAGCGGCTGCTGTTCGCCCATGGGCAACTTCAACGCAGGCATCGCGAACGAAATGCCGGTCAGCGCCACCGCGCGCACCTCGACCTTGCAGGTCGCGTAAGCCTTGCCAAACCCCAGCGCGATGACCTCGCACGTGCCCGCGCCCAGCGCCAGGACCTGCCCCGTCTCGGTGACCGTCGCCACATGCGGGTCTGTGGACACCCACAAAAGCTCGGCGAGCGCGCCGTCAGGCTCCACGGAGGCGGTCAGGCGAACCCGCTCCCCCACCGACAGTTTCGCACCTTGAGCGGACAGCCGAATGTCCGAGGGGACCGGCGCGTCGCTGCCCGCACGGATGAACCGCAGCGTGTACCGGCCCACCTCGTCGCCCTTGGCGCACACGCGCAGCGCATAGGTCTGGCCCTTCAGCAACTGCATCTGCAGCGCAAAGTTCCGGTCGTAGGGCAGCACCTGATTCGACACGGCCTGCAGCGCCCTGCCCGATGCGTCCGTGACCAGCCCCTCCGTGGACAGCGCACCCCGCGTGGCGATCATGTACAGCCCCGTGGCCTCCGGCGTGAACCGGTACCAGTGCACGTCCCGCGCCCGCGCAATGGCCTTGGGATAGCCCTCGCCGAGGTTTTTGATCACCAGCGGCTTGTCAAAACTGCGCCCCAGCGCGTCCCTCATGATTTCAACATATGCGGTGCCGGATGTGCCCGTCATGCTGAGCGTGTACCGCTTGCCCGCCACCAGCCGCTCCGTAAAATGGAATCCGTCGCCCGACGCCACCGGCAGCATGTCCGCGCCTACGGAAAGCGCCGCCGAGACGCCCTCCCCGCCGAAGCTGGCGAAGGTGTACGCGCTGTTGGACGGCACGGTGAACGAAAATCGCGCGGGCGTCCCGGACAGCGCGACCTCCAGCCGCTCGTTCAGCTCAATCTGGCGAACCGACGCCGACTCCGCCCGGCCCGAGCCACAGAAAAGCGCGGCCAATAGGACCATCAGCGCGATCGCCCGCGCCGCAGCTCCCATTCGCCGCTCTCTCATGCTCGCCTCATCTCTCCAGCCTTTGCCGGCGCTTACAGATGATGCTATTGTACCGAATTTCTGTAAACTATACAAGCGCAGCGAGTGGGAATCACTAGAAAATGGTCGGTTTTCTCGCAGAAGCGCCGTCAGTCAACCCGCACCAAATACTCCGCGCTGCAGTACCCGTGCAGCTCAGCCGTGCGGATCTCCGCCCAGCCGCCCTCCAGCGCCTGCATCACGATCAGTTTCTGTCCGTTCGTCAGCACGTCCGCGACCTTTGCGCCGGTGGACGGCTGCTCCCGCACGTTCAATGTGCTGGTCTTGGTGGCGAGCTGGGTCTTGGCATAATACTCGCCCTCATCCAGCGCCGGCAGCGGCGCGGGCGTCGGCCTCGGGGTCGGCTTGGCGCGGGCATAGCCCACGGAGGCCGGCAGCGCTTCGATGGCCTGGATCTCGGGCTTTTGGAATCCCATCTGAGAGAAGGTCAGCCCCGGATAATAGAAGGCTAAGATCTGGGTCCAGTTCCACTGCTCGGCGGTCGCCATGTACTGCGCGCCGCGCTGGCTCATGCCGACGCCGTGGCCGTACCGGCGCGCCTCGATGTGGAACGCAACGGGGTTGACATCGCCCTGTAGCCGCTCCACCTTTACCGACACCACTTCGCAGTCGGCGCTGTTGATCTTCAGGCCAAAGTTTGGCTTCAGGTCTTCATAGAAGTTCAGCGGCACCACCACCAGGTTGCTCTTGGGCGCGGCGACCTCCTCGCCGTACTCATTCGTGGTGCTGGCGACGATCTCCACGGTGCAGTTCAGTGTGCGGTACATCTGCGTCCCCGGCATCTTCGGGTCGGCCAACTCGATGTTGCGGACGTACAGCGCGTCAACCCCGCCGTCGAACCGGTCGGTCACGCCCTGGCGAATGCGCTTGGCGAGGCCTGCATCCAGCTCTTCCACGTTCGAGTTCACGGTCAGCCGCTTCACGACGCTGTTCTTGTTCTGATAGTCGTACGGGTCCTCCCGCTGGTCCAGGTAGCCGTAGTCGCCGTCATAGCTCCAGATCTGCAGCGGCGTGGCGGTCTGACCGCCGTTGCTGGCGCCGAAATACGTGGTGGCGTAGTGGTCCTTGTACCGGCCCGCCACATAGCGGGTGGCGTCCACGGCCTTGATGGCGTTCTCATAATCCCGGTTCAAGCCTCGGAAAACCTGGTCTGCCGTGGTGTCCACCACGTCATAGTTGCGCTTCACATTGGCCTGCCTGCGGGCCAGCGCGTAGGTCCGCGCGGCGACGGCCTGGGCCTTCAGTGCCTCCAGCGGCCAGCTGTCGGCCATCTCATAGGGCACCACGCCGTAAAGATAATCGTCGATGTCGATGGACAAAATGGGCACGATCACGCCGTTTTCGTTGGTCAGCAGCAGGTCGCCCTGGTAGACGGTGTCGTACTTGTTCTCGTGAATGCTCAGCCCGGCCGCCGCCTCGTGGCGCACCAGGTTCAGCTTGGTGCCCATGTCGATGGTCAGCCCGCCGACGGTCAGCAGCAGATTCGCGCCGTCCACGGCCACGCTGGCCTCGGTGCCCTTGGCGAGCCGGAATCCCTTGTCGCCGTCCACGCTGTACTGCCCGTCGAACGACAGGCCCAGCGCCACCGGCTCGTTCAGCGAGGAGAGCTTCACCCGCATCACGCTGGTCTCCGAAGTGTCCAGTTTCTCTGGCAGCTTCACGTCCGGCGCGGCGGAGGGCTTGGCGGTGGCCTCGGTTGCGGCGGCGTCCGACCCGCTCAGCGCGGCCGCGTCCTCAGGCGACATTGTGGGCGGCGGCGCGGCCTCGGCCTCCCACGGGATCTCAGCGGCCACTTCGACATCGCCCAGCACGGACTCATTCGCCTCCGAGCCGCCGAACCCGAACAGCCAAGCGGCCTGTGCCGCCGTCACACAGGAAAAAGTCAAAACAATGGCCAGCGCAAGGACGAGCGCCCGGCGGGCGATGGGGTTGCTCATGGTGATACCTCCGGGAGTTTTTGTCTTTTGTGCCAAGTATCGACAGTTTTGACGGATTCAGCCAACAAACCGTTCCAAATTGGCACAAATTGGATTATCGTGCCATAATGGTTGACAGGCCTGAAGGGGTTTATACATAGAGCAATACAAAAAGCTCGACCGCTCACACCGCTGTCATCCTGAGCGAAGCGCAAAGCGCGAAGTCGAAGGATCTCCCCCGCCAGCAGGCGACGTCTTCCCCGCGCGCGACATCTACCCAGCGCGCGACATCTTCCCGCAAGAGACGTCTCCCCCGCATCCAAGCCACGCCGTCATACTGAGCGCAGCGAATTACCTTAATAAAACTCCTGACATTTTTTTTGTAGGATGTCCTTAGCTGAGCTAAGGATTACGCCATAGTGTTCCCGCAAAGCTTCGCTAATGATGACCGAGCGG
>JAVBUD010000172.1:0-15104 GCA_031555755.1 Eubacteriales bacterium | reverse complement strand
TCGCAGATTGCGATGTTCGCGGAGCGCCATCCGGGCCGGTTCGCGCACTTTTTGCGCGTGGATGTGCGGGGGATTGATGAGCCCGGGTTTTCGGCCCGCGCCGAGGCCTGTGTGCGCGAAGGCGCGAAGCTGGGCGCGGTGGGGATCAAGTTTTCCAAGTCGCTGGGTGTGAAGCTGCAGGATAGGCAGGGGCGGTATCTGAGGCCGGACGACTCCAGGCTCAAGCCCGTGTGGGAAGCCGCGGCGGCGCTGCAGCTGCCTGTCACGATCCACGTGGCCGACCCGCCGAGTTTCTTCGATCCGGTGATCGACGAGACCCACGAGCGCTACGAGGAGCTGGCGACGCACCCCAACTGGAGCTACGGCCATCGCCCATGCCCGCGCTTCGATGAGCTCATGGAGGCGCAGGAGGCGCTGCTGTCCGCGAATCCGGACACCACGTTCATCGTGGCGCACGTGGGCTCGCATGCCGAGAACCTGAATCATGTGTCGCGGATGCTGGACGCGCATCCCAACATGCACGTGGACACCTCAGAGCGCATCAGCGAACTCGGCCGCCAGCCGTACACGGCGCGAGCGTTCCTGCTCAAATACCAGGATCGCGTCGTCTACGGCACCGACTTGCTGCCCACGCCGAGCAACATCAGCGGCAACTACCGGTTCTTTGAGACGCGCGACGAGTACTTTCCTTACAACTCCCTCCAGGAGCACAACCAGGGCCGCTGGAACATCTACGGCGTGTTCTTGCCGGATGAGGTGCTGAAAAAGATCTATCATCAGAACGCGCTGCGGCTCATCCCTCGGCTGCGCGCGGTTGTGGACATCAATGGCGACCTGTAACACCTAGGCAAGCACTGATCAACTCGTTCACGGTCTGACGGTTATTATTCACCCATGTGTGCGGGTGGAAATGGGGCACGGCGCGCACGGCGTCTGTTGAGAGGGCGAGGAAATGGAAATGAAAAAGTGGCTGGCGTCGGTTTGTGTATTGGCGGGCGTTCTCTGGGCGTTTGGGCCGGGGGCGTTGGCGGCGACTGTTGACAATGTGAACGCAGGGACTAAGGAAGTGCTGTTAGCAGCGATTCAGAGCGCCAAGACAGACAGCACCGAGACCATTATCACCATTACGAATGACATCAGCTTGAATAGCTTGATTACGATTGATGGAGGCAAGATCATCACCATCAAAAGTGACAGCACAGACACCAAACGCATCCTGAATCGGCTATGTACCGGCAATTTGATTACCGTAACGGGTAGCTCAAGACTGACGCTGTCTGGCGTCATCGTCGATGGGAACAAAGGAAGCTATGGCCAAGCAAACGGTTCGCTCGTCTTTGTTGATGGGGAGGGTGCTCGTTTCGTCATGGACGACGAAGCGGTGCTGCAGAACAACGCGATGAGTGGACAGTATGGCGGCGGGGTGTATCTCAACGGGGGCACATTCATCATGACGGGCGAGAGCGTCATCCGTGGCAATGCCGCCAATAATGCTGGTGTAACAACTGCTTATGGCGGCGGTGTGTTCGTTAACGGCGGGACATTCACGATGGAAAATAGCACCATCAGCGACAATCAATCCGGTGGGAGCGGAGGGGGTGTCTATGTTGGAGGTTATGCGTCATTCACCATGACGAAGAGCACCGTCAGCGGGAATACGTCCTATGTTCACGGAGGAGGTGTCTATGTTCAAGGAAACGCGTCATTCACCATGTCGAAGAGCACCATCAGCGGAAATACGTCTGGTTTAACTGGCACGAACCAGGAAGGCGGTGGCGTGTATTTCACCGGCGCCGGAGACCTCGCCATCTATGACAGCACCATCAGCGGGAATAGATCTTATTCAGATGGCGGCGGCGTGAGATTTTCCGGGAATAAATTCACGATCGGCGGCGCGACGGTCATCGCCGGAAACACAAGAAACAACATGGCCAAGAGCAATGTCTACCTGGTCACTGGGAAGAACATCACGCTGGGCACCGGGGGATTCGCGCCTACCACAGCCATGAACGTGGGCGTGGACGCGCAGGAGAATACCACTCCACGCATGTTCATCGATACCGGCGCAAGTGAAGCGGTTAAGAGCTATTTCTTCGCGGACAATGGCAACTTGGGCATCGCGCTGAGTGTGAGTGGTGATTCGCTCCAGCTCGCCTATGGGTACTACGTCTCATACCACCCCAACGGCAGCACTGGCGGCAGCGCGCCTAGCGACACGGGTTCGCCCTACTTAAATGATACTACCGTCACCGTGCTGGGCAACACCGGCAGCCTGGTCAAGACCGGCCATGCCTTCGGCGGATGGAACACCATGCCGGACGGCAACGGAACAACTTATCAGGCCGGAGCCACATTCCAGATCATGGTCAGCACTATGCTTTATGCCAAATGGCTGCCAGCGCACAGCGTCAGTTACGACGGCAACGGCAGCACGGGCGGCAGCGCACCGATTGACGCGGGTTCGCCCTACGCGCTCCCCGCCAATGTCACCGTGTTGGGCAACACCGGCAACCTGGTCAAGACTGGTCACACATTCGCCGGATGGAACACGAAACAGGACGGCGATGGCACGGCCTATCAGGCAGGCGACAAGTTCAATATCACATCAGACACCACATTCTATGCGCAATGGTTCGAAACTCCGCCGCCCACCGACAACCGCACCCATCCCGCGCCTATCGAGGTTCAGCCCGATCAGCGGTTCCCCGTCACCGCGTCCGGGGCGTCCGGCGAAGTGCTGATTGAGAACGCGTCGGGCACGGAGTTGCCGGTGTATATCAACTTGAAGGACGCCTCCGGCCAAGCCGTGCGCAGGATCGATGATGTGGTGCTGGAGGCGGCGCGGTCGGTGACGGTGAAGGCGAGGTTCAGCATCGCGTTGTCCGACCTGGCGGGGCTTGCGCCCGGCACTTACACCCTGTGGCTGGCCAGCGACGGGGACGAACAGAATTATCCCATCGCGGACGTGAAGATTGGCGAGCTGACCATCGAGCTGGGCGTGCCGGCGCTGTCGGGGGACACGCGGCTGGGCGTGCTGCTGGGCTGGGCGCACGCGCTGCCGCCGGTGGTGAATGTGGAGGGGATCAATCCGGGCCAGTTGACCTCTGTGACGGTGCGCGTCGGCGGAGGCGAGCTGACGCATCAGGTGGCGGAGCCTGGCGCGTACGTCATGCCGGTGAAGGCTGATTTTTCGGCGGCGGGAGATTATCCCGTGACGGCCCAGGCGGTGGGCCAGAACCCCGTGTCCGTGGGCACGCTGACGGTGGTGGACGCGGCGCGGTACTTCGCGGGCGACCTTGCGGCCAAGCTGCCAGACGACTTCGCCCTGACCGAGATCGCGCCGGGCGTATGGGTGGGCGCGAAGTACGGCGAAAACCGCGCCACGCTGGCCATCAATTACACGGGCAAGGGTGCGCTGTCGGGCAGGCTGGTGCGGCTGCGCTCAAACCCGTTCGCGCCCACCGGCAAGGCAGTCCAGGACGTGCCGCGCGCCCAGTACATGAAGGCCGAGGTCAGCGTGGACAAAAAGAAGCGGCTGGCGCTGTTCCGGTTCGACAATGTGACGGTGGACCATCTGCGCGCGGGCGCGTACGTGTTCGAAGCGGAGGCGCAGGCCAAAGGCAGCGACAAGGGCTTCCCGCCGCTGATGTTGTTCTCGATGTCCAGCTACGACGAAAGCTTGTGGACCATCCCCAAGACGCTGCGGGCGGCGGCGGGCCAAGCGTATCAACTGGTGCGCTACGACACGGACGCGCGGCCCCAACTGACGGTGAAGTCCAGCAACAAGAAGGTGGCGACCATCGACGATGCGGGCGTGCTGACCATCAAGAGGACCGGCACAGCGACCATCACCGTCAAGGACGCCACCGGCAAGATCATGAAGTGCAAACTGACGGCCAACGGCAACAGTTGGAGCCGGAAAAAGCCGCTGTATGAGAAGGGCAAAGCTGGTCTCTATTCGAGCACAAAGCACCTGTACTACAAGGGCGGCGCGTTGAAGGCGGAGGTCTTCGTCTACAAC
Organism: Eubacteriales bacterium; assembly: GCA_031555755.1. GTDB lineage: Bacteria > Bacillota > Clostridia > Christensenellales > Aristaeellaceae > JAJDGF01. The sequence continues at coordinate 11,083 of JAVBUD010000172.1, read as the reverse complement.
CGCACCGGCAAGAAGCTCACCGCAGCCACGGGCTGGACATTCGAGCTGTATAGCGGCGAAGCGCTGATCTATCAGCGGCCCATCGATCCGGTGACGCTGAAAAAGGCGCTGAAGCACAAGCAATACAGGGCATACAGCTTCAGCATCACGGAAGCCCAACTCCCAGGCATCAGCGCCAAATCATTCGACCTGGCCACAGGCCAAGTTCAGGCTGTGATCCGGGGACCGGGGGTCACACCGCTTGCGGGCGGCACCCTTGGCGTCGTGCAGGCCAAGGCGCTCGAAGCCCAAGGTGCGGGCGACGCCGAGCAGTAGTCCTCTCAATCGCCAACAGCGACCCCGTTCGCGCCTATAACGCCCGGAACATCGCGTTCCGGGCGCTCCTTTATGAGCTGCCTTCGGTTACATGAAACACGCCGCGAACCTGCCTTAACGTAAGTATAACGCGCCGTATGAGGCGCTAGGTGATAGACAGGGATGGCCGGAATTGGTATAATAAGGCATCAATCGTTTCCATAACAGGATCAACATCATAAAAACGCACAACAAACAGGGGGAGCTAATATGCGCATAAAGAAAAAGTCATCATGGATCCGGGTCTGCATGCTGGCGATGCTGGCCATCGTCGTCACGGCCAGTTTGACGGATCTGCCGCTTAGGCATGCGGCGTTGGCAGCGGTCGACACCGGCGATGTCAGTGGAGCCAAGCAAGAGGAGTTTAGTGTCTCTGTGACGTCAAAGAGCGTCCCGGTGAATCAGCTAGTGCCGCCTGCGATTGACCCGACGAAGGCCCAACCGGTGATGGCGCCCGTGCAGGACTACGTCTTTGGCATCGCCAAAGGTCAGGGCACCTGGCAGGACATCCAGTACACGCTGACGGGCAACAGCGGTGAAGTCGAGTTCACCGTTCAGGTGATGGACGATCAGGGCAAAGTCGTGTACAGCGCCGCGCCAACCCGTACCAGCGGCGGCAACAAAATCCGTAGCGGTTATGCCATGTTGGCTGTCGGCTCCTACCGCATCACCGCGTCCATCGCCGAAAACGATAAAAACGCGGCGGTCGGCCCGTTTGAGTTGGCGCGTATCAATGTGAACGAACTGATCACCGACACTGTGAATAAGATCCGTTTTCCGTATCAGACGGTCAACACGGTCAGCACCTCGTTCACCCTCAACGGCTGGGTGGGCGAACTGCCGGATTATCAGCTGGTGCTGTACACCGGCGAGGTCATCGGCCACGGCAAGTGCGTGTCGGGCGTCAACGACGTCACATTCACGCTGCCTCAGGACACCGTCGGCACGGTCGTGCCGGTGCGCATGAACATCACGGGCGGCGCCAGCGGCAACCGCGAATATGTGCACGCCACCAACGCCCCGGTCACGCTGTGCGTCATGTACATTGAGCCGAACAAGGCCAATGTCGGCTATGCGGACCCGGCGACGGTCATCGTGGCGAATGTGAACGATGAAGTGGTCAATTATCCGTTGCGGTTCTCCATCAGCAACTGGAATGAGTATGCGCCGGACGCCACCGCGACCCTTGCCTACATGCCCGATGGCAACACCTACATTCCCATCGGCGAAACGGAGATCCACGGCAACGGCACCTTCACCGCCCTCGTCAGCATCCCCGTGCTCAGCGGCGGCAACGCGAAGAAGGTGGTCAACATCCGCGCAAAAACCAGCAACAACCTCTACAACGCCACCGCCTGGGCGCCCGTCGCCACATTGAAATACACGGCCGATCCGACGCCCGCCTATCCGGCCTACACGCCCCCGATGAAGCCGCAGGCTGAGCCCGGAAGTGACCCGGCGACCGATGTGACGGACAATGGCGAGACGGACAGCGGCGCGAAGGATGGCGGCGAGCCGAACGATGACTCGACGGACAGCGGCGCGACGGAGGGCGGCGAGCCGAACGATGAGCCATCGGATGACAGTGAGACGGATGACGGCGAGACGGATACGGAAGTCCCGGAACCGCGTCCCGAAACGCCTCAGCAGGGACAGCCAGGTGAGCCGGAGACGCAACAGCCGCCCGTGACTGAGACGGAAACCAACACCTTAGCGCCCGTCGCGCCGGTGGAACTGCAGTATATCGACCCGAGCGAGATGCCGCTATCCGATAACTCTGGTGCGGAAAACGCGCCGGTCTTGCCGCAGATGAGCTCGAAGACGGAGCGCGCGCCGGTCGCTCGGAACGCGTCCACGGTCAACCAGGTTGGACAGCTGCTGTCCATCGACGCTGAGGACATTCCGCTTGGTATGGTCTCCAGCTTCGCCTGCAGCGCCGGCGTCACACTGAGCGAAGTCGACAGGCTGCTGTCGGAACACCGGGGCAGTTATGCTGAGCTGTTTTCCGACGCCCAGTTGGAGCAACTAATCGAGTCCGATTCTCAGATGGTGCTGCCGCTAGACATGAGCGCGATCAACTGGGCGGATGTGGGCGAGCAGGGCTATGAGATCCCGCTGATCGCACGGATGAGGGTGAGCGAGCAGCGCGACATCGAGCAGCCCAATGATTTCGACGTCATCGTCGGCGACCGCATCGGGAGCGCGTACATGCGGCCTGTCATGGCCCAGGGTACGGATGGAACCGTCAGCATGGGCTATGTGTTTGAGATGAAGCCGCTGGAGGGCGTGGTCGCCGGGCAGGTGGGCACGGTCCAGATCGTGCGCGTGCCGGATGAATTGGACATGAGCACCGCCCAGCATGTGGACCGGATCACGTACGACGGGCACACCAATTTCAAACTGAACGAGTTCATTCCCCAAGAGACGCTGTCCGGCAAGGTCGTGCTGTACCTCAGCATTCCCTGCATGTACGAGCCGGGCGTGACGCAGGCTTGGGAGCGCCCCGAACAGGGTGAGGACAACGGCGCCTCGCTGAGCGCACTCGCGCTCAACACCCGCCTGTGGCAGATCATGCTCGGGAACGAGGCGTTCATGGCGAACGAATAACCAGCACAAGCTCAAAATGAGACAAGGAGCCGTCGCGATGTGGGGCGGCTCCTCGTGTTTGCTGAAGGGGTTTGGTGTCTTTTGGAGGATCGGGGAGAGGGCAGCGCACTGGACCATGCGCGTTGTCATCCTGAGCGAGCGAAGCGCAGTCGAAGGATCTCCCCCGCGTGAGCGGACGTTCCTGTGTCGTCAGGGACGTCGCCTCACGGCGGGGAGATCCTTCGACTGCGCGCTTTACGCTCCGCTCAGGATGACAACGTGAGGTTGTGGTTGTGCGTACTCGCTAGATCACCCTCAGCGCCTTCCACTTTCCACGCGCAAACCGCACCGTGAACCAGGCCGCCCTGACGATCCAGTCGATGTACATGGCGTTCCAGACGCCCTGCACGCCCTGGTTCATGAGCTTCACGAACACATAGCTCAGGCCCACGCGGAAGATCCACATGGAGCCCATGGAGACCAGCATGGTGTATTTGACGTCGCCCGCGGCGCGGAGCGTGTTTGGGAGCGAGAAGGACAGCGCCCAGAACAGCACCGTGCAGGGGACCATGGACCAGATCAGGCCCTCGGAGATGGCGGTGGCTTCGGGGCTCAGGTTGTACAGCGACATCATCGGGAACCGGACCAACACCATCAGCACCTGGCTGATCAGCAGCGCGACCGAACAGGCCAGGATCAGCTTAATGGTCAGTTTTTGCGCCCGATCCGCCTGACCCGCGCCCATGCACTGGCCAACCACCGTGACCAGCGCCATGGACACGGCGTTGCCCGGCAGCAGGAAAAGGCCCGTGATGGAGCCGACGATGGCGTTGGACGCGATGGACGCCAGGCCGAGGCCGGTGACAAGGCTCAGCGTGAGCAGCTTTCCGATCTGGAACAGCCCGTTTTCGATGCCGGACGGCACGCCGATGTGCAGGATGCGCTTGATCAGGTCTGACCGCCACTCCAGGCGCCTGAAGTCGTGGATGAAGATCAGGTTCGACGGATGCCTGATCCAGATTGTGATCACCAGCGCCGCCACGCCGCGTGCCACCAGCGTGCTGAGCCCTGCGCCCATCACGCCCAGGTGCAGTCCGTAGATGGCGGCCGCGTTGACGACGACCTTGATGACGCCCATCATCAGTGACACGATCATGGTCATTTTGGCATTGCCCATGGCGCGATACATGGCCGCGCCTGCGGAGTACGCGCCCATGAACGGATATGAAACGCAGGACACAATGAAGTACGTCACGGCATAGGACCACACCTCAGCGTCCAGTTCGCCGAAGACCAGATGCAGCACCTGCCCATGCAGCAGGCCCACAATGAGCCCCACCAGCAGGCCGGAACCGACCATGGCGGTGTAGAGCTGCTTTGCGGACGCGCAGGCGTTGCCCCGGTCGCCTTTTCCCAGATACTGGGCCGCAATGACCGAGCCGCCGGTGGCCAGCGCCGCGAAAACCTGGTTCATCAGCACATTGATGTTGTCCACCAGCGATACGGCAGACACGGCGGCCTCGCCCAGCCCACTGACCATCACCGTGTCGGCCATGCCGATGAACACCACCAAGAACTGCTCCACGCACAGCGGGATCAAAAGCCGGACCAGCGAGCGGTTGTCGAACAGGGCCGCGCGGTTCGGGACGGGCTGCGTCATAAAGATGGCCTCCCCATCACCCATAGTGCCTCCATTGTACCGCGCCAACGTTATCTTTTGGGGCCGTTTATGGGGTATCTTGGTTCAAATGCGGAACTTTGGTTGATACTAACAACAGACGCGCGCTGGACAAAACCCTAGCCGCGAGGTATACTATCCATACAGAATGTGGAAAAGTTTAAGGAGGTTTTTGACATGGAATTGAAGGGCAGCAAGACGGAGGCCAATCTGTGGGCAGCGTTCGCAGGGGAGTCCCAGGCGCGGAACAAGTACAGTTATTTCGCGTCCAAGGCGCGCAAGGACGGATACGAGCAGATCGCGGTGCTGTTCGAGGAGACCGCCGCCAACGAGAAGGAGCACGCCAAGCTGTGGTTCAAGCACCTGGGTGGCATCAAGACCACCGAGGAAAACCTGCTGGCCGCCGCCGAGGGCGAGCACTTTGAGTGGGTGGACATGTACAAGGAGTTCGCCGAAGTGGCGCGGCAGGAGGGCTTTGAGGCCATCGCTGTGCAGATGGAGGGTGTCGCCGCCATCGAGAAGGAGCATGAGGAGCGGTACCGCAAGCTGCTGGCCAACATCGAAGGCGGGCTGGTGTTCTCCCGCGACGGAGACACCATGTGGCAGTGCGCCAACTGCGGCCACATCGAGATCGGCAAAGCCGCGCCGGAAGTGTGTCCGGTGTGCGCCCACCCGAAGGCGTATTTCCAGATTCGGGCGACGAATTATTGAGAGTAGTGGGTGAGGGTGGGGGTAGCAGTGTCATCCACCGCCTCTCCTCGTCATCCTGAGCGCAGCGAAGGACCTTCTGCAAACTCTACTGGATTGAAGTTTGAAGAAGGTCCTTCGCTGCGCTCAGGATGACGGGGAGGAGACGCGCTCCTGTGCCGCCTCCACGTCCCGCGCCAGTTGCGCTTTCAGCGCGTCGACGCCCGCGAACTTCTTTTCCGCCCTCAAATACCGCTCGAACGCCAGCTCCACCTTCGCGCCGTATATGTCCCCGGAAAAATCCAGGATGAACACCTCGATGGTCTCCTTGCCTGACGGGATCGTGGGCTGGAAGCCGTGGTTGATCAGGCAGCGACGCCATGCAGCCTCGTCCTCGATCCGAATCTCGCCCACGTACACGCCGCGCCGGGGCACGCGCTGGTCCAGGGGCTGGGGCTTGACATTCGCCGTGGGAAAACCGAGGGTGTGACCCACGCGCTTGCCGTAGACCACGACGCCATAAATCACTGCGCTCTCCATCCGCTTCACACTCCGTTCAGCAGGTCGCACGGCTGTGCGCCCACATACGCCTTCAGCGCCTCAGGCGCGATGATCACCATGCAGCCGCGCACGCCGGCGCTGACGGCGATTCGGTCCCACAGGCCCTCGGTCTCGTCGATGAAGGTGGGGAATCGCTTTTTCATCCCGATGGGCGAGCACGCGCCGCGCACGTAGCCCACCGTGGCCAGCAGGTCCTTCATGCCCAGCATTTCGCACTTTTTATCCCCAACCGCTTTCGCAGCTTTGCGCAGGTCGATTTCCTCCGCGCAGGGGATGCAGCACACGAACACGCCCACTTTCGGGCCGCGCAGCACCAGCGTCTTGAACAGCTGTTCCGGCGGCCAGGCCATCGCCGACGCCGCGTGCACGCCGCTGAGGTCTGATTCGTCCGCGTCGTAGGTGCGCACCTCGTGGGCGATACTGGCCGCGGTGAGCAGCCGCGTCACATTTGTCACCATTTTCATTCACCTTCCAAGTCCACATTATACCACACCTTCGCCTTGACGCGCCACACAAAATCGCCTACAATATTCGCATGAACCATTCTGCATTTTTGAAGGGGACGAACCATGAAGCGCATCCTGTTCATCGCCACCGGCGGCACCATCGCGTCCAGCCCCACCGAAATCGGCCTCGCGCCCGCGCTGGGGGCGGAGGCACTGATCGAGTCTGTGCCGCAGATCGAGGGCCTGTGCGAGGTCGAAACCGTCAGCCCCATGAGTTTGGATTCCACGAATATGAGCCCCACGCACTGGCTGCAGATGGCGGCCTGTGTGGAAAAGGAGTATGACCGCTTTGACGGCTTCGTCATCGCCCACGGCACCGACACCATGGCCTACACGGCGGGCGCACTGACCTATCTGTGCCAGCACAGCCCGAAGCCCATCGTGCTCACGGGCGCGCAGAAACCCATCTCGCTGCGGGAGACCGACGCCCGGACCAACCTGGCGGACGCGTTCGCCTACGCCGTGGACGGGGAGGCCCGGGGCGTGGTGATCGTGTTCGACGGCAAGGTGATCACCGGGTCCCGGGCCAGAAAACTGCGCACCAAGAGCTGGAACGCGTTCGCGTCGGTGGACTATCCGGAGCTGGGCGTGATCCTGGACGGCAAGATTCTGCGGTACATCAGCGAGCCTGAGACGGCTGAGCGGCCCACTTTTTACAGGGAACTGGACCCTCGCGTGGCGCTGATCAAGCTGGTACCGGGCATGGAGGCGGACGTGCTGGATTTTCTTCGGGCGCGGAACCACGCGCTGGTCATCGAGAGCTTTGGCGTTGGCGGGCTGCCCCACGCCGAGGGCGAGCTTTTCCTTGAGGCCGTGCGGCGCTGGCAGACGGAGGGAAAGCCCGTGGTGATCACTACGCAGGTGCCCCATGAGGGCAGCGACATGTCGCTGTATCAGGTGGGTGCGCGGGTGAAGTCGCGCTTTGACGTGATCGAGGCGTACAACATGACGCTGGAGTCGGTGATGACGAAGCTGATGTGGATACTGGGGCAGACGAAGGACTCAGCCAGGGTCCGGCAGCTGTTCTACACGCCGGTGGCGCATGATCTGTTGGTGGTGGGGTAGGGGGTGCGGATGAACTGCATTCCGTGTCGTCATCCGCCCCACTCCCGTCATCCTGAGCGTCAGCGAAGGACCTTCCTCATTCTTTCGCACTTTTTTAGTTTGAGGAAGGTGCTTCGCTGACATTCAGGATGACAATGCCTCGATATGATAACATAGAGTTCGCTTTACAGCCGCTCCCACTGATGGTACAATGTGTCATGACACGTCTCTATACAGAAAGGACGGCGATTCATCCATGTCCTCATTCAAAGCGTTCCTCGACCGCAAGGGCGTCGTGATCTCGACGCAGAGGTACCTCATCGACGCGCTGGGGTCCATGGCCTACGGGCTGTTCGCATCGCTGCTGATCGGCACGATCTTGGACACCATCGGCAAGCAGTTCGGCATCGACATTTTCCTGCAGCTGGGTGGCTATGCCAAGTCCATGGCGGGCCCGGCGATGGCGGTCAGCATTGGCCACGCGCTGCAGGCGCCGCCGCTGGCGCTGTTCGCGCTGACTGCTGTGGGCGCCGCCTCTAATGAACTGGGTGGCGCAGGCGGACCGCTGGCGGTGCTGGTGGTGGCCATCGTGGCGGCTGAATGCGGCAAGATGGTCAGCAAGGAGACCAAGGTGGACATTTTGGTGACGCCGCTGGTGACGGTGGTGGTGGGCTGCGGACTGGCGATGCTGATCGCGCCCGCCGTGGGCGTCGCTGCGCAGTCGGTGGGGCGCGTGATCATGTGGGCCACGGAGCTGCAGCCGTTCTGGATGGGCATGCTGGTATCCGTCGTGATCGGGATCGCGCTGACGCTGCCGATCTCGTCCGCCGCCATCTGCGCGGCGCTGGGCCTGACGGGCCTGGCGGGCGGCGCGGCGGTGGCCGGGTGCTGCGCGAACATGATCGGGTTCGCGGTGATGAGTTTTCGGGAGAACCGCTGGGGCGGGCTGGTGAGCCAGGGCCTCGGCACCAGCATGCTGCAGATGGGCAACATCGTGCGCAACCCGCGCATCTGGATCCCGCCGATCCTCGCCAGCGCGATCACCGGGCCGCTGGCGACCTGCGTGTTCGGGCTGCAGATGAACGGCGCTGCGGTGAGTTCCGGCATGGGCACCTGCGGCCTGGTCGGCCAGATCGGCGTGTACTCCGGCTGGCTGAACGACATTGAGGCGGGGCTGAAGCTGGGCATCACGGGCATGGACTGGGCGGGGCTGCTGCTGATCAGCTTCGTGCTGCCCGCGCTCCTGACGCCGCTGATCGCGATGCCGCTGCGAAAGATGGGCTGGATCAAGGACGGCGACATGAAGCTGTCGTAGGGCAACGAGAAAGGGGGCGGAGCGAGTCCGTCCCCTTTTTGTTATCCTTCCATACCGCCGATGTTGAACTCCGCCCAGCTGTATTGGGCCATGAACTCGCCGTGATAGCCGGACACCGCAGCAGGGTCGCCGCGATAAAAGTCAAAATAGTCGCAGCTCAACTTGTCCGCGCACACGGCCAGGCTGCCCCAGCTCTTTTCTACGGCGTCATCCGCGCCGATGCTGCGCAGCACGGCGAACAGGTCCGACACCAGATTGCGCAGGTTCGACTGCAGCGTCAACGAGTCGGGTCGGTCCTCCCACAGTGCCGCCGCAATCTCGCGGTTGGTGCAGTTCGCGCCGCGCCTGGCGACCAAGTACGCCAGCAGTTCCTTGGTCTTTTTGCGGGTGAACACCAACGGTTTTCCGTCTACGAACACCTCAAAATGCCCAAAACACTGCACGCGAAGCCGATGGTTCGGCTGGGCGGGCGGCGGCGTGCGCAGGTTGTCCAGCTCCCGCTTGATGGCGTCTGGATCGGCGGGCTTTAACACATAGCCCGACGCGTGCAAGCTGAACGCGTCCACGGCGTAACTGGGATAGCCGGTGACGAACACGATGTTCGCGCCGGGACAGATGTCCTTCAGCCGCTTCGCCAGCTCGATCCCGGACATGTCGCACAATTCGATGTCGAGAAATGCCACGTCGAACGCCTCCGCCACGGCGCTGTCGATGGCCTCCGCACCGGCATGAAACCTGCGCACAGCCGAGCCAGGCATCGCCTGTTCGATGCAGTTGCAGAGGTCCGCCAAGGCCAGCACTTCATCGTCAATGGCGAGGATCTTCATGGGGCCCTCCTTAACGGTTGGGTTTGAGGCGGTATTCGTATTTCTATGCCATAGTATACATCAACTCACGGCGCTTGTCGATCCATCAACTGCCGCGCCGCGCAGAATTACCAAAGTTCATACTCATTTGCTATATCATGGGCGGGTCAAGGCGGTATCATAGAATCATCGACTGACCGAGGAGGCGTACCGATCATGAACATGAAGAACTGGCTGGAGGCGCAGCTCGCCGCGCCCGTCAAAAAGGCCATGCCCGTGCTGTCGTTCCCGTCCATCTCGCTGATGGGCATCACCGTGCGAGAGCTGATCGAGGACCCGGACAAGCAGGCGGAGGGCATGAAACGGATCGCGGACCGCACAGACGCGCTGGCATCGGTGAGCATGATGGACCTCAGCGTGGAGGCCGAGGCATTCGGCAGCACCATCCGCATATCGGACGACGAGGTGCCCACCGTGATCGGCGCCATCGTCACGGACGAGGACGAGGCGGAGGCGCTGAAAGTGCCCGCTGTGGGCGCGGGGCGCACGGGGCGGTACATCGAGGCCATCGGTAAAGCCGTGCGGCTCATCGCGGACCGCCCTGTTTTCGCGGGCGTGATCGGTCCGTTTTCGCTGGCGGGCCGGTTGATGGATGTGTCAGAGGCGCTGGCGAACTGCATCGCCGAGCCGGACATGGTGCACGCCGTCATGCGCAAGACGACGGACTTTTTGATCGAATACATGCTGGCCTACAAGGCCGCCGGCGCACACGGCGTGGTCATGGCGGAGCCGCTGACGGGCATCCTGTCGCCGGCGCTGGCCGAGGAGTTTTCCGAGCCCTACGTGCGCGAGATCGCCGAGGCGGTGACGGACGACGAGTTCCTGGTGATCTACCACAACTGCGGCAACAATACCATCTTGATGGTCGACTCCATCCTGAGGACAGGCTGCAGCGCGTTTCACTTTGGCAACTCCATCGACATGGCCGAGATGCTCCAGAAGATCCCGGCGGGCATCGTCGCTATGGGCAATGTGGACCCCGCCAGCCAGTTCCGAAACGGCACGCCGGCATCGATCTATGCGGACACCCAGCGGGTGATGAGCGCGTGCGTGCCGGAGCATGCGAACTTCATCATCTCCAGCGGCTGCGACATCCCGCCGCTGACCCCATGGGAGAACATCGACGCGTTCTTCAGGGCGGTGGGGGATTACTACGCAACCAAGTAGTCTCAAGTCGGTGCCGTCATGCTGAGCGAAGCGCGCACCCCACGCTGTCATCCTGAGCGGAGCGCAAAGCGCGCACACCCACGCTGTCATCCTGAGCGGAGCGCAAAGCGCGCACACCCACGCTGTCATCCTGAGCGGAGCGCAAAGCGCGCAGTCGAAGGATCTCCCCGCCGTGAGGCGATGTCCCCTGCCCAGCAGGCACGTCCGCTCACGCGGGGGAGATCCTTCGACTGCGCGCTCCACGCTCCGCTCAGGATGACAGCGGGTGGCTCCACGCTCCGCTCAGGATGACAAGGGGAGGCTCTGCGCTCCGCTCAGG
>JAVBUD010000183.1:0-7640 GCA_031555755.1 Eubacteriales bacterium | reverse complement strand
CACCGCGCCCAGCTTCGCGCCTTCGCGCACACAGGCCTCGGCGCGGGCCGAAAACCCGGGCTCATCAATCCCCCGCACATCCACGCGCAAAAAGTGCGCGAACCGGCCCGGATGGCGCTCCGCGAACATCGCAATCTGCGACTGCAATACCCCGTCCCAGAATCCGTCCATGTCCACGATCAACCGCACACCATACGTGTCCATGTCGCGCACCAGCTGGTCCGGGTCACGGGTGCGCAGCAAGTGGCTGTGGGCATCAATCACCGGAAATTTTGGCCTCGTCCGCTCGCTCTCAGGCAGTTCCAAGCGGCTAACCGGTCGAAATCGATCCAGTTCGATCACAGGGCGATCCCTCCAGCCTCATGTCTCAAGCACAAAAATGTCGGGCTTTTGTTCCAGCAGTATACCACATTCACCAAGTCATGTAAAGCGACCATAAACAGGGCTGTACACCGGACCTGGAGGCATATAAAGTCGCGGCTGCGCCGCCATTGTCGCCCTGTACCTGCACCCCATATTTTTGACAGAAATGACGGTGGACTGTTATAATGTGGCGTAGGATGCCATTGGTGTCCCCCATCACGGCCACATCTGCGTCCTCGCCTTCGCGGTCCAGATACTGGGCCGCGGCCTGACAGAAGAAATAATCGCTGCTGAACGTACCCGCCACAGTGGCGACGACGCGATACTGCGCGGCCACGTAAACTAATCTGCTGACGCTCCGCACGCAGGCGAACATAATCACCCCTTCGCGTCCGCCTCCATCGTGTACAGCGTTGCTCCGCATTCACGCACAGGACTCTGCTCACAAAACTTTTTCTCAACCCAATCTTCATCAACGCAATCCCGTCTAATGGGTGTAATTACACAACCGCATTGATCAATGCAGGGCGGAGGCACGAATGGACGATCGAGCGTTTACCGAGCGCACGCGGGCGATAGGCGTCAAGCTGTACCGGATCAGCTGCACGTTGCTCTCCTGCGAGGCGGACCGCGAGGACGCCATGTCTGAGGCTGTACTGAAGGCGTGGCGCAAGAAAGAAGGGCTGCGGCAGGCGGCGTATTTTGAGACCTGGTTGATTAGCATTCTGATCAACGAATGTCGGAACATTTATCGGAAGGCCGCGCGACGAGCGGCGCCGTTGCCGGACCAACTGCCCGCACCAGAGCCGCGAATGCCCGCGCTACACGATGCGCTGATGGCGTTGCCAGAAAAGTATCGGCTGATCGTGGAGCTGCACTACATCGAGGGCTATGAAGTGTCCGAGATCGCCCAGATGATCACTTTGCCCAAGGGCACAGTGTCGTGGCGACTGTCTCAGGCGCGAAAACTGCTGAAGGCGGAACTGGAGGATGCAGTGCGATGAAAGAGCCTATCTGGTCAGATCCATTTGCGCCGATGCCCGCGAGCTTTGAGAGGAGACTAAACGAAGCATTGATAAAGGCGGAGGCTACGAAGATGAAGAAGAAATATAAGTACCGGGCGTCGCTTGCGTTCGCACTGGTGCTGGTGATCGCGCTGGGCGCGGCGGCGTTTGCAGCGGCGCAGAGCGGGGTGTTGGATTTTCTGTTCAAGGGGCAGACGCTGTCCCAGGAGGCACAGCAGCTCTTGGTGGAGCCGGGCAACGCAGTGGAAGAAAACGGCGTGAGGCTGACGCTGGACGGCTATGTGAATGACGGCGCAACGGTGTCGCTGGCGTATACGGTCGAGTCAACGCTGGACACTCCGGTCATCATCGGCACCGGCGCGGCATTTGGTTACGAGGCCACCGCCGACCGCGAGCTGGATGCGTTCCATACGCTCCACCTGCTGGGCGACGCGTCCAACCATTCAAGCCCCAAGTCCAGGCAGTTTGAGGCGAGGTACAACCTGCCTTCGGAGTTCGACGGACTGCCCGTGCCGGTGAAGCTGTACGCACAGGCGTACTCGACCGACCGAAAGCTGGTCTGGACGGAGGCGGGCGAGCATGCAGGCGAACTGTTCGGAGACGATGGCAGCGTGCTGGTCAACTGGTCCGGCGACTTCGTCCCATCCATGGACGGCGACGCCGAGGAGGTGCGTGCCTGGATGAAAAAAGGTGACATCAAAGACCACGCTTCGCTCACCCTGGACACCGCCATACAGCCCACCGTGGGTGCCCAGCGCACGCGGGTGGTGGGCCAGACACTGTTCGAGTTCCCCGGCTACACGCTGTCCATCGACCGACTGGACTTCACAGCCACCGCCGTGTTCTTCGATGTGACGATGCGCGCCCCGGCGAATGAGCGGTATGGACGGGCGGCGGCAGACGATATGGGCCCGTTCTCCCGCCGTTATGTGTTGCTGGACGTGGACGGAAATGAGCTGATCCATGGCACACACGAGGCCGACTCAGAGTGGCTTCTGAACATGTTTAATGAACCGCCTGACGGCGTCCACGCCCAATCCATCAACCGCTTTGAACAGCCCTTCGTGAGCATCCCGGAAGCCGTGACGATCATGCCAGTCCGGCTCTGGACCCCCGATTTCGGGGGCATGACCGACAAGGCCTACAGCGCGCGCAGGCGGGAGCATTTTATTCCCGAGGAGGCCATCACCGTACAGCTAGAGCGATTCGACAGCCGCGAGATCCCGCACACCCGGCCCGATGGGCAGACCGTGTTTGAGCTTGCGGATCGGACTGTAACCGTAAAAACGCTGGATTTCCTGAAGGATCAAACTGTGTGCGTGTGGGAGATCGTGTATGACAAGCCACTGAACTATGACGCACAGAGATTCATCGAGGACAGCTATGTGCTGATTCTGCCCGACGGCATGGAGCTGCTGCGCCGCAATGCGGAGGGCAGGCTCGGGTATGGCGTGAGTGCGTTACACAGCACACTGACCGATGGGCGGGACAAGCTGACCTTCTACGCCGATTTTGACCCGCTTTCGGAGATCCCGACACAGGTCACACTGATGCCGATCCAGTATCCGTTTAAACATCCCTACATCAACGGAGGAAAGTCCGGCGAGGATGGGGAGTTCGCGGAGCGCACCCTGGAGGAGGACAACGCCATCTACCGTAAATATTTCAAGCACGATGAGGCAATCACGGTGAGGATCGCGAAGCAATAGAGCAAAGCAGGAGAATCGATCTTGATTCTCCTGCTCATCAATTTTCCGCTGGAAAGTCATGCGCGCCGACGCGGCTTATCCCCGCTCGGCCTGCTTTCTTCTGAACACGTCGATGATGACGGCAATGACGATGATGAGACCCTTCACGACACGCTGCCAGCCCTGGGGCACGCCCAGCAGGTTCAGGCCGTTCGCGATGACGCCGATGATCAGCACGCCGATCACCGTGCCCAACAGACTGCCCTCGCCGCCCTTCATGCTGGTGCCGCCGATGACCACCGCCGCGATGGCGTTCATCTCCTGGCCCTCGGCGGACGTGGGCAGCGCGGAATCGAGCCGCGAGGTCAGCACGATCGCCGCCACGCCGCAGCACAGCCCGCTCACTGTGTACACGAAGCACTTCATGCGGTTGAGGTTGATGCCGGAGAGCTTGGCGCACTGCTCATTGCCGCCGATGGCGAACACATTGCGCCCAACGCGCATGTATTTGAGGATATACCAGCCGATCAGGAACACCCCGATCATGATCAACAGCGACCACAGCGGAATGCCGAACATCCTCTCAGATATCGCCACGAACGCAGGGGGCATCGTGTACACCGGCTGACCGCCTGAGACCGTGTAAGCGAGCCCGCGCCCGATGTACATCATGCCCAGCGTCGCGATGAAGGGGGGCAGCCCCAAGTACGCGATCATCGCGCCGTTGGCATAGCCGATCACCGCCGACAGGAGCAGCCCCGCGACCATCGCCAGCCAGACGGGCTGGCCGGACTTCATCATCATCGCCATGATCAGCCCGACGATGGCCATGCTGGAGCCGATGGACAGGTCGATGCCGCCCGAGATGATCACGAACGCCATGCCGATGGCCACGACAAAATTGATCGACACCTGCTGGAAGATATTCCAGAAATTGGCGACGGTCAAAAAAACCGGCGAAGCGATGGCGAGGATCACGCACAACAGCACGAACGCGATCAGGATGCCCAGAATGTTGTTGCCCGAAACGGTCTTCTTCATGGTGCGTTGCATGGGTTCACATTCCCTTCTCAGATCAGGTTATGACGCGTGCATCTCGTCACCGCCGGTGGCGTAGTAGAGCAGCATCTCCTGGGTGATTTCCGTGTCTTTCCGATCGAGGATTTTTGTGATGGCGCCCTGGTGCATGACTGCGATGCGGTCACACATGCCCAGCACCTCCGGCATCTCCGAGGAGATCATGATCACGGCCGCACCGGCCCGGATCAGCTCGTTGATGATGTTGTACACCTCAATCTTCGCGCCGACATCGATGCCGCGCGTGGGCTCGTCGAACAGGAATACGCGCGACTGGCTCATCAGCCACTTGGCCAGCACGACCTTTTGCTGATTGCCGCCCGAGAGGTTGCGCACCTTCTGGCGGATGGACGGCGTCTTGATGGACAGCTTGCCCACATAGTCCGTGATCGCCTGCTGCTCTTCGCCCAGGTTGATCGACGGGCCGAGGATGAACTGCTCCAGTGAGGCCAGCGTGATGTTCTCGCCCACGTCCATCGTGAGCACCAACCCCTCGCCCTTTCGGTCCTCGGTGGCAAAGCCGATGCCCGCGCGTATGGCGTCGAGCGGGCTTTTGATGTCCACGCGCGCGCCGCTGACGAACACGTCGCCCGACTGTTTTTTATCCATGCCGAATATGGCGCGCGCGGTCTCGCTGCGCCCGGCGCCCACCAGCCCGCAAATGCCAAAAACCTCGCCAGACCGGACCGAAAAGCTCACGTCCCGCACCTGCCTGCCGGCGTTCAGATGCTCCACCCGGAACAGTTCGTCCCCGATGGTCGCCTCGATTTTGGGATACTTCTCGGTGAGATCGCGACCCACCATGTGGCGGATGAGCTGATCCAGCGTCGTGTCCTTGACGTCCACCACCGCGACATTCGCACCGTCGCGCAGTATGGTCGCGCGGTCGCACACCTCCAGCACCTCCTCCAGGTGGTGCGAGATGTAGACGATCGCCACGCCCTCGGCCTTGAGGCGGCGCATGACGCCGAACAGCGTCTCGGTCTCCTTGCCGGTGAGCGGCGCGGTCGGCTCGTCCATGATCAGCACCCGCGACTTCGTGAGCAGCGCCTTGGCCACCTCGACCATCTGCATCTGTGCGATGCCCAGCGTCCTGACCAGCGCGCGCGCGTCCACCGGCACTTCGAGCTTGTCCAACATCTGCTGCGCCTGCCGGGTCATTTCGGCCCAGTCCACCAGGCCCCTGCGCTTTTCGATCAGCCGCCCGATGAAGATGTTTTCGGCGACGGAGAGCTGCGGAATCAGGTTCAGCTCCTGATAGATGATGGAGATGCCCAGACCCTGCGCCTGGTGCGCGGATTGGATGGCGACCGGTACGCCAGCCAACAGAATCTCACCCTCGTCCTTTTGGTACGCGCCGGAGAGGATCTTCATCAAGGTGCTCTTCCCCGCGCCGTTCTCGCCCAGCAGTGCGTGGATCTCGCCGGACTCCACCGACAGGCTGACCTTGTCCAGCGCCAGCACGCCCGGGAACCGCTTTGTGATGCCACACATATCCAAATAGGCCATAGAAACCCTCCCGTACATGGGCATACGGCAAGGCGCAGGGCAGCGCCACGCCGCCCCGCGCCATCGCGCCATGTTGGTCTTATTTGAGGAACTGAT
The DNA here is from genome assembly GCA_031555755.1 of Eubacteriales bacterium. Lineage (GTDB taxonomy): Bacteria > Bacillota > Clostridia > Christensenellales > Aristaeellaceae > JAJDGF01. Next base: position 1,882 of record JAVBUD010000183.1, on the reverse strand, counting down.
CGACGTTGGAGGCGTCCACGACCGTGGTCTCTGCCTCGACGACGGGGTTGTCGAGCGTCTCGCCTGCGATGGCCTTGAGCAGCGACTCAACGGCGTTCTTGCCGATGTCCACCGGGCCCACGTCCAATGTGGCGGTGAGCTGGCCGTTCTTCACGGCTTCTTTGGCGTTGGGGTTGCCGTCCAGGCCGATGCACAGGATGTCGTCGCGCCCGGCCTGCTTCACGGCCTGCGCCGCGCCCAGCGCCATCTCGTCGGAGAGGCCGTAGAATACGTTGATCTCCGGGTGCGCCTGCAGCATGTTGGCGGCTGCGTTCATGCCCTTCTCGCGCTCCCAGTCGCCGGGCTGGCTAGCGACCATCACGACCTCGGGGTATTTTTCTTTGGCCTGATCCACGAAGCCGCCCATGCGCTCGGTGGTGTACACGGAGGGCAGGCCTTCGATGACGGCCACATTGGCCTTGCCACCGGTCTTCTCGTTGATCCAATCGGCGATTTTCTTGCCGCCATTGTACTGGTTGTAGCCGGAATACGCGTAGATGTCCACGCCTTCGATGGGCGTGATCGAGTTGAAGATGACCACCGGGATGCCGGCTTCGTTGGCCTTCTTGATGCCAGAGACCAGCGCGTCCTGGTTGATGCCGCAGATCGCGATGCCCGCGACGCCCTTGGTGATCATGTCCTCAAGCAGCTGCATCTGACCGGCGTAATCGGATTCCACTTCGGGCGCCATCAGCGTGAGCGTGTAACCGGCGGCGTCCGCCACGGGCTGCGCGCCCTCGATGCAGCTCGCGTAGAACGGGCTGGTCATCGCCGGGGGCAAAAAGGCAATTTCTTTGGATTCAGCGAACGACGTGGGCATCACCACCAAAATGAGCGCCAGGGCAAGGATCAGAGCCAGAGTCTTTTTCATGAGTCCTACCTCCTTTAACTCTTGTGCGCCCGGATCGCCCGCCGCGCACATTACTAATATTTTACATGAACTCATCAAAAATTGCAAGCATATGTTGTCAATATCGAGATATACCTCCAGCCCAGATGGACCATCGCCCCCGAGTACGCATGGATAAAACTCTCGCACGCATAAAAAAGCCCGAACCGGCGATTATCGGTTCGAGCTTCGTTCAGAACTGCTTTACCGGGCGTCGTTCAGCATCTATGAGCAACTGCCTGGCTCGCCGAACGGGCTACGGGGCGGGTTGGACAGGCTTCATGGTCCCTGCGGAGCCAAACGTGCTGGACTTCGCCTGTGACGCGTCTTTTGTAGAGCCGATCAGCGGAATCGTGTTTTCGCCGCGGAGGATGGCGCGGTAGCGCTTGCTGCCAAGGTCGAGAGCCTTTGTGCTCACGCCTTGGAGCATGTCGTTGGTGATCGTCAGCTTGTAGACGCCGTACTTCTTGTGCTTTAGTGTGAACTGCAGCGGGCCTGCGGGCCGCGCGTAGACCAGCGCGTCGCCGTCATACAGCTCGAACACGAAACCTGCGGCGTTCTTGATCGTCGCGCCGGTGGTGTTCGCCACGAACACCTCGGCTTTCAGCTTGCCCTTTTCGTAGTACAGCCGCTTGGTGCTCGTGTACAGGCCGGGGGTGCCCTTCACGTACAGCGGCGTGGAGCGGCTGTAGCTGTTGCTGACCACGGTCAGCTTGCATTTCAGCGATGTGCCGTCCGCTGCCCGGACCGTGATCGTGGTGGAGCCGGACTTCTTCGCGGTCAGCACGCCCGCGTCGGTGATGGTGGCGATCTTCTTGTTGCCGGTCTTTACTGTCAGTTCAGGGAGTGCGATGACGAATGGGACGGGCCTCACGAGCTGGTATTTTTGTCCCACCGACACCCGCAGGCTGGCTGGGATCGTCCATTCGGCGGGCTCGGGGCTGGCGTCGATCA
>JAVBUD010000046.1:0-36008 GCA_031555755.1 Eubacteriales bacterium | reverse complement strand
CAGCTGTTTTTCGCGAAGGGTATCATGGTGGGGTCAAACAAGGTATAGCGGCGGCGCACACGCGCGGCGGCGAGGCCAAGCCCCCGCCCAACCAGACCCAAAACCGCGGTGTAGGGGGGGGGCTTGCCCCCGCCGCCGCGTGAGCGACACCCCCAACTGTATCACACAAGCAGAAAACCCAAACCGAAAGGAGCCGATGCCGCCGGATCGACGCGCGAATAGACTTGATACCACAACCAAATGATACAAGGAGGCATACACCCCATGAAAAAGCGCATCTCCATCCTGCTCCTGGCCCTGGTGTTGGCCGCGACCATGATCCCGCTGGGCCAGATCGCGCTGGCCGCCGAAGCGGCCCTGGACCCGTACACCTTCAGCCTGTATTACAACTATGACTGGTGGACCATCCATCCCTGGGGCGAAGACGCCACTTCCAAGTACTGGCAGGAAAAGTTCAACATCAACATCGACCAGTCTAAGCCTGACGCGGACGCCGACGCGCGGTTGAACCTGATGATCTCCTCAGGCGACCTGCCGGACGTCATCCAGATGGACCGCGGCCCGGTGCACAAGCGCATGGCCGAGATGGGCCTGTTCGTGGACCTGGCCCCGCTGCAGGCGGCCAACCCGTCCTTCGACAATGACATCCTGGCCTCCACCCAGGAGTTGCTCAAGATCAACGACGTGCTGTACTCCGTCCCCCACTGGGCCCGCAAAGGCCCCAGCGGCGGCAACGACATGTGGATGTACGACAAGCGCCTGTACGAAGCCGTCGGCAGCCCCGACCTCTCCACCTTCGAGGGCCTGTACGCCTTCGCCAAGGCCGTCAAGGACAATGTGCCCGCCACCGAAGAGGGCGCGAGCGTGATCCCGTTTGCCACCCAAAACAACGCAGACGCGTTTGACAAGATCACCACCGCGTTCTACCGCTCCATGGGCGGCCCGAACAAGGCAGCCGACTACACCGCCCGCATCGACGGCAAGATCCAGTCCGTGCTGCGCGACCCGGTGTTCAAGAAGGCTGCCATGGAGGCCAACAAGTGGTATCGCGAGGGCCTGATCCCCGAGACCCAGTTCTCCGACATCACCGATCAGCTGATCGAAAAGTTCGTCCAGGGCCGCACCGCGCTGCTGTACTACGATCACAGCCAGGAGAGCATCAACCACTTCCGCTCCCTGCTGCGCGACACCCGCCCCGGCGACGACTTCGTCCAGATCCTCGATCCCGTCTATCCCCCGTCCGAGGGCGTGACCAAGGTCTTCGCTGACGAAAAGCAGACCGTCGGCTGGAACGTGCTGTGCATCACCAAGAACGCCAAGGACCCCCAGCGCATCTTTGACCTGTTCAGCTACATGCTGACCAAGCAGGGCTCCATTGAAATGATGTACGGCCCGCAGGGCGCAGGCTGGTGGGATGAGCTGGACGCGGACGGCAACCCCGTGCTGCTCCACGCCGAGTCCGAGCTGTCCACCGACGAGAAGAACAAGATCGGCTCCTGGATGTGGTCGTTCTGCAGCCACAGCGACAATGTGGACACCACGAAGTTCGCGGTCAACGGCATGCAGCCCCCGGAGAAGCAGGACTGGGTCATCACCACCCAGGCCAATGTGCTGACCCCGATCATGTTCGTCACCGACGAATACGTGGGCCTGAACACAGAGGTCGACCAGCTCTCAGACGTGGGCATCAACCGCAAGCTGTGCGAGGACCAATACAAGGCCGAGATGCCCAAGATCATCATGGCCCAGACCGCCGAAGAGGCCGAAGCCCTGTTCGACGCGCTGCTGCAGTTCTACAATGACAACGGCTTCGCCGAGGTCGAGGCGGCCTACGACGCGAGGCACCAGGAGATCGTCGCGATCCAGGGCGGGTCGCTGTACGACAAGTAAACGGCAAGCATCAAGAGAGACCGTCGCGCGAGCGGCGGTCTCTTTTCTTCGCGAGGGCATCGGGTTTACATGGGGTTTTCCATGAAGTCCACGCGGTAGGCGGGCCGACTCGCGTCCCTTGGGATGCGCAGCGCCGCGACCTCGCCGGGCCGAAAACCCACGGTCTCCTGTCGCCCGAGCAACGGCAGTACCAGCGTCGCCTCCGCGGCGCGGCGCGTGACCTGTTCCAGATGCGCGATCCAATCGCCGCTGCCGTCCTCTGCCAGCTTCAGCGCCGTCAGCAGCACGCCGTCGCCCATGACGCGCGCAAAGCTGTGACTTTGGGGCAGGTCGCCCCTGTGGAATGTCTCCGGCAGGACCACCGGCGGCTGGTTCAGCAGCGCCTCGCCGCGCACCGTCTCCGCGTCCTGCCAGCCGCCCAAGTGCGGCGCGATGGCGTATTGAAAATGCTGGACGCCCTGGTCGACGACGGGATAGTCCATGTCTGGCGCCACGACGAAGGGCTCGTGATTGGCGTAGAACGGGCTGCGCAGCAGCGTGACGTGCAGCGCCCGGTCGTGGGCGTCGTAGCTGTATTTGGCGTCATTGAGCAGAGACAGGCCCGCGATCTGGCCGTCGCGGCCCGGCGTCGCGCCGGTGATGTCCAGCCAGCCGTGCATCGGGTATTCCTCGCCGTCCAGCTCACGGTCTGCGTATCCGTAGGCGGATTTCGCGGTCACGTGGCAGTAGTTCAGGTTCACCGGGAACCGCAGCTTCAGTGCGGTCCTGGACTGGCGCCAGTCGACAGTGGTCTTGACCAGCAGATGGGGCATGCCCTTGTACAGGATGAACTCCTGCACCAGCGTGGACTGCGCCCAGCAACTGACCACGCGCACCACGTCGCGCACCGGGCCAGACTCCACCCGCGTGCAGCTTTTGCAGTGCATCGTGCCTGCGAGCTGCTCAAAATGGAGCACCGCGTGGGACCAGGTGTCGCTGTCGTCCTGGATCAGCTGCGCCACCGCGCCGGGTCCGCGCAACAGCTCCGCGTCCAGCCCGGGCACGCGCAGGCTCACGATGTGCCCGGTGCCGGGATCAAACGCGCAGCTGAGGAACTCATTCTGCAGCACCAGCGGCTGGGCAACCGCGTCAACGGGCGGGCGCTCATAGCCCTCGGTGGGTGACAGGCGGTAGGTGCGATAGCCCATCGCGGGCAGCTCGCCCAGAAAACACAGCTTGCTGCGGCCATTGCTGGCCACCGAGGATCTCCCCAGCTGGTAGGGCACCGGGCGACCCTCATCGTCCAGCAGCCGCATGTTCGTGTCCGGTGTGGCGCATTCAAGTTCCAGCGGCCAGCGGGCGTCGAATCCGTGCGGATTGAACGCCACCAGCGGGCGCTCGCCCTCGGCATGAGGAATGTCAATCCGCCAGGAGAGCGCCTGCAGCGCGTCGTTCAGGGCGTCGGCGGACACGCTCAGCGCCAGCCCTAGCTCGTCCCGCGAATCCTCATAGGCCTCCATCAGGCAGGTGCCGGCCATGATGTCGTGGAACTGGTTGAACAGCACTTTTTTCCAGGCCTTGGCCAGGTCCCGCGCCGGGTCGTCGAGGCCCAACTGCGCGTTCGCCACCGCCGACCATTTCTCGGCGCTCAGCAGCCGGTTTTCCGCGCGGCGATTCCACTGCTTGATGCCCGAATGGGCGCTGTAGCAGCCGCTGGCGTGGTGCAGCAGCTCCCCCGCGACCACCATGAGCGGGCCGCCCATCTCCTCCGCCTCATCAAAATAGCGGTCGGGCGACGACAGGATCAGCTTTGTACTGTCCTCTCCATCCAGCGCCTGAATGGAGTCCAGATTTTGGCGGGTCGGCCCGCCGCCGTGGTTGCCCACGCCGTAAAAACACATCAGCCCGCGCTCATCCTGATACTCCCCCGCGCAACGCCCGATATGGGCCTTAAGCTGCTCGCCCCAGGTGCAATAATCGAACGGCAACCGGAAGCACAGCACCTCCGAACCCTCATCGCCCTGCCAGGTAAACAGATTCCGAGGCAGCGCCTTTTCATGGCGGGCGGGCCGCATGAACACATACCGGCTCATCCCCGACAGACGCAGGATCTGCGGCAGCGCACCGGAATGGCCAAAGCTGTCGATGGCGTAGCCCGTGCGGCAGGTGATGCCGAATTTTTCTTGGAAGTAGCGCTGGGCATACAGCGCGTGCCTGGCGAAGCTCTCGCCCGAAGGTACATTGCAGTCCGGCTCCACCCACCAGCCGCCCACGACCTGCCAACGCCCCTCTGCGACGCGGGCTGCGATCTCATTGAACATGGCCGGATCATTCCGCTCCACCCATTCATAGAACGCGGCGGAACTGGCCGTGAACACGAACCCGTCGTACTCCCGCATGCGGTCCAGCGCCGAGCGAAACGTGGCCTTGATCTCCTGAAAACCGTCCTGCCAACACCACATCCAGACAGGATCGATGTGCGCGTTGCCGACCATGTGCAGCGTGTTTTGTCTCATGGGGTGGCATCCTCCTCATGATTCTCGTGTCCATCAGCTTCCGGCGTCCGCCAGCTATGACAAACACCTCTACGGGTGCTCATCATCATTATACCCCATGATGGCATCCATCACAAGCATCACAACCGCAGTCCCGACGCATTCGTGCAACGCAAAACAGCCCCCGCCGCGCGCGGCGAGGGCTGTGAGTTGGTCATCTGATTGCGATGATCGTGACGACCTGCCCCTGAAGTTTGGTGGGATTGGTCTGGCCGAACCGCACTTCAAACAGGCTTTCTTTGTCCGCCTCCGTCTCGAAGATCGCGATGGAGGTCACGGAGTGCGTGCCGGTAGTCGTACCGTAGCGGTTAAACTCCGTGGCGACGCCCGAGCCGGGAATGCTGATGTTGTTCAGTCTCATGCCGATTGCGCTGCCGCCGTGCTGCGCTTCGAGATCGACTTGGGCTTCAAAGGCAGCGAAATAGGTCCTGCCACCCTCCAGCGTGAAGTTGTAGAGCGGACCGCCGTTGAAGGTGATGGCCGATCCAAACCGGCAGTTTTCTTCGTCAAACTCCACAACGTAGTTGTCATAGTATACATCATCATTGAGCGCCTGTGAGCCATAAATGCTGATATAGTCCATGACGGCCTTGGGACCTTCTGGGCCGGTGTTGCCCGTGACGCCCTGAATGCCTTGGTCGCCCGTTGCGCCGGTATCGCCGGTAGGGCCGATCGGACCGATGGGACCGATCGGGCCGACATCGCCGGTATAGCCACGCGGACCCATCGGGCCCTGCGGGCCGATTTCGCCTCGAGGGCCGTCCGGACCGGCAGGGCCCTGCGGGCCTACGACGCCGGTCGGCCCCACATCGCCTCGTTCACCCTGCGGGCCGGGAGGGCCCTGCGGGCCGGGATCGCCCTCATCGCCGCGCGGTCCCTGCGCACCCTCGACGCCCGTGTCGCCCTTGTCGCCCTTGGGGCCGGGATCGCCCGTGTTGCCCTGCAGGCCGATCGGGCCGCGCTCGCCCTGGGGTCCCATGGCGCCGGTCGCACCGCGCTCACCCTGTTCGCCTTGATCGCCCTCGGGGCCGGGACAGCCAGCAGGGCCTTGGGGGCCGACGGGGCCTTGAGGGCCTCTGTCGCCGGTGCAGCCGCGCTCGCCTTTTTCTCCATTTTCACCCTGCGGACCGCGAGGGCCCGTCTCGCCGCGCGTGCCTTTTTCACCCTGCGAGCCGCGCGGGCCGGGGATGCCGCGCGGGCCCTGGCTACCGGGGTCGCCCTGCGAGCCCTGTGGCCCGGGTTCGCCGCGCAGGCCCATCGGACCGCGATCCCCCTTGGGACCTGCCGGGCCCGGACATCCGCGCGGACCGGTATCGCCGGTGTCGCCCTTGGGGCCGCGCGGGCCGTGGCAGCCGGAAGGGCCGCGGTCGCCTCTGTCGCCCTTGCAGCATTTCCAGCAATCGTCGTCACCACCACAGTCATCGTCGCGGTCATGGCGAACTGGCTTTTCTTCCCTCAGCTCGTCCAGATCGACGTCCCCGTCCTCGGGGTCTACTTCATAATAGAATCTCATGTGTTCTTCCTTTCCGTAGCATCTGCTCAATGCCTTGAGACCACTGCATCGTCGTGGTGAATGGTCTACGAGAACGTGATGGTTGCCGCGTCAACGGGCAGGCCGGTGTAGTTGGCGTCGCGGAGGGTGACGGTTTTGGGACTCGCGGGCTCATTGTAGACCTCGAATGTCTCGCCAACGGTCGCCATCGATGTGCTCTGCGTCTCTTCGTCATAATTGTGATCGTCATCCGAGATGAGCTGCTTAAAATAGATATTCGGAGCGCCTGTGGCGGCAAAAGGGACATTGAGAAACTGTGCTTGGCCGTTCGAGTCCGTGGTGATTGGGTTTCCGTACTGCGTGCCGGCCGAGTCGCAGCGGCGGAACATGGCCCCAACGATGGGAATGGTTGGCGCGCCAGTCTCGGTGACGTGCAGCGTCAACGTGCCTGTGGCGGCGACTGTGAATGGATAGGTGTCTCTCTCATCCGTGACCGTTTCGGTCGCGGGGACAAGGGTTGTGGGGTCGTAGCCCGTCGCATCGACGGTCACGCTATAGGTGCCATTCACGATCTGTTCGGTGCCGATGCCGTTTACAATGGAGATGTTATAGGACGTTGCCATAATTGAATTTCTCCTTTTTCAATTGGTAAACCTTCGTAATAGCGGTCTGTCAGGGTGAAAGACGCCACTGTCTCCATTGGCTTCTTCTCGAAGTCGAAACAGAGGCGCTGGCAACAACAGGGCGATAAGCAGACCCAGCGTTGAGCTGCTTCGGGTCTGTAGCCGTCGGTGCCCGCCACCACAATGTGGTACTGACCTGGGACCTGCGCAAAAAAACGATAGATGCCGCGGCATGTCGTCCCGCGACAGATCAAATTGCCATACGGATCCGTCACGGTCACCGCGTATGCGCAGCCCTCTTGCTGTTCCGGGAAACACTGGATGACCGTATTCCAGCGATTGCATCTCATCATCATACGCTTCTCAGGTTGATGCTCCCGCTCATCATGGCATTGATACTCTTGGTGCTGTCCTCGACTGTGACATCCTTGTGAACGATCAGCATCAGCCTGCTGCCCGCCAAAACCGGGACATTCATGTTCGTCACAATCTTCTCGAACAGCGTGCCTCTTTCTACATTGCCAGTCAAAACAGGCTCCATGACGACCTTGGTTTCAGGTATGGCGATGAAATAGGTCGTGTCGATCTTGTAGCACAACTGCATATACATGTTTGCCGAGGCGCTGCCGAGGTCCTCGCTTTCAATGGCCATCATCGAAACAGCCATGTCGGTGATCACGGAATCCCTGGCGATAAAAAACGGGAACGAGGCAATGAGACCGCCGGCGACGGCCAAGGTTCCGTCGACAATTGGGTGTGGCAGCTCGCCGTGCAGCCCAAACCCGATGGAATAGGGGTGCTGCTCACTGGACATAAAAATCGCGATCGACGAGCCGGTGGTATAGGGAATGAGGGAGCCGGACGCGTCGACGCCGGCCGGGCCCTGCGGACCGGTCGGACCGGGGACGGTGCTGTCAGCGCCTGTCGGACCGGTTGCACCCTGTTCGCCCTGCGCGCCGGTGGGGCCGATGGGGCCTGCTGGGCCAATCGGGCCGGGGACGGTGCTGTCTGCGCCCGTCGGGCCGGTTGCGCCCTGAATGCCCTGTGGGCCGGTCGGGCCGGGGACGGTGCTGTCAGCGCCGGTGGGGCCGGTTGCGCCAGGATCGCCCATCAGCCCACGCGGGCCTTGCGGCCCTTCGGGACCGGGTTCGCCCGGGTCGCCCTTTTCGCCTTTGCAGTACCACGGGCAGGCATGCTCCTTCATATACTTCACAAGGCATGGATACAGGTCTTCAAACATCATGCAGAAATCCCTACAATTGCTTCTTTCACAACTGCGCAGCATCTCTTTGAGCTTCTTCAGGATATACTTGAGTTCCATGATCGGGGGTTCGCAACTGCTGTTGATATCCGCTTCTTCATGCTCCATCAGGTACTTGACGAGACTGGGATACACGCGCTCAAACATGTCGCAGCAGACGATGCACTCACAGTGTCCTCTGCAACAGCGGAGAATCTCCGCCAGCTTCTGCATCAAATACTTCAGTTCATTTCCACGATCAGAACAACTGTCCATTCGGTTCGGATAATTCATGATTCAGGACTCCCTATTAGAATCGTTGAAAATTCGACGTCGTCATTTCTCACTCAGTAGGGCTGCGTGGGGGCAATCCCCCGCACTTCATCCTATGCACCTACCGAACGATTGCTATGTGAGCAAAAAACTTAACACATCACCTGAGCTCCATGTCTCTGATCAGTCTGGCGGCATTTTCCAGCAGCACGGACAGATTCATGCTGTCGGACCTGCAGTCAGACGGCTGAGCAAAGTGCGGTTTTGCCGCCTGGATCGCCACATTGTCGTCGGTCACGGTCGCCCTTTGCACGACAATCTTTCCGTTTTCTGCCGTTAGGCTGACTGTATCGCCATTTTCGACGCCGAGATACTGGCGAAGGGCCAACGGGATCAGGACTTTTCCCTTCCGATCCACGACTTTGAATACGGGTTTGCCCATTGAGTTCGCCTTCTTTCCAGATGATTTAGGCGCATGACGACTGATCTATGCAGCCTATCCTATGCGCCTACCGTGCGGTCGGTAACCAATTTGCCAATTTGCATCGGCGGTACTGCAGTAGGCTTGGGCTTGATTCCGGGCGGTTTGCTTTGTATAATGGATGCGGGTGCATCTGTCGAGCGATGAGGGGGTGGTTTGATGGAGGACCGATATGCGCGGAATGTGCCTGCGCTGACGGAGGAAGCCTCGGACGGGCTTCGGGACAAGCGGATCTGCGTGATCGGGTGCGGCGGGCTCGGGGGATTTGTGATCGAAATGGCCGCGCGGATCGGCGTCGGCCACATCGTGGCGGTGGACTTTGACCGGTTTTGCCAGAGCAACTTGAATCGCCAGCTGCTCTCGACTGAGCGGAATGTGGGCGAGCTGAAGGTGGACGCGGCAAAGCGGCGCGCGGCGGAAGTCAACAGTTCGGTGGCGGTCACGGCCATCGCCAGCCGCTTTGACGACGAGCATGCGCAGGAGATGCTCGCGGGGTGCGACGTGGCGGTGGACGCGCTGGACGGCCTCGATGCCCGGCTGCTGCTCCAATGGCACTGCGGCGAAATGGGCATTCCGCTGGTGCACGGCGCGATTGGCGGATGGTATGGCCAGGTCACCACGATCCTGCCGGGCGACAACAGCCTGGATCTGCTGTACGCCCGCAGAGGCGCTGCGGCACAGCAGGGCAACCTGCCATTCGTCGCCGCCGCGACGGCCTCCGTTCAGTGTGCGGAGGTCATCAAGCTGCTGACGGGGCGCGGAGAAGTGCTGTCAAAACGGCTGATGCGCTTGGATTTGCTGAGCAATCGATGCTCGATCATACAGATTCAATAAGGAGTGCTCGACATGCCGACAAAATACCCGTCCCTGCGGCAATTCACACATTATTACCGCCCACACCGGCGCACGATCCGGTCGGTGGTTTTCGTGATGGTCACCGCCAGCGGGCTGGGGATGCTGCTGCCTTATTTCACGAGCAGGCGGCTGCTGGGGATCACGGACGCATCGTTCGAGACGATCGCGCTCTATTCGCTGATCATCATGGGCATCATCCTGTTTCATCATCTGTTCTGGTTCTTTTGGGAGCAGATCGCATCGGCGCTGACGAACGACGTGGCGGCGGACATCCGCAAGGACATCATCGCGAAGTTCATGGACACTCGATATCAGGAGATCAAGCACCTGTCCAGCGGCTATTATCTGGAGCGCATCACAGACGACGCTCAAGAAGTGTCGTCGTTCTTGCCGAACATGCTGGGCATCCTGGCAGACTGCCTGACCAACTTCAGTTTTCTGGCGGTGATCTACGCGCTGAGCTGGCCCTGCGGGCTGATCTTCACGGGCGGCATCGGCCTCATGTACCTGATCGAGTCCGTGCGGATCAAGCGCGACCTCCGGTATACTGAGAAGCTGAAGGGCAACAGTGAACAGTTTTCCTCGAAGCTCAATGAGAATTTCCGGGGCATCAAGGACATCAAGGCGCTGGGAATCAAGGGGCCGATCATCGCGGCCACGGACGGGATCAGCCGAAAAATGGCGGCGGTGCAGAAGGAAAAGGATCAAAAAAACGCGCTGTTCAGCCGGTTCAAGACGTTCACCCAACACGGAGTGGAGACGCTGCTGATCGTGTTTTCGGTGGGCGTGCTGATGCCGAACCATCAGATCTCGGTGATCATCTTGCTGACGATCATCAATTACGGCGGGTTCATGTACGACCTGGTGTCGTTCATCGCCCAGATCAAGGACTGGCTGGAGCGGGGCGACTACAAGGCGTCGCGAATTTTGGCGGTGCTGGATTCCTCCAGCGCTGAGCGGTTCGGGGACGTGGAGGCGCTGGATGGGCACGGGATCGACGTGCGGCATCTGAGTTATGGCTATGACCTGGGCGACGCGATCCTGTCAGACATCAGCTTTTCCGTTCAGGAGCGGTCGGCAGCGGCGTTTGTGGGCGCCTCTGGGAGCGGCAAGACGACGCTGTTCGGGCTGCTGTCCGGGCTGCTAGACTGCGAGGATGGACGGATCTTCGTTGGGAATCGGGACCTGAACAGCCTGTCTGAAAAGTGCCTCCGGGACAGCTTGTGCGTCATCAACCAGGAACCGTTCCTGCTGAACGACACGATCCTGGACAACATCCGGATCGTGAAGCCCGACGCCACGGACGGCGAGGTGGCGGACGCGATGAGGCGGGCGCACATCTATGAGGAACTGAGCGGGTTTCGGGGCGGGCTGTCCACCGTGGTCTCGGAGAACGGCACCAACCTGTCCGGCGGGCAAAAGCAGCGCATCTCCATCGCCCGGGCGATCCTGAAGGACGCGCCGATCCTGCTGTTTGACGAGCCGACGAGCAGCCTGGATCAGCGGAACCAGGCGCTGATTTTGGAAACGATCATGGCGCTAAAGCAGGAAAAGACGGTGCTGGTGATCGCCCACAAGCTGGACGACTACGCGGGGTTCGACGCGGTGTACGCGCTCAGGGATGGGCGGATTGAGTTTGTGAAAGATCCTTCGCTGCGCTCACGATGACGGCGCGGGGCGGGTGGTTGCATAATAACAGAGTTGGGCGTTCAATTGACACGGAGGTGGTCGCGTGAGCGGACGCTCTTTGAACATGGCCCGCTGGGCGCTGGTGGCGCTGGGCGTCGGCATGGTCTTTGTCGGGGTGTATCGGGGCGAAGTGCGCGCGGTGCTGACCAAGGCGATCAACATCTGCCTGGAATGCATCGGGATCGGATAGGTGGCGGCGATGAAGAGGCTATTGACCCAGATCGGGTTTTTTCTGGTCACCAATCTGAACCTGGGCGGGTTCGTCACCGGGCACATTTATCGGGGGCCGCTGAAGAATGTGTGCGTGCCGGGGCTGAACTGCTACTCCTGCCCAGGCGCGCTGGGCGCTTGCCCGATTGGAGCGCTGCAGGCGGTTGTGGGCGGCGCGAAGCACCAGGTCTCCTTCTACGTGATGGGCCTGCTGGCGCTGTTCGGCGTCTTGATGGGGCGGTTCGTGTGCGGCTGGCTTTGCCCGTTCGGGCTGGTTCAGGACCTGCTGGGGCGGCTCAAGAGGCGGAAATGGCAGCTGTCCGCGCGAATCGACAGGCCGCTTCGGTGGTTGAAATACGGCGTGCTGGCGGTGTTCGTGGTGCTGCTGCCGATGTGGCTCACCAACGCGTTTGGGATCGCGCCGCCCTACTTTTGTCAGTACATCTGCCCCTCGGGGGCGCTGTTTGGCGGCGTGCCGCTGCTGTTGACCACCGAGTCACTGCGCGGCGCGATTGGGCTGCTGTTCGGCTGGAAAGCCGCGCTGCTGGCGCTGTTTTTGGGGCTGTCGCTGGTGATCGACAGGCCGTTTTGCAAGTATGTGTGCCCGCTTGGCGCGGTCTATGCGCTGTTTAATCGGGTGAGTTTTGTGCATCTGGCGGTGGACGGACACCGGTGCGTTCGCTGCGGGCGGTGCGCGGCGGTGTGCCCGATGCAGGTGCCGATGCCGGAAAAGCCGAACCACGCGGAGTGCATTCGCTGCGGGCGCTGCGCGCAGGCATGTACGGATGAGGCGATTCAGATGACGCCGATAGTACCGTGTTCCCGACAGCCGCGCCCCGATTGACCCGCCCTCGCCGTCATCCTGAGCGCAAGCGAAGGACCTTCTTCATGCGGTTTCGACATGAGATTTGAGGAAGGTCCTTCGCTGACGCTCAGGATGACGGGGGGACGCGCGGAGACATGAGGCGCGCGGAGACGGCGGGTTGACAGAGGACCTTTCGATTGCGCTCAATGAGAAACGATTCCGCCATGGCGCAACCTCCTTTTCAACGCACTTCCTTCACATTCACATCATAATTCTCGGATTTGTCCACCTTTTCTTTGGTTTTGTTGGCTTGCGAAGCGGGCGTTTGTCCGTTACAATACAGACAGCAACAGGTGTGTATATGGTTAATATTCTCGTTGAAATCGGCAGTGTGTTTGTGGCATAATTGAACAGGATGCCACAAATGCGAGGCGCTTTGGTTATGACTTCTTGTATCCTTCTGGCGCGGCCAGTTGAATAAAAAGATTTCGGGAGGAATGCTGGATGAAGAAGACCTGTCTGTTGCTCGTCATTGCCCTGCTCGCCACGATGATGGGTGTGCTGCCCGCACTGGCGGAGTCCCCGACGACCATCACCTTCATGGGCTGGGAAGCGAGCCCCCTGGAGACCGAGTCCGTGCTCAACGGCATCAAGCTGTTTGAGTCCAAAAATCCGGGCATCAAGGTCGAGTACACCCCCATCAACGGCACCTATTCCGAGAAGCTGCTGACCATGATCGCGGGCGACGCGGCCCCCGACACCTTCTTCATGGGCACCGGCGATTACCGCAACTTCCAGATCAAGGGCGTGCTGATGGACCTCACCGACCGGTTTAACGCCGAGTACACCCTGGACGAGTTCATCCCGTCGTCCGTGGCGGTCATGCAGATCGACGGCAAGATCTACGGCGTCTCCAGCTGCACAGTCAGCCCGGCGATCTACTACAACGCGGACATTTTCGACGCCGCCGGCGTGGAATATCCCCCGAAAGACCCGGCCCAGGCCTGGACTTGGGAGCAGTTCGTGGAGAACGCGCAGAAGCTGACGAAGGTCGCCGAAGATGGCACCGTCGATACCTTCGGCGTGTACGGCACCGAGAACGCCGACCCGCGCATGGCGCTGTACTATGCCGCCGGCGGCAAGTACTACACCGATGATTTCTCCGCCGCCGATGTGGACAACGACATCTTCCGCAAGGTCATGTCTGACATCCTGGCCCTGCGCAATGAGTACAAGGTTGCCCCGCAGGCCTCGCTGTTGATGGAGCAGTCCTCCTCCGGCCTCAGCGGAGCGCAGATGCTGCAGACCGGCAAGATCGCCATGCTGCTGGACGGCAGCTGGGCGATGCAGGAACTGGCCTCCATGGGCTTCCGCGTGGGCGTCGGCTGTCTGCCGAAGGTCAACGGTGCGGAAGTGGCCTCCACCATCGGACAGGCGCACGTGCACAGCGCATGGACCAAGACCAAGCATCCCGACGAGGCCTGGAAGTTCCTGAGCTTCCTGTCCAGCGCCGAGTACCAGACCGACCTGGTCCGCTCCGGCCTGTGGATGCCCAACCGCACCGCCATGTATGCGCCTGAGAACATCGATTCCTGGTACAACAAGGACGTGTACGGCGAAGGCTACGAGGCGATGGTGCCCTACTTCCGCGACGCGGCCGTCTATCAGACCGCGCTGAACCCGAAGACCAAGGCCAACACCGCCATCAACGACGAATTGAACCTATATTTCTCCGCCGAGGGGCAGGATATGGACCTCACCATCCAGAATATTACTGATAACGTGGCCGCCGAGCTGCGCCGCCGCTGAGCGACAGCGACTGGACCCATGCACCGTAGGGCGGGGGCTTGCCCCCGCCCATTTTGATGAAAAGGAGCGCCCGAATGCGGTATTTGGACCTGGAGATCCGGACGCCCCTCAAGCACCTGTCCTCGGGCCAGTTCAGCGCCGACCAGCCCTGGACCCATACCAAGCGCAGACTGAACAGCCATGTGCTGCTGGTGGCGCAGGAAGGGATACTGTACATCGCCCAGAACGGGGTGGAGTATGAGCTTCGGCCCGGCCAGGCGATGATCCTGCTGGCGGGGGAGGAGCATTTTGGCCATCGCGAGTGCGAAACAGGGCTAAGCTATTACTGGTGCCATTTTCAGTCCCGCGGGGCCGACACCCAGATGGTGCAACAGCCCGAGGCCGACCTGCGCATCGCCCGTATCCAGAGCCGGATGTACCGGTTCAGCTTTTCCGACAGGCTGCTGTGCCCGGAACACTTCCAGCTGCAGAGCAGCAGCAGGCTCATCATTCAGATGAAGCAACTGCTGCACATCGCCAACTCCGACGCCTACACCCGCTACGCGGCGGACTACTGTCTGACCTCCGCCATGATCGAGCTGGCGCGGCAGGCCATCGACGGCCATCAGCGCCCGGACGACGACCAGGCCCAGGCCGAGCGCGGCCAGATGAAGCGGTTCGTGGAGGTGCTGGAATGGATCCGCGTACACAAGGGCGAGCCCATGACCGCCAGCGGCATCGCCGAGCGGTTCGGCTACAACGCGGATTATCTGTCCAGCCTGTTCAAGCAGAACACGGGCTTGCCGCTCATCAAGTACATCCATGATGTTAAGATCGCCCAGGCACGGGAGATGCTGGTCTCCACCGACCTGAGCGTGCGGCAGCTGGCCTACGTGCTCGGGTTCCAGGACGAAAAATACTTCCTCAAGCTGTTCAAGACCTACGAGGGCATGACCCCGAGCGCATATCGTGCGGCCTACTTCCGCACCCACAAGAACAAACACTAACCAAGCAAGAGAGGTGCTTAACATGACTGCACGACAGCCCGTCGTCGTCAATCGAAAGCTCACAGAGCGGGACGGTTTCTGGGCTTTTCTCATGCTCAGCCCGAACCTGCTGGGCTTCATGATGTTCACGCTGTTCCCGGTGCTGGCGTCGCTGGCGCTCAGCTTCACCAGCTATGACATTCTGACCCCGGCCGAATTTGTGGGGCTGTATAACTATGAGGAGATGCTCCTCTACGACAAGATCGTGGGCCAGGTCGTGCGCAACACACTGGTCTATACGATCTCCGTGGTGCCCATCGGCATGTTCCTGTCGCTGATGCTGGCGCTGGCGCTGGACCAGAAAATCAAGTTCGTGCGCGTTTTTCGCGCGGCGTTCTTCATGCCGGTCATCACCAGCGCCGTGGCGGTGTCGCTGGTGTGGCAGTGGCTGTACAACCCGGACTTTGGCCTGTTGAACTCGTTCCTGAAGATGATCGGCGTCGCGGAGCCGCCCGCGTGGCTGAACAGCCAGATCTGGGCACTGCCCGCCGTGATCATCGCCTCGATCTGGAAGAATCTCGGGTACAACATGCTGCTGTTCCTGGCGGGCCTTCAGAACGTGTCCACCACCTATTACGAAGCCGCGGAGCTGGACGGCGCGAACAATGTGCAGAAATTCCTACACGTAACCTGGCCGCTGCTCAGCCCAACCACGTTCTTCGTGTTCGTGATGTCGGTCATCGGCAGCTTCCAGGTGTTCGACCTGGTGCAGCTGATGACGCGCGGTGGCCCGGGCCGCGCCACGTCCACACTGGTGCACTACATCTATCAGAACGGGTTCAAGTTTTTCTATGTGGGCTATGCCTCGGCGCTGGCGTACCTACTGTTCGCGATGGTCATGGTGATCACACTGCTGAACATGCTGCTGCAGAAGAAGGTCGTCTATTGACGGAAAGGAGGGACTGCGAATGGAGTTTCGCGCAAGGACGCCCGGCGAAAAAGCCTCACGGGCACTGCTATATTTCGTGTTGACACTCGGTGCGCTGACGATGATCGTGCCCTTCATCTGGATGGTGACGACCTCGCTCAAGCCCGAAAACGAGGTGTTCACCTTCCCGCCGACACTGTTCGGCTCTCGGATCGAATGGAGCAACTACGAGGAACTGATGAAGCGGTTCCCGTTCGTGCTGTACCTGCTCAACTCATTCAAGGTCACATCGATCGTGGTCGTCGCGCAGTTGTTCACCAGCTGCATGGCGGGCTATGTGTTCGCGCGGATCAAGTTTCGGGGCGTGGACAAGCTGTTCATGCTGTATCTGGCGACCATGATGGTGCCGTTCCAGGTCACAGTCATCCCGAACTTCATCATGATGAAGACGTACGGCCTGGTCGACACCCACTGGTCACTGATCCTGCCCGCGGTGGTCAGCGCCTACGGCACGTTCCTGCTGCGGCAGTTCTTCGTGACGGTGCCCATGGCGCTGGAGGACTCAGCAAAGATCGACGGCTGCAACCACTTCCAGATCTTCTGGAAGATCATGCTGCCCATGGCGAAGCCAACGATCACCACCCTACTGATCTTTATCTTCATGGGTGTGTGGAACGACTATTTCAACCCGTTTATCTACATCAACACCGACGGGCTGAAGACGTTGCCGCTGGGGATCGCGACGATGCAGGGCATGTACATGACCAACTGGCCGGTGCTGATGGGCGGCGCGTTCCTGTCGATGATCCCGGTGCTGATCGCGTTTTTGATCGGCCAGGACCAGTTCGTCAAGGGCGTCATGCTGTCGGGGATGAAGGATTAGTACCAACGAGAGGAAGGCATCGCCTATGCAGACCTACACCGCCGCACGGCCGGGCTCGATCCGGCTGCTTGGGGGAGAACTGTATCACCGGTATACGCTCAACGCGAACTACATGATGCGGCTGCACTCGGACAAGCTGCTGCTGAACTTCTACAACGAGGCGGGGCTGGTGGCGGACTCGCTGCCGAGCTATACCCTGCCCGAGGGCGTGTTCACCGGCTGGGAATCGCCCACCTGCCAGCTGCGGGGCCATTTTCTGGGCCATTTCCTCAGCGGCTGCGCGTTTTCCTACGCCTACATGGGCAATGAAGAGCTGAAGGGCCGGGGCGACCACATCGTTCGCGAACTGCGCCGCATCCAGCTGGAGCACGGCGACGGCTGGTGCTTCTCGATCCCGCAGCAGTACATGCAGTGGATCGCCCGGGGAAAGCGCATCTGGGCGCCGTCGTACACGGTGCACAAGACGCTGATGGGCCTGATGGACATGCACCGGTTCGCGGGGAGCGAGCTGGCGCTGACGGTCGCCATCGATGCCGCGAAGTGGTTCCGCGCCTATACCGATCAGTTCACCGAGGAAAAGTTCGACGAGATCATCGACGTGGAGACCGGCGGCATGATGGAGTTCTTCGCGGACCTGTACGGCGAGACGGGCGACGCGGACCACAAGTATCTGATGGAGCGCTACTACCGCCGCAAGCTGTTCGAGCCGCTGATGAAGGGCGAGGACGTGCTGACCAACATGCACGCCAACACCACGATCCCCGAGGTGCTGGGCGTGGCGCGGGCGTATGAGGTCACCGGCGAGCGCAAGTACCTGGACGTGGTAAAGGCCTATTGGGACTGCGCAGTGACCCATCGCGGCTACTTCGCCACGGGCGGACAGACCAGCTACGAGGCCTGGACAGCGCCGTTCCAGCTCAAGGACCGGCTGAACGAGGACAACCAGGAGCACTGCACCGTGTACAACATGATCCGGCTGGCCGAGTTCCTGTTCCGGCACACGGGCGCCATCGAGTACCAGGACTACATCGAGCTGAACTTCGAAAACGGCATCCTGGCCCAGCAGCACCCGGACACGGGCATGGTCGCCTATTATCTGCCCATGCAGCCCGGCGGCAAGGCCAACTGGGGCACGGAGACGGGCAACTTCTGGTGCTGCCACGGCACGCTGGTGCAGGTGCAAAACCTACACGCGGCGGGTACGGTGTTCGGCTTTGACGGCGGCGCGCTGATCGCACAGTACCGGCCCGTGGACGCCAAGATTCAGGTGGGTGGCAGGGATGTGAACATCCGCATCGCAGAAAACTTTAACTTTCCCTACGCGCTGAGGCGGCCCTATCCCAAGGAGATCCAGGCCAGCATCCAAGCCTTCACCGGCAGGCGGTACAGCGTGAAGGTGAGCTGCCAGGAGGAGACGGAGTTCGAGCTGCAGCTGCGCATCCCGTGGTGGGTCAGGCCCCAGGCGCAGGTCGCGGTGGACGGTGAGGTCCAGCCCCACGCCGGGTCCGGCTCGGTGATGAAGATCAAGCGCGCCTGGAAGGACAGCGAGATCACGCTGTACTTCCCGACGGTGATCCTGGAAGTGCCGCTGCCCGACGACGAGAACCGCATGGCGTTCATCGACGGCCCGGATGTGCTGGTGGGCCTGACCGCCAGCGACGCGCTGACCATGCCGCGGGGCGTGGCGCAGCCCAGGGATTTGGTCAGGCGGGAGAGCCGCATGGCGCACGTGGAGCAGGTGGCGCAGTACACGATCACGGCCCAGGGCGAGAGCGTGCCCATGATTCGGCTGAAGGATCTCAGGGACGAGCGGTACACGATGTACTTTACGGTGCGGGACGAGCAGTGAATCACACCATAAAAACCACCAGAAAGGAACCACCATCATGAGCAAGATCATCACGCCCCGCGCTGCGGACTTCGCCATCGGCCAGGGATTCTGGAAGCGCGTCTATGACCTGGTCCAGTCCGACGTCATCCCCTATCAGTGGGAGATCCTGAACGACCGCGTCCCAGGCGCGGCACCCAGCCACTGCATCGAAAACTTCCGCATCGCCGCGGGCGAGTCCCAGGGCGAATACTACGGCATGGTGTTCCAGGACAGCGACGTTGCGAAATGGCTGGAGGCCGTGGGCTATTCCCTGGCCGCCAAGCCCGACGCGGCGCTGGAAAAGACCGCCGACGAAGTGATCGCGCTGATCGGCCGCGCCCAGCAGCCGGATGGGTATTTGAACACCTTCTACACCGTCAAGGAGCCCGGCCAGCGCTGGACCAACCTGCGCGACTGCCACGAGCTGTACTGCGCGGGCCACATGATGGAGGCCGCCGTGGCCTACTATGAGGCCACCGGCAAGCGCGAGCTGCTGGACATCATGACGCGCATGGCAAAGCACATCGAGTCCGTGCTGGGCGCCGAAGAGGGCAAGCTGCACGGCTATCCGGGCCATCAGGAAGTGGAGCTGGCGCTGGTCCGCATGTACGCCGCCACGGGCGAAAAATGGATGCTGGACCTGGCCAAGTACTTCATCGACGAGCGCGGCAAGCAGCCCAACTTCTTCCATCAGGAGGCCGCGAAGCGCGGCGGATCGTTCCATTTCCCGCTGCACAAGTTCGCCGACAGCTACGCCCAGCACCACCTGCCGGTGCGTGAGCAGACCGCACTGGAGGGACACAGCGTGCGCGCGCTGTACATGGCCGCAGGCATGGCCGAAATCGCCCGAGCGACCGGCGACGAACCGCTGATGGCCGCCTGCAGAAAGCTGTTCGACAACCTGGCGAACCACCGGATGTACATCACCGGCGGCGTAGGCTCCACCCACCACGGCGAGGCGTTCACCTTCGACGACGACCTGCCCAACGACACGGTCTACAACGAGACCTGCGCGTCCATCGCGCTGTGCTTCTTCGCGAAGGGCCTGCTGAGAAACGAGATCGACTCGAAATACGCCGACGCCATGGAGCGCGCGATGTACAACACCTGCCTGGCCGGGATGTCGCTGGACGGCCACAACTTCTTCTATGTGAACCCGCTGGAGGTCTGGCCGGAGGCCAGCAAGAAGGACCTCGGCAAGCGGCATGTGCTGCCAGTGCGCCCGCAGTGGTTCGGCTGCGCCTGCTGCCCGCCCAATCTGGCGCGGCTGGTGATGTCGCTGGGCACCTACGCCTACAGCTATTCTGGCAACGAGATTTATGCGCACCTGTTCGTGGCGGGCGCCGTGCGCCTGGGCGATGTGGAGCTGACGCTGGAGACGGGCTATCCCTTCGACGGCGCGATGAAATACACCGTGTCGAAGGGCAAGTACGCGCTGAACCTGCGCATCCCCGACTGGTGCAAGGGCCAGTTCGCGCTGACCCTGAACGGCGCGAAGCTGGAGGCCGCTGTCGCGAAGGGCTATGCCCGGATCGAGCGCGACTGGCAGGAGGGGGAGGCACTGGTGCTGACGCTGCCGATGGTGGCGCGG
Organism: Eubacteriales bacterium; assembly: GCA_031555755.1. Lineage (GTDB taxonomy): Bacteria > Bacillota > Clostridia > Christensenellales > Aristaeellaceae > JAJDGF01. Next base: position 15,870 of record JAVBUD010000046.1, on the reverse strand, counting down.
CGCGCGTATGCCAGCGCCCGCATCCGCGAGGACGTGGGCCGCGTGGCCGTGATGCGCGGGCCGCTGGTGTACTGCGTCGAGGAGGCGGACAACGGCAAGTTCCTGCGCGGCGCGGCGCTGTGCCCGGACGCGGAACTTGTGTGCCATGAAATGAAGGATAAGCTGTGCGGGATCGTAGAGATCCGCGCACAGGGCAGCAAGCTGGTGGAGGACCCGGACGGCGAGCTGTACCAGGATCAAGCGCCGAAGCGCGTGCCCTGTGAGCTGACGTTCATCCCGTACTACGCGTGGACAAACCGCGGTGAGGGCGAGATGTGCGTCTGGGTGATGGAGGGATAACACCGACCCGACGAGCCAACCCGCCGTCATCCTGAGCGCAGCGAAGGACCTTCTGCAAACTAGTTAAAAAGTTTGAGGAAGGTCCTTCGCTGCGCTCAGGATGACGGCGTTGGGAGGGGAAGGGTGACTTGACTGCCTGCCCTGCCCCGCGTCAGCGCACCCCTACCCCGCCCCGCCTCACCGCCTTCCGCACCAGATCCGCCGGGATCACCAGCGCCGCCAGCCCGATGCACGCCAGCCACTCACGAAGCGTCAGCGGGCACGTCCTGAACAGCGCCCCGCCCACGTAGATCAAGCACGTCTGCACCAAGAAAACGAACGCCATCACCGCCACGAACGCCTTATTCCCCAAGATGTGATCGAACAGATTGACACTGTCCGTCCGGGCCGATGCGCTGTTGAAGATCCCCGCGTACATGAACACCGCGAAAAACGCAGTCAGCAGCACCTGCCCGCCTGTCTCAGGCCGGAAAAACGCCCGCGACCATTGGCTCTGCAGGACGAACAGGCACAGGCAGCCGGTCAGCGCGCCCATCAACACGATCTGGCCCCACATCTCGCGGCTGATCAGCGGTTCGGTGCGCTTGAGCGGCTTTTTTTTCATGTACCTGGACAGCGCCGGTTCGCCGCTGAACGCCAGCGCCGCCAGCGTGTCCATGACCATGTTCACCCACAGCATCTGCAGCACCGTGATCGGCGCGTCGAACCCGATCAGCGGGCAGATGATGCTCAGGCCCACGGCGCACACGTTCACCGTCAGCTGGAACACGATGAACTTGCGGATCGAGCGAAAAATCGTGCGGCCATAGAGCACGGCCTTCGCCACCGACGCCAGGTTGTCGTCCAGGATCACGATGTCGCCCGCCTCTTTCGCAACCTCGGTGCCGCTGCCCATGGCAAACCCGATGTCCGCCTTTTTCAGCGCGGGCGAGTCGTTCACGCCGTCGCCGGTCATGCCCACCACGCCGCCGCGCCGCTGCGCCACGTCCACCAGCCGCGATTTATCGGCGGGCAGCGCCCGCGCCACCACTTTGAGCTCGGGCAGCGCGCGGCCCAGCGCCTCGTCGGACAGTTGACCCAGCTCTTGGGACGTCATCACCAGCGCGTGCGGCCCATGCAGCATCCCAGCGTCCCGGGCGATGGCCTCGGCGGTCTCCTTACCGTCGCCGGTGATCATCACCACATGCACGCCCGCCGACTCCAGCGCCTCCACAGACTGGCTCGCCTCCGGGCGCAGCGGGTCCCGCACGCCGATCAGCGCCACCAGCGCCAGGTCGTGAAAAGCGCCGCCCCTGTCCACGGGCGCGGCGGACGTGGCCGCCGCCAGCACGCGCATGCCGGACCGGGCCATCTCCGAGACCGCCCGCTCCAGCGATGTCCGGCCCGAGAGCGCCTGCTCAGCCCCGTCCGCGCCCACATAATGGGTGCAGTGGGGCAAGATCCGCTCCGGCGCGCCCTTCACCAGCGTGCACGACACGTCGCCGCTGACGGCGGTCGCCATGAACTTGGCGTCTGAGGAAAACGGCACCATCACGCCCGCGCGCACGCCGGCCGCGGGGCTCGCCGCCGCCATCGCATACGAAAGCAGCGCGCGGTCCGTGGAGTTGCCGCCCGCAGGTTTTCCGTCCACCATCTGCGCGGCGTTGTTCTGCACCAGGGACGCGTGCAGCAGCTGCCAGAATCCGCTGTGCTCCCCGGCCTCGCTGGCCGACTGATACACCGCGCCGTCACCGGCCACCACCCGCGCCACCCGCAGCTGCCCGGCCGTCAGCGTGCCGGTCTTGTCGGTGAACAGTACGTCGATGTTGCCCGCGGTCTCGATGCCGGTCATGTTCCGCACCAGCACGTGGTCCTTCAGCATCCGCCGCATGTTGGCGGACAGCACCACCGTGATCATCATCGGCAGGCCCTCGGGCACGGCCACCACGATCACCGTCACCGCCAGCGTGATGGCATGCAGCAGCGTCTGAATCGCGAACCCCGGCATGGCCCACATCTGCGCCAGCACGTACGGGTTCAGGCCGCTGGTGATGACCCAGATGTTGATCAGGTCCGCGATGGCCACCAACACCGCGCCGAGGGTGCCGAACTTGCTGATCGTCTCCGCCAGCTGGCCCAGGCGCAGTTTCAGCGGGCTTTCGCGGGTCTGCTCCTGAATCTCGCCCGCCAAATGCCCCAGGAACGTGCCGTCGCCCACGGCGCTGACCCGCATCACGCCCTCTCCCGCGCACACCACGCTGCCCGAAAACAGCCTCGACGGATGCTTGAATCCATCCTCATCCCGGCCCCTGCCGGGCATTTTGTGCGCCTCCTTCGTCTCGCCGTTGAGGCTGGATTGGTCCACATCCAGCTCGCCCGACACGATCTCCCCGTCCGCGGGCACCCGCTCCCCCGCCTGCAGCAGCACCACGTCGCCCATCACGATATCCGAAATGGGCACCAGCGCCGTGCCGCCCGCCCGCCTCACCCGGCAGGACACCCGAGACGCCTCCTCCTGCAGCCTTTGGAACGCGGATTCGCTCCTGTACATGGAGATCGTGCTCATCCACGTCGCCAGCAGGATTGCCAGCGCGATGCCCGCGGTCTCGTACCAGCCCTGATGGTTCAGCGCGAAGATCAGGTTGATGCCCAGCGCCACCAGCAGGATCTTGATGATCGGGTCGCCAAAGTTTTCGATGAACCGGCTCAGCAGTGACTGTTGATCAACCTGACTGAGCCGGTTCTCGCCATGCTCGGCTCGGGACTGGGCGACCTGCTCCTCAGTCAGCCCAGACGGGAACATGTTTCGGTTTTCGACCATTTGCATAGGGCTTGCACCTCCGCTCATGGCAGGGTATGAGCGGGGATGGTGCGCTATGCCGGGGATGGTGGGAGGTTCTGATTGCGCGCGGCGCTTAGCCGCTGTATAATACATCCATAATCTTGAACACGGAGGTACACCACCATGCGCCAACAGATCATGACGGCCCCGCACAGCCTGGTTTTCCGCGACATTCCGCAGCCTGAGCCCGGTCCGGGCCAGGTCTTGGTCAAGATGATGAAAATCGGCATCTGCGGCAGCGACATTCACGTCTATCACGGCCAGCATCCGTTCACCAGCTACCCCATCACCCAGGGCCACGAGGTCTCGGGCCAGGTCGCGGGCCTGGGCGAGGGCGTGACGGGGCTGAGCGTCGGCCAGAAGGTCACCATCGAGCCGCAGGTGGTGTGCGGCGAGTGCCATCCCTGCCGCAACGGAAAATACAACCTGTGCGAATCGCTGAAGGTCATGGGCTTTCAGACCGAGGGCCTGGGCGCGGAATATGTGGTGGTGGACGCGTCGAAAGTCACGCCGCTGCCGGAGAGCATGAGTTATGACCAAGGCGCGATGATCGAGCCGCTGTCCGTTGCGGTGCACGCCGTGCGCCAGGCGGGCGATGTGACGGGCAAGGACATCGTGGTGCTGGGCGCAGGCCCCATCGGCAACCTTGTCGCCCAGACCGCCAAGGGCATGGGTGCGCGGCGCGTGATGGTGACCGACGTGTCGGACCTGAGGCTGCAGATCGCCAGGGACTGCGGCATCGACTTCGCGGTGAACACCCGCAATGTGGACTTCGGCCAGGCCATGGTGGACGCCTTCGGCCCGGACAAGGCCGACGTGATCTACGACTGCGCTGGGAACAACACCACCATGGGCCAGGCCATCGCCTGCGCCCGAAAGGGCTCCACGATCATCCTGGTGGCCGTTTTCGCGGGCCCGGCGACCATCGACCTGGCCGTGGCGAACGACAAGGAATTGTGCATCAACAGCACCATGATGTACAGGCACGACGATTATCTCAAGGCGATTGAGCTGGTGGAACAGGGGAAAATCGAGCTGGACAGGCTGATGAGCAAGACGTTCAAGTTCGGCGAGTTTTTGGAAGCGTACCAGTACATCGACGCCAACCGCGAGACCACGATGAAGGTGCTCATCGACGTACAGGCGTAGAGCGCACCTAGTCATCCCCCGATCCCATCATCCTGAGCGCAGCGAAGGACCTTCCCGATCCTGATCCTTCGCCGCGCCCAGATCGCGCCCTCCTCAGCACCCCATCATCGTCGCCCCCAGCGTGCCCCACGGGATCAGGAACTCGCGGATGCCGCTGGCGTACGGCGCGATGTCGTACTGCTGATAGAAGATGTGCAACCCCCTCGGCGACACGTAAAAGCTGTGTTCGTTGAACGCGCTTTCCGCGAGCTGTGCGCCCTCGGGGAAGTAGACGTCCGGCTGCCTCGCGATCTGGCGGCGGACTTCGCCGATGATCCTATCCCGATAATCCGAGGCGCCTGGGAAGAAGTCGGCCAGTTTGCGCGGCGCGCCCGTGTTCAGGTTCCAGGTGTCGCCCACACGCGTCGTCAGGCCGTGCGCGCCGCCCGTGTACACATAGTGGTCCGCGTACAGGCTCATGGTGCACTGGCGGTTGAGCCGGATGGCGTACGTCATCAGCGCCTCATAGGGGATGAATCCGCGCTCGGGCACGCTGGGCGCGTCCCGATAATCGGACAGCGCGTGCTCGCGCAGCTCGCCGCGACACGAGGCGCACAGGGCGTCCGCCCGCTTCAGGTACATGTCGTTGATCGCGCCCATGTCCGGCGAGACCTGCGGGTATTTCGCCTCGCATGAAACCAGCAGCGTCCCACCCTCGTGCTGATTACACCGCCGCACCATGTGCACCACCGCCACATTCAAGACCATCTGACCGCCTCCCTCTTTCGTATTGATAGGGTATGGCGGCGGAGGCAGGGAAATGAGGGGGAAAGTGCGGGCGAGGGCTTGCCTCCGCCGCGCTCCCACGGCGGGTCAGGTGCGCGGGGTTCAGGACGCCCGCCTGGGGCCAGAGGGCGCTGCCCTCTGGACTCCCTGGTTTTGTGGGAGGGTGATGCGGACGGAGGTGCCTTGACCGATGGCGCTTTCGACTTGGAGGGTGCCGCCGCGCATGGCGGCCAGGCGCTGGCGCACGTTTTCCAGGCCCACGTGGGTGCGCCCGTCCTCCTCGCGCCGCGCCGCCGTGTCGAAGCCCACGCCGTCATCCCGCACCAAAATTTCCACATATCCGTCCCCGTCACGCGTCTCGATCCAGACCGTGCCCCCGTGCATCTGCTTGGTGATCCCGTGCCGCACCGCATTCTCCACCACCGGCTGCAGCGTCAGCGCGGGCAGCATGAACCCCGTCGCCCGAAGGTCCGTCTCGATCTTCACCCGCTCCCCGAATCGCTTCTGCTCGATCGCCAGATAATTCCGCGTGTGCTCCATCTCCGCCTCGAAAGAGATCAGCGTGTGGCACGTCAGCGCGTCCAAGTTCCCCCGCAGATATCGCGAAAACTCCAGCACGGCCTGCTTCGCCTGCGCCGGGTCGATGTCGCAAAGGTGGCTGATCACCACCAGCGTGTTGTAGATAAAGTGCGGCTGGATCTGGCTCAGCATGATCGCGATTCGGCTCTGGGCCAGCTCTTCCTCCAGGCGCTGCGCCTTTTGAAGCGGCGCCAACTCGCGCTGCTTTTCCGCCTCGATGTTCTGGCGGAATGTGATCATGCGGACCGATTGGTCCATCGCCCAGTAGAAGATCCGCGCCGTGATCCGCATCCAGTAATAGCTCTCTCCGCCGTTCTTTGTGATCGGGAAGTCGTAGCTCAGGCTGCCCTTGCCGGACCGGAACGCGGCCAGCGCGGCGTCGGGCAGGAATGTGTCCAAGTAGCCCTGGCGGTACTCGGGCTTGATCTGCTGCCGCGCGATCTGCTGCAGCGCCTCTGTCATGGACGTGTCCCCGGGGATGCCCAGCCGCTCGAAGTATTCGCGGGTGCTCTGCCCGCCCGCGCAGTTGTGCGTCAGGTCCAGCTCATAGATGCTCTCGTACAGCCCGCGCGACGCCTGCGTCAGCAGCCGCTCGTATTCCGCGACCCGCGCCAAGTTTTCCGCCAGTTCGCGACGGCGTTGGTCCTTGGTCTGGAACAGCTGGCTATCAGCCTGGGTGATCAGCGCGTCGCCGGTGGTGCCGCCGCCCTCGGCGATGGACAGTGTCACCGACACCTGCGCCTTTTCGCGCCATTCGCTCAGCGCCGCCGCGACCTTTTCGCGGGTGCGCCCGGCGTCGCCCGGTTCGTGACTCGGGCCCGCGATGGCGAACTCGTCACCGCCCAGCCGCGCCGCCGTGCCGTCGGCTGAGCACTTGACCAGTACCGAGTAGACCTCCAGCAGCACCGCGTCGCCCGCCGCGCTGCCCCGCGTGTCGTTGATGCGCTTCAGGTCGTCGATGTCCACCATGACGATGTACGCGCTGCGCCCGCCCGCCAGCAGGTTATCCAGGTAGACCTCGAACGAGCGCCGCTTCATTGCGCCGGTGAGCCCGTCAATATGGACCAGCCGGTGCTGCACGTTGATGAAGATCATCAGCACCGACACCACATATCCGGTGCCGAGCAGCACCAGGCGCGTGGTCGCCTGCAGCAGCATGCCGACCATCGGCGGCAACGGGAACAGCCAGATGTACTGGCGCAGCTCGCGCTCGTCCACGGACACGGGCTTTTTCGCGCGCCGGATGAGTGAGTAGGCCATGGGCATGTACAGCAGCGCCATGCCCCATGAGAAGCCCACCAGCGCGCCGCGGCGGTAGACGTTTTCGGCGTCGATGATGAAGAACCAACCGGTCCAGGGGGAGAGCACCGTCATGGTGACATAGACCAAAAACGGGAGCAGATACCAGCGCAGACGGCGCTTGAGGCCGCTCATGTCCATGAGCAGTTTGTAGTCGGAATAGACGACCCACAGCAACGACGGGAGCGGGCAGGTGATGTAGAACGCGGCCGTCGCCAACTGCAGGATCAGGTGCGCGTGGGGGTAGGAGAGGCCGTCGAGGGAGACCGTGACGACGTCGCCGATCAGGTTGGCGATGACCGCCAGCAGCAGGTAGCGGAACAGCCGCTGGTCGACGAACCTGCGCGAGGAGGTGCTGCGGATGCTGATATAGACCATGCCGAGCGCCAGCGCGCCCGCCAGGTTCATGCCGACAAAGAGCCATTTCATGAAAGCACCTCACTGTAAAGCGGTGAGTTTTTGCTCGCTCGCGCGTGCGCCTGCGGGCGCAGGGAAGGGGAGCGCCAGGAGGCGCTGCCTCCTGGCGCCAAAGGGGCTAAGCCCCTCTGGACTCCCTGGTTTGCTGCGCAGATCTTTACCAGGCGCCGTGGCCGCCGCCACCACCTCCGCCGCCTGAGGAGCCGCCGCCACTGTCGCCGCTCCGGGCGACGGTGTTGCGGTTGCTCTCGTGCGTCTCGTTGAACCTGCGCCGCGTCCGGCCCATGTCGCGCCCAAAGCCCGCGTACATCCAGTACGGATAGCCCATCCCGCCGTCCCAGTCGCTTGCGGCTTCAGGCTCCCCGAAATACGACTCCAATCCACCCAGCGCCGCGATGATCGGCAAGTACGGCATCAGCGCCTTGCTCGGCGTCCCCTTGTCCTGGGTCATCAGCGTGAGCAGCGCGGCCTCCACCCGCTCACCCTCGCCCGAAAGCCTGCGCAGCTGGCAGCACATCACGATCACCACCGCGATCAGCGCGAGCATGACCCCGCCCAGCAGCAGTCCGCCCAGCGCAAACAGCCCTGCGGACAACGCGGCGCACATCACGCACAGCACCACGGGCAGCCACAGCTTGCCGTTGCGGGCGCTGGCATAGCTGCTCGCCTCCGCCTCCTTGCGCACCAGGCGCTGATATGAGCCGTACTCGTCCAGGTATTTTTTCGCCTTTTTCTCGTCGGCCCCTGCGTCCATGCTGCTCACAGTCAGCGGCTCTGCGCCCTTGAACAGCCAGTGCAGCACGTGCCGCTGGTGGTCTGTCAGGCCAGGGACGTCCTCGCGTTTGCGCACAAACGAGATCGTCTCGTCCTCGTTTTCGGGCGGGATCAGCGCCACAGCGTCCACCTGCACCAGCTCCAACAGCGTGCCCGTCAGCCCCTGCGTGTTGACATGGCCCTCGTGCACCCACTGCGCCACGGCGGCGCGCACGCCCGTCAGCGCGCTGAGGTCGACGGCGGGCTCCACTTTCCTTCGATAGCCCACCGCGCGGCCCAGCCAGAACCAGAGCCACGCCAACGCCGCCGCGGGCAGCAGCGCCAGCATCGACAGCACATTCCGCCATCTGGCCCGCACAAACAGCGCCTGCCGCGCCCGCTCCACGAGCTCCGCTTCCTCAGCCTGCGCCTGATGGATGATCATTTGATCGATCACCGGCGCTTCCGCCAGCGACGCCTCGTCGAACAGCACGTCCGCCTCCGCGAACTGGCCCGGGCGCACCGTACTGGGGCCGTAGGTGAGCGCGTTTCCGTCCCGATGCACATCCGCCTCGCCCATCGCGCCGTGCGCCCATGCGTCAAGGATCTCGCCGGGCATCTCGATGCGGATCATCGCGTTTTCGAGGGGCACCTGATTCGCGGTGCCGATCAGCTTGTAGTTCAGCCGCGCCGCGTCCTGATAGCGCTGGCACAGCCCCGTCAGCCGGTACTCGTACCGGAACACGCGCTCGCCGCCGCTGCCCGGCGCGTACGCCTGCACGTTCAGCAACCGCCCGTCGCGCTGGGCGGTGTAGGTGAACGGCTCCTTGTCCATCCGGTCCACCCTTCTGAGCACCGTGCCTTTGTCCACGTACAGCCGCAGGTACTCGAGCCCCTCCACATCGCCCACGTCGAACGACGACAGGATGCCGTTGTAGTCGTCCTCGAAGTCGTACCGCAGCACCTCGGTCACGTCCGCCGACCCGTCCGGCCGCACGCGGACCGTCATGTCGTAGCCCTCGATGGCATAGTCCACCGCCAGCGCCGGCGCACAGACGAGCGTCAGCAGCAGCGCGAACACCGCAACAACACGCTTCAAAGGAGCACCTCCCCCACATCTTTATGGCCTGGTCTCATTATAACAGATTCTGGCAGGCGCGTAAACGAGATGTCCACCCACTGTCGCCCTGGGCGCTCAGCCTGTCATTTTAATCGTCCCATCAACATTTCGCGCCGATAGCGACCCTTTTCGCGCGATTTGATTGCATATGGGTTTCATTGATGTTAGTATAGAGTGTATAAAATGTCCCCTTGAAAGGATGATGGGCATGCAAACCCGCTGGACCCGCGCGGTGGCGCTGTGGGCGCTGCTGCTGCTGTTGGCCGCGCCCGCGCACGCGGAGACCCTGTTCAAATCGTTTGCCGACTTCGACAAGCAGACCATCGCGCTGCAGACCGGCACGGTGTTCGACATCTTTGTGGACCCGGTGGTGAAGAACGCGCAGTACGAGTTTTACAACGACCTCGCCACCCAGGCGGAGGCGGTGTCCAGCGGCAAGGCCGCCGCATGTGCGCTGGACGAGCCGGTGGCGCGGCTCGTCACGGCGATGCACCCGGAGCTGGCCGTGTTCCCAGCGCATTTGGCCCCGGACAGCTACAGCTACGCCGTGCGCAAGGGCGACCCTTTGGCCCAAGAGATCACCGACGCGATGCGCGAACTGTATGCAGAGGGCCTGGATAAAGAACTGGCCCAGAAGTGGTTCAGCGCAGATGAGAGCATGAAAACCATGCCCGACCTCAGCCAGACACCGGGCTATGACGGCAGCGCGGGCGAGATCCGCATGGGCGTGGACTTGGTCGTGGAGCCGATGATGTATGGGGACAAAGACGGGCGCGCCGTCGGTTACGAAATGGAGCTGATGGAGCGCATCTGCGTGAAGCTCAATAAGAAGCTGGTCCAGGTGCCCACGGCCATCCAGACGCGGATTGAGGCGCTGCTCACAGACCAGGTAGACGTGGCTGGCTGCTGCCTGTCCATCACCGAGGAGCGCAAGCTGAAGGTGGACTTTACCGACCCCTACTACATCGGCGGCGCGGTGCTGGTGGTGCGCAAGGACCGGCTGGCAAAAGATCCGTTCGCCGCGTTTGCGGGAAAGAAAATCGGCGTCCTGGTGGGCTCCATGTATGAGCCGGAGGTCAGGGCGCGGATCAAGGACCCCGAGATCATTTACTATGACGACATCACGGTCCAGTTCGAGGCCGTGAAAAACGGGCTGCTGGACGCCAGTGTGACGGACGAGCCGCTGGGCGCGACGGCCGTGAAGGAGATCCCGGAACTGGCGCTGGTGCCCGAATACCTGGCGCCCAACTCGTTCGCCATCGCCGTCAACAGCCAGCGCGCCGACCTGATGGCCGAGTTTGACGAACAGATCATCGCCATGAAAGCAGGCGGCACGCTGGACGCGATGCGCGTGAAATGGTTTGGCGACGACGACTCCGCCAAGGTCATGCCCGCAGCGACCTCAGACGGGCACCGCGGCATCGTCAGGATGGCGACGAACTCCGGCAGCGCGCCGTTTGCATACATGAAAGACGGCCAGATCGTGGGCTATGAAATCGAACTCGCGCAGCGGATCTGCGACAACCTGGGCTACACATTGGAAGTCTCCGATGTCGCGTTCACGGGCCTCATCACGTCGATTGTCACCGGTAAGGTGGACTTGGGCGCCGCGAACATCACCGTGACCGAGGAGCGCAAGCAGTCTGTGCTGTTCACGGAGAGTACCTATGACGGCGGCACGGTGCTGGTGGTCCGCGCATCGGACCTCGAAGCGGGCGCAGCCGCCACGCAGCAGGCCACAGAACCCGCCTCGTTCTGGGCGGGCATGCAGAAGGGATTCCAGTCCACCTTTGTGGCCGAGGACCGCTGGCAGCTGATCCTCGGCGGGCTGTGGGTCACGCTGCAGATCTCGTTCGCGTCCATCTTACTCGGCACGCTGCTGGGCTTTGGCGTGTGCCAAATGCGCAGGAGCAGGCACGCCATTTTGTCCGTCCCGGCGCGGGTCTTCATCCGCGTGATCCAGGGCATGCCCATCGTGGTGCTGCTGATGATCCTGGCGTTCGTGGTGTTCCTGCCGTTTCGGGGCATGAGCCAGGTGCTGGTGGCGATCATCGGATTCACGCTGAATTTCGGCGCGTACGTGGCCGAGATGCTGCGCGCAGGTCTGGACGCCGTGGACAAAAACCAGCTGGAGGCGGCCGACGCCATCGGGTTCAGCCGCACCCAGATCTTCACAAAAATCGCGTTCCCCCAGGCCGCGCGCCACGCGCTGCCGGTGTACAAGGGCGAGGTCAACTCCCAGGTCAAGGCCACGTCCATCGTGGGCTACATCGCGGTCATGGACCTGACGAAGGTGTCCGACATCATCCGCAGCCGCACCTACGACGCGTTCTTCCCGCTGCTGACCACGGCTGTGATCTACTTCATCCTGGCGAACCTGCTGACGTCGCTGCTGACGATCTTGGAGCGCAACATCGACCCCAAGCGCCGCGCGCGCACGCTGAAGGGAGTGACGATCAAATGATCCGCGTGAGAGGACTGAAAAAACAATTCGGAAACGGCCCAGTCGTGCTGCGGGATGTGAACTGCGACATCGAAAAGGGCGAGGTCATCTCCATCATCGGCCCGAGCGGCACTGGCAAATCCACCTTCCTACGCTGCCTGAACCTGCTGGAGAGGCCCAGCGCAGGCAGCATCGAGGTGGGCGGCGTGGACCTGCTGAAAAAGGGCGCGGACGTGCGCGCCGTGCGCAAGACCATGGGCATGGTGTTCCAGTCGTTCAACCTGTTCAGCCACCTGATGATCATCGAAAACCTGATGCTGGGTCCGGTGGAGCTGCTACACATGGACCGGCAGGCGGCCTACGAGGAGTGCATGCACCAGCTCACGGCCGTAGGCATCGCCGACAAGGCGTTCGCCTATCCGGACGAGCTCAGCGGCGGACAAAAGCAGCGCGCCGCCATCGCACGCTGCCTGGCGATGAAGCCCGAGATCGTGCTGTTTGACGAGCCCACGAGCGCACTGGACCCCACGATGGTCTCCGAGGTGCTGCAGGTCATCCGGCGGTTGGCCAAGGAGGGGCTCACAATGATGATCGTGACCCACGAGATGGCGTTCGCTCGGAACGTGTCCAGCCGCGTGTTCTACATGGACGACGGCGAAATCTACGAGGACGGCCCACCGTCCCAAATCTTTGACGCGCCGCAGCGGGAGCGCACCCGCCAATTCATCTACAAGATCAAGCGCTACAACGCCGCCGTGGACAGCCGCTCATTCGACCTGTACCGGCTGAACGCGGAGTTGGAACAGTTCGCGCGGACACACTTCCTGGGCGAAAAAAAGCTCGCCGCGCTACAGAGCGTGTGCGAGGAGATGCTGTGCGAACTGCTGATCCCGAAACTGGCGGACGAAAACCTTCGCGTCGAGCTGTCCGTGGAACACCCCGAGGGCGGCGAGACGACGGAGGTCGCGTTCCGCTATCCCGGCCCCGACCTGCGTCCGCTGGACGATGAGGGCGACTTGGCCGCCACGCTGGTCAAGCGCCGCGCGGTATCGGTGGAGAGCGAGACCGAAGACGGGTTGAATGTGGTGCGGTTAAAGATCAATTGAGCAAAGCGCGGGCGGCCACACAGGGCTGCCCGCGCTCTTTCTCATCATTGAGGCTCGGTTGAAGTCGTCTTCACGGCGCGGCCCAGTCCGGGTTCGGGCCGTGAGGTTTGTACTCATGGCCGGTGAAGGCGAGGATCGCCTCCTTCGCTTCGGCGTCGGCTGGCGTCTGCTCCAGGTCTCTGCGCCGGGACAGAATTTCGTCCACGAACACCTCGGCCATGTTCAGCCGCAGCCCGCGCTCGCCCTCCACGAGGATCTGGGACAGCGCGGGCAGCGCCTCCGCGTCCAGCGCCAGCAGCGCGTCGCGCTCCTTGGGGTGATTGTTGATGATCGCCACGACGTACGTGCACGCGCCGGGACAGGTCATCTGGGCCAGCAGGGCGTTCACACGCTCCGCCAGATCGGTATCTGCCAGCGCGGGCATTGAGAGCAAGGTCAGCGCCAACAGCAGACAGCACCATCGCTTCATGAATCTGATCGCTCCTTTCGGAATTGCTCATTGGCTTCATTATAGCACAGAAGCGCGCGCGCCGCCATCCGCTTTTCACCCTCGCCGTGCGCGCGGCGAAGGACCTTCCTCCAGCCGGAAGAAGGTCCTTCGCAGGGCGCCCCGTCAAGGTATTGTCAGAGGGGTTTAGCCGCACCGCATCGCCAGACAGCGCGTGAACTGAAGTAGGCCGATCAGTGTGATCCAGAACGCCAGCGCCAACGCGAACACGAAGATCACGCCGACCACCGGGATGAGCGCGATGACCGTGACCGTGGCGATCAGCGACAGCACCAGCACCGCCAGCGCCGCGACGAACGTCAGCAGGCCCAGACAGATCACGCACCGACGCACCTGCTCGTACGGGCTGGGCACGACGATGGCCAGGAAAACGAGCACCAGCGCGACCGCGCCAATTGCGGCCGTAAAGGGAAACAGCGTCGGCAGCGCCGGGATCAGGCCCACCGCGAACAGGCCCGCCGTCGCCACCGCCAGGATCAGGGCGACTATGATGATGATCAGCCGAGCGATCAAACAATTTCTGTTGTCCAAGTTCATTGACACCTCCCGGGAGCATCGTATGCCCCAGGCCGTGAATTTGTGTCAACTTCGTGGCAGAGCCAAGAACAGCGGCGCCCTTCCCCCACCTCCGCCGCCGCACCACCGCTCCGCGCAAGCGCCGCGCAGCGCCCAGGGAGGTCCAGGAGGCAGCGCCTCCTGGCTAGCCCCACATCAGAGACAGCATCGGCACCACTTGCTTTTTCCGTGATACGATCCCCGGCAGGAACACATGCCCGCCGTCCGCCACCACATTGAACGCCTGGTTGATCAACTCAACCGGCCCCACAAAGACCAGCTCCGACCCCTCCCGGAGCACGTCCGTCAGCATCAGCAGCGTCATGTCGTAACCATGCTTCTCCGCCGCTACCTCCATCACCGCCCGGAACTCATCCATCCGCTTCAAGACCCGCTCGCTGTCCATGCAGGTCACCTGCCCAATCCCCAGCGAGTGTCCCCCAATGCGGAACTCCTTGAAGTCCTGATAGACCAGCTCGTTCGCAGGCTTGTCCTCGCTCGTCGACTGCGAAAAAATCGAATAGCCCAGCTCCTCCAGGGACTCGCCCGAGATCCGCGCCATCCGCTCCGCCATGCGCCGATCGCGCTCCGTGCAGGTCGGCGATTTGAACATCACCGTGTCCGACACGATGGCCGCAGCCATCAGCCCCGCCAGTTTCGGCGGCGGCATCAGGCCCTTGTCCTGATAGATCGACCCGATGATCGTGCTCGTCGCGCCCACAGGCTCGTTCCGGAAATAGATCGGGCTGCCCGTCTGCACATCCGCCAGCCGATGGTGGTCGATGATCTCCACGATCTCCGCCTGGTCCAGCCCATCCACGCTCTGGCTCGCCTCGTTGTGGTCCACCAGCACCACGCGCTTTCGCTTGGGCCGGATCAAGTGGTATCTCGACAGCGTCCCCACCACCTGCCCGTCGTCGTCCACGATGGGATACGACCGGAACCGCGACAGCAGCATCTGCTCGCGCACGTCGTCGATGTAGTCGTCCAGATGGAACCTGACCAAGTCCGTCGTGTGACAGACCCGCGCCACCGGGATCGACTGATAGATCATCCGCGCCGCCTTGTACGCGTCGTACGGCGTGGTGATGACACAGGTACCGCTGCTGAGCCCCATGAACCGCTCCGCGCACGCGCTCTGGCACAGGATCACCGCCCGCGCGCCGGCCTCGATCGCCCTCTCCACCACATCCGGCTGCTCGCCGCACAGCACGATGGACTCAGCACCGATGCTCGAGATCCGCTCCGGCCCGATCGGCAGCGCGATCAGCACTTTGCCCGTCAGCGCGTCAAAAACGTCCGCCGTGTCGTTCAAGATCCGCCCTTCCAGCGAGCCCAGCAGATTGAAGACCGGCACATTGTCGATCACCGGATGCTCAATGCTGTACATGTCGAACGTCGCGATGTCGCCCCGTGTCAGCATGCCATAAAGCTGCCCGCCCTCATCCGTGATCGGCAGCGTCAGCGTCTTCGGTTCGTCGCGCAGCACCTGCCAAGCCCGCCCGATCGTCACCGCGCTGTCCAGCGCAGGCGGCGTGTCAAACGCCAAATCGCGCACCTGCGTCCGCACGTTCAGCAGCAACTCCGGCGCCTCGAACCCAAACCGGTCCAAAATCATCTGCGTCTCGTCCGACACCGGCCCCAGCCGCCGCGCCGTAAACGCCCTGTCCCCAATCGCATTCCGCACCGCCGCATACGCCATCGCCGACACAATCGAGTCCGTGTCCGGATTCCGATGCCCAAATATATAGATCGGCTCCATAGAGGATCCACCTCCCTCATCCTTCCACCATTATACCACCCCCACCCCACCCCATGGTTAACACCGCGTTTTTTCTCCCCAACACCTTGACAACCCCCGCCCAAGTATCGTATACTAACAAAGCGCCCGGAGAGGTATCGAAGTGGTCATAACGGGGCTGACTCGAAAAACTGATGAGCTGAATACCAGAGGTTGCCCGAAAAGCCTTGAAAACACTGGATTCCTCTACTGGTTTGACATCTGAATACCGGCTA
>JAVBUD010000121.1:0-11809 GCA_031555755.1 Eubacteriales bacterium | reverse complement strand
CTGCCGCAGATGCAGAAGTGAATATAGCCGGTCGGCCCACGGCAAACTCGTCATCCTGCGCGCAGCGAAGGACCTTCCTCGTCAATTGGAGGAAGGTCCTTCGCTGTCGCTCAGGATGACGGTTGGGAGAGGGAATGGGGTGGACGCGTTGGCAACCGGACGGAGACTTTCACATACAATGCCTACAGGAGGGATACATATGACTTTTTCGGATCTGCGGTGTTTGGATGTGGTGAACATCTGCGATGGGAAAAAGCTGGGCAAGCCCATCGATCTGATTTTCACGGAGCGAGCGGTGGTGGAGGCGATCGTGGTGCCCGCGCCGGGCAGCTTCATGAACATCGTGCGGGCGGACCGCGAGGGCTACGTGATTCCATGGGGCAAGATCCGCCGGATCGGCGACGACGTCATCCTTGTGGAGTTGTCAGCGGACTTCTTCGCATAGCCCATACCCCGCGAAGCCTCGTTCGAGCTCCGCGAAGCGCCCAGGGAGGTCCAGGAGGGATACATCCCTCCTGGCGGAGGTCCAGGAGGCAGCGCCTCCTGGCCGTGTTAAGAAACTTTCGCCAAAGGACTAGACGAAACCCGCAATATTGTGTATAATTGTATGAGTCAGAATGCGGAGGTCGGATATTGCCATGAAATGCGTCTATTGCAACAGCACGGACAGCCGGGTGATCGACTCGCGCCAGACGGACGACGGCGCCGCGATTCGCCGCCGCCGCGAGTGCGAGGGCTGTGGCCGCAGGTTCACCACATATGAAAAGATTGATACCGTACCGCTGATGGTGATTAAGAAGGACAAGCGGCGTCAACCCTTTGATACGGCGAAGCTCAAGCTCAGCATCATGAAGGCATGCGGCAAGCGCCCCGTCTCACAGAGCGCCATCGACCAGTTGGTCTCGGGGATCGAGATGCGTGCGTACAACACCTACGAGCAGGAGATTCAGTCCACTGCCATTGGCGAATGGGTCATGGAGGCGCTGAAGAAGATCGACGAGGTCGCCTATGTGCGGTTCGCTTCGGTGTACAGGCAGTTCACCGACATCCAGACATTCAGGGACGAGCTCAACCGACTGCTTTCGGAGGACAGCGACATCGTGCTGGGCGAGCATGGGGACGAGTAGGACAGCGGCGCGGGTCAATCAATGCCCGCCGAGGCAAGGTGTACTGTGGTTATTCCCGAAGGCGTGGCCGATCCACACGCGGCCCCAAGCGGAAAGGTTCCAAGGTGCCCTGGGGATGATTCCCCGGGCGGGGCCTTCGGATGAGAGATAACGCGAATGAAGTTATAAAGGAGAGACGCTTATGGCAAATGAACTCATTCTCGCCGTCGATGACGAGGCCCATATCCTTGAGTTGCTTTCGTTCAATCTGGAAGCATCCGGTTACCGCGTGGTCACGGCCGCGACGGGCGAAGATGCGCTGGTCGTATGCCAGCATGAGCGGCCTGCCATGGTGCTGCTCGACATCATGCTGCCGGGGATCGATGGCATGGAGGTCTGCCGTCGGCTGAAGGGCGCGCCCACCACCGCCGACATCCCGATCATCATGCTCACCGCGAAGGGCGACGAGGTCGACAAGATCTTGGGCCTGGAGCTGGGCGCGGACGATTACATCACTAAGCCGTTCTCGGTGCGCGAGCTGATCGCCCGCGTGAAGGCGCTGCTGCGCCGCGCGGCCCCGCAGAACGAAGAAGAGGGCATCCTGCATGTGGGCGGCCTGACCATCGACGTGGGCAACTACGAGGCGTTCCGCAACGGCGAAAAGCTGAGCCTGACGCTGAAGGAGTTCGAACTGCTGAAGCTGCTGGTCATCAGCCGCGGCAAGGTGCTGACCCGCGACTTCCTGCTGGACCGGATCTGGGGTTACGAGTTCTACGGCGAGACCCGGACCGTGGACGTGCACATCCGCCACATCCGACAGAAACTGGGCGACGACGCCCACTACATCGAGACCATCCGCGGCGTGGGCTACAAGTTCAACGACCGCCAGGAGAATCGCCTATGAAGCAGCGGGTTGCGCTGATCGCGACCTGCCTGAACCTGGTGCTTTGCATCGCCTTCCTGTGGCTCTGCGCCATCTTTTCGCAGGGAACCATGAACGAAGGCGCGCAAGATTCACTCGCTGCCATCTGCCGCCTGTCCGTGCGCGTCACGGACAGTGCGGCATTTGATCGAGAGGAGACATTGCGCGCGCTGCGCTCGGCGGTGTCAGGCTCGGCGATGGTGGGCCTGATCTATCAAGCGGACGGCCAGATCGATTTTTCTTCACGGCCGACTTTCAAAGACGCGCTGACGGCCGACGAGGTGCGCACGATTCAGTCGGGCAAACTGCACACGGCCACACGGCTGCCGCATTCTGGCGACGGCGATGTGTGGCTCTACGCGTTTGAATCGCTGCCCAATGGCGATACACTGGCCGTGGCCCGCGAAGGCTACACGATCCTGGAGGCCATGGGCGGCAAGCTGGTGCTGCTGGTGCTGCTGGCGGTGCTGGTGGCGCTGGTGTGCGCGATCATTCTGCAGTTCGCGGTGAACAAGACCAACATTTTCGTGGGCGAGGTCCAGCGCGTGTTGGAGGACTTTTCCGAGGGCCGTTTCGACAGCCGGATCAAGTCTGCGTCCGGCGACACGCTGGAGCAGAGCGCCCACTTCAACGAGGTCATGGGCCGCATCCAGGACCGGGTTTTCAAGCAGAAGACCCGCAACCAGGCGCTGAACACCGTCATTAACCACATGCAGAACGGCATCCTGGCCGTGGACGACAAACTGAACATCATCCTGGTCACCCCGGCCGCGAAGCACCTGCTGAACATCGTCGGCTCTTCCGAGGGCCTGCCGATCAGCACCGCGTCCAAGGACGTGAACCTGGACAAGGTGCTGACCGACGCCATGCACCAGGGCGGCGTGTACACCAACGAGGTCGCGGCCCGCAGCGCCGTCGGACGCGGGCATGTGCCGCTGCGGCTGTATGTCTCGCCCATGATGAAGGACGGCAAGGCCGTCGGCGCGGTGGCGCTGGTGGAGGACATCACAGAGCTGCGCCGCCTGGAGCAGGTGCGCACCGATTTCGCCGCCAACGTGAGCCACGAGTTGAAGACCCCGCTGACCAGCATCAAGGGCTTCGTGGAGACCCTGCAGGAGGGCGCCATCGACAACCCGGCCATGGCGAAAAAATTCCTTCGGATCATCATGCTGGAGGCCGACCGCCTGACGCGCCTGATCAACGACATCCTGTCCATCACGAAGCTGGAGTCCGGCAAGGACGACATGCCCAGCCAGAAAATACGGCTGGACCGCATGGCCCAGGACGTGTGCGACATGTTGGAGTTCCAGGCCAGCGAAAAGAATGTGACCATTTTCCCGCCGCAGGTGTCTGAGCCGAGCGTCATCGTCGGCAACCCCGACCGCGTGGAGCAGATGCTGATCAACCTCATCGAAAACGCTGTGAAGTACAACCACGAGGGTGGCTCGGTGACCGTGACCATGCACAACAGCGGCGACACCGTGAACGTGTCCATCTCCGACACCGGCATCGGCATCGCCGAGGAGAACTTGCCCAGGCTGTTCGAGCGGTTCTACCGCGTGGACAAGGGCAGAAGCAGGTCGATGGGCGGCACCGGGCTGGGGCTGGCGATCGTGAAGCACCTGATCCGAACCATGGGCGGCATGATCGAGGTGCAGTCGAAGCTGAGCGAGGGCACGGAGTTCTTGATCACGCTGCCGAGGGTCGTGGGTGAGGTGTGCGCGGAGGATTTTGACGAGGCGGAATAGGGGAGAGAGGATAAAAGCCGGGCCCTGATGGGGTCCGGCTTTTGCGTTGGGGGTTTCGGTCGTGAGAGACGCGCTAGTGCCTGTACACGCCCTCGCAGATCAGGTTGGCATTGCCGCGCAGGGTGCATTGCTTGCCATCGTAGCGCACGGTCAGCTTGCCGCCGCGCACGCGGACTACCACGTCCTCGCCCACTTGGCATAGGCCCTTTTCGGTGGCGGCCACCACCGCCGCGCACGCGCCGGTGCCGCAGGCCAGGGTCTCGCCGTTGCCGCGCTCCCAGGCCCGCATCTTCAGCAGGTTCTTGTTGATCACGCGCACGAACTCGGCGTTCACGCGGTCGGGGAACAGCTCGTTGTGCTCAAACTTCGGGCCGATTTTCTGCAGGTCCAGGTTCTCCAGCTCGTCCACGAACACCACGCAGTGGGGGTTGCCCATGGACACGCAGGTGATGGGGTAGGTCGCGCCACCGATGGACACCGCGCGGTCCAGCACCTTTTCGCCGGGCAGGTTCACCGGAATCGCCGCCGGGTTCAGCCGCGCCTCACCCATGCTGGCGGTGGCCCAGCGGACCTCGCCGCTGATCAGGGTCAACTCCACTTTTTTCAGGCCGGATGCGGTCTGGATCACCATGGGGTTTTTCTTTTCCGCCAGGTCCTTGTCGTACACATACTTGCCCACGCAGCGGATGCAATTGCCGGCCATCTTGCCCTCGGTGCCGTCGCGGTTGAAGATGCGCATTTTCGCGTCCGCGCCTTCCACAGTGGGCTTCTCGATCAGCACGATGCCGTCGCCGCCGATGCCGTAGTGGCGGTCTGAGCACTTGATCGCCAGCGACTCGGGGCAGTTGATGGCCCCGTCCCAGTTGTTGAAGAAAATGTAGTCGTTGCCGCTGCCCTCCATCTTGGAGAACGACAGCGACTCCGGCTCGGTCCTGAGGTGCGCGATGTCCACCAGTTCGGTGTTCAGGGGCGTGAACCGGCTGGCGATGATGTCGGCCAGCGCGTCCGCCGTGTCCAGGCTGGTGAGGCAGGCCACGCCATGCAGCAGCGCCTGGCGCTGGAGCGCGATGTAGGCCTCGGTGGTGTTCCTGCGGCCCACGCCGGTGATGACGATGTAGTCGATCACGCCGGACTGCACCAGCTTTTCCAGTTTGTGCTGCTCCTCGATGTGGGCGATGGACTCGATGCCGCTGCCCAGGCACGCGAGGCTCTTGGCGGTGCCTTCGGTGGCGTACAGCTTCGCGCCCAGGTCCACGAACTTGCGGCCCAGGGAGATGGCGTCCTCCACGTCCTCCGGCGCGACGGAAAACAGCACGCCGATCTGGCGGTCCGGAGACGGATGCGTGATCTTGAAACCGGCTGAAGCCAGCCCCTTGTACAGGGCCTCAGCGCGGGTCGTGCCGATGCCCAGCACCTCGCCAGTGGACTTCATCTGCGGCCCCAGCGTCGCGTTGGCGTCCGAGAGTTTTTCAAAGCTGAACACAGGCACCTTCACGGCGATGTAGGGCGGCACCTTGTACAGGCCCGTGCCGAAACCGAGCGCTGCCACCTGCTCGCCCAGCATCACGCGGCTGGCCAGCTCCACCATCGGTACGCCGGTGACCTTGCTGATGTAGGGGATCGTTCGGCTGGCGCGGGGGTTGACTTCGATCACATACAGCTCGCCCTCGTAGATCAGGTACTGGATGTTGACCAGGCCCTTTGTGCCCAGCGCCAGCGCCAGCTGCTCGCTGCGCTGGATGACCTCACCCAGCATCATGTCGTCGATGCCCACGGGCGGGTAGATGGCGATGGAGTCGCCGCTGTGCACGCCCGCCTTTTCGATGTGCTCCATGATGCCCGGGATCAGCACGTCCGTGCCGTCCGAGATCACATCCACTTCCAACTCCGTGCCCTTCATGTACTTGTCGATCAGCACCACATTGTCGCTGGAGGACGATAGGATGCGCTTCATGTAGGTGCGCACCTCTGCGTCGCTGCCGGCGATGGTCATGTTCTGGCCGCCGATGACGTAGCTGGGGCGGAGCAGCACGGGGTAGGTGAGCTCGTTTGCGGCCTGCAGCGCCTCGTCCAGGCTCAGTGCGGTGCGGCCCTGGGGCCTGCGTATGCCGTATTTTCCGAGGAGTTGGTCAAACTTGCCGCGGTCTTCGGCCACGTCGATGCCCTCCGCGGAGGTGCCGAGGATTTTCAGGCCCTTCTCGTCCAGCATGGCTGTGAGGTTGATGGCCGTCTGCCCGCCAAACGCGACGACCACACCGTCGGGCCGCTCCACTTCGATGACGTTCATTACGTCTTCCTCCGTCAGCGGCTCAAAATATAGCCTGTCGGCGGTGTCGAAGTCGGTGGACACGGTCTCGGGGTTGTTGTTGATGATGGCGACCTCATAGCCCAACTGTTTCAGCGTCCACACACAGTGCACGGAGGAATAGTCGAACTCGATGCCCTGCCCGATGCGGATGGGGCCGGAACCCAGCACGATGATGCGCGGCTTGCCGGAGGAAGTGCGCTCGCGGGCCTCGCAGTGGTCGTCGTAGGTGGCGTAGAAGTAGGGGGTCTGGGCCGGGAACTCAGCGGCGCAGGTGTCCACCATTTTGTAGGCGGCGGGGCGATGCATCGCGAGGGGCGGAACGCCACGGAGGGCGTTCCCTACGGCCTCGCTCGAAGGTTGTAGGGAACGGCCTCCGTGCCGTTCCGCCTCCGCCGCCAGCCGCTCCAGCGTCCGGTCCAGATATCCGTACTGCTTGCCCTTCAGGTACCGCTCATCGTCCAGCCCGTTTTCCCTGACGTCCGCCTCAAAGTCCACCAGATGCTTGATCTTCGTCAAAAACCACTTGTTGATCCGCGTGATCCGGTTGACCTCGTCCACTGAGGCGCCCATCTGCAGCGCCTTGAACACGCGGAAGATCCGAAGGTCGTCCTGCAGCGCCAGATCCTCGACGCTCATCCCGGATAGCTGGGGCATGTCCATCGTGTCCTGCTTGATCTCCGCGCCGCGCACGGCCTTCATCAGCGCCATCTCGAAGCTGGGCGCGATGCTCATCACCTCGCCGGTGGCCTTCATCTGGGTGCCCAGTTTTCTGGACGCGCCCACGAACTTGTCGAACGGCCACTTGGGGAATTTCAGCACCACATAGTCCACGGCGGGCTCAAAACAGGCCATCGTGACGCCGGTGACGTCGTTCTTGATCTCAGGCAGGGTGTAGCCCAGCGCGATCTTGGTGGTGACCTTGGCGATGGGGTAGCCGGTGGCCTTCGACGCCAGCGCCGAGGACCGCGACACGCGGGGGTTGACCTCGATCACCGCGTAGTCGAAGCTCGCCGGGTCCAGCGCGAACTGGCAGTTGCAGCCGCCCTCGATCTGCAGCGCGTCGATGATGGACAGCGACGCGGCGCGGAGCATGGACAGCTCTTTTTGGCCCAGCGTCTGCGCCGGGGCGACCACGATGCTGTCGCCGGTGTGCACGCCTACGGGGTCCACATTCTCCATGGAGCAGATGGCGATGGCGTTGCCCGCGCCGTCGCGCATGACCTCGAACTCGATCTCGTACCAACCCGCGATGTACTTTTCCACCAGGATCTGGTGGATGGGGGACAGCGACAGCCCGTTGTTGGCGATCTCATTGAGCTCATTTTCATCATAGCACACGCCGCCGCCCGCGCCACCCATGGTGAACGCTGGGCGGATGATGACGGGATAACCGATCTCGTTTGCGATGGCGAGCGCCTCTGCGTAGGTCACCGAGATGCCCGACGGGATGCAGGGCTGGCCGATCTGCTCCATGGTGTCCTTGAACGCCTGGCGGTCCTCGGCCTTGATGATGGCCTCGACGTTGGTGCCGATCCGCTTCACGCCGGACTGCTCAAGGAAGCCCTCCTCGTGCAGCTGCATTGCGATGGTCAGCCCGATCTGGCCGCCCAGGCCCGCCAGCAGGCTGTCCGGGCGCTCCTTCTCGATGATGCGCTTTACGGTGGCGGCGTTCAGCGGCTCCAGGTAGATGTGGTCCGCCAGCGCCGTGTCGGTCATGATGGTGGCCGGGTTGCTGTTTACCAGCACCGTCTCGATGCCCTCATTGCGCAGCACGCGGCAGGCCTGCGCACCCGCATAGTCGAACTCAGCGGCCTGGCCGATGACGATCGGGCCGGAGCCGATCACCAGCACTTTTTTGATGTCTGTCCGCAGCGGCATGATCAGCCCACCACCCTTTCCAGGAATTTGCGATAGATAAAGTCGGTCCTCAGCGGCCCCAGCGTGCCGTCGGGGATGAACTGCACCGACATGGATTCACCGTACTCGAGCCCTGCGATGGAGCCGTCGTTGACATTCTCGTAGATGACGGTCGCGCCCGGCGGGGCCGCGGTGACCGTGTAGCCCTGGTTCAGCGACACGATGTACACCTGACCGGACTTCAGATCGCGGATGGGCTGGTTCGCGCCGCGATGGCCGTGATGCAGCTTTGCGGTCTCGCCGCCCAGCGCGCGGGCCATGATCAGATAGCCCAGGCCCAAGCCCAGCATGGGCACGCACTTATCATGCAGCGCCCGGATCAGCGCCAGCAGCGATGCCGGCGCGGCTGCGGGGTCGCCTGGGCCGTCTGTGAGGACCGCACAGGCCTGGGTGATGTCGCCTGAGGTCGCGGTGTAGGGCTGAATCGCCACGCGTGCGCCAAGCGCGGTCAGCGCCTCAACCGTGTTGTGTGCTGCGCCGCAGTGGATCACTGCGACCTCAGCGGCCGGGTCGCCACCGGGTGCACAGGGCGCGATGTCCGTTATGCCGACTGGCGCTGCGGACGCGGCCAGATTTTGCATGACCTCGTCCGTCACCTCGTCCACGATGGCGCAGCGCATGGTGCCCTCTTCTCGTAAAATGCGGGTGATTTGCCGCGTATCAACGCCACAAACACCCGCAATGCCATAAGTTTTGAGGAACGAATCGAGGTCCCCATGAGACTGAAAGTTTTCCGGCTCTTCGCACCATTCCTTGACGATGTATCCGCTGAGATGACAGGATGCCGAATCCATGTCGCCGGGAATAATGCCGCAATTGCCCGCCAACGGCGCTGTCTGAAGCACCAGTTGACCCTTGTAGCACGGGTCCGTCAGCGT
This sequence comes from Eubacteriales bacterium, assembly GCA_031555755.1. Taxonomy (GTDB): domain Bacteria; phylum Bacillota; class Clostridia; order Christensenellales; family Aristaeellaceae; genus JAJDGF01. The sequence goes on along the minus strand of JAVBUD010000121.1, from coordinate 2,930 downwards.
CCCCATGTGGGCGGCGGAGGTGGTGAACACCAGCTCGCCGGACGCGGGGACGGATGCGCCAAACCGCGTGCCCGGAAAGGTCGCGCCGTTTTGCAGGACGAGGTAGCAGTTTTGCATGGGGGGATCGCTCCTTCTTGGATAGAGTGGGGGAGACGTCTACTGTGGGCGGGGCGAGCGGGACTCCACCCCCGCCCGTCCCCGCCATAGCGGACGATTGCTTACTTGTTGCCCATCGTCAACACCAGCACCGCCTTCTGCGCGTGCAGTCGGTTCTCGGCCTCGTCGAAGATCTCCTTGGCGTGTGCTTCGAACACGTCGTCGGTGATCTCCTCGCCCCGGTGCGCGGGCAGGCAGTGCAGCACCATGGCGTCTTCCTTGGCATGGCCCATGACCTGGGCGTTGATCTGATAGCCCTCGAACGCTTTCTGTCGCGCTGCTGCCTCGCCCTCCTGACCCATGGACGCCCAGACGTCGGTGATGACCACGTCCGCGTCATGGGCGGCCGCCTCGATGTCGTCGGTGCAACAGAACTCGCCGTTCTCTGTTGCCCACGCCATGATCTCCGCGTCGGGCTGATAGGCCTTCGGGCAGGCAATGCTGACGCGCATGCCGGCCTTGATGCCGCCCGCGATGAGCGAGTTGGCCATGTTGTTGCCATCGCCGATGAAGCACAGCTTGAGGCCCTTCAGCACCTTTTTGTGCTCGCGGATCGTCATCAGGTCCGCCAGCACCTGGCAGGGGTGCGCGAAGTCGGTCAGGCCGTTGATCACAGGTATTGTACCATATGAGGCCAGGTCTTCAACTTCTTTTTGGTTAAAGGTACGGATCATAATTCCGTCGAGATAGCGCGAAAGCACGCGAGCGGTGTCTTGAACCGGCTCGCCGCGCCCGATCTGGAGGTCATTGCTCGACAGAAAAAGCGCGTAGCCGCCCAGCTGGTACATGCCCACTTCGAAGGACACGCGGGTCCTTGTGGAGGACTTCTGAAAAATCATGCCCAGTGTCTTGCCCGCCAGGTGCTTGTGCTCGATGCCGTGCTTCTGCTCGTACTTCAGCTGGTCCGCCAGGTTCAGGATCTGCGTGAGCTCGGCGACGGAGAGGTCCATCAGTTTGAGTAGGTGCTTCATTGGGCGAAAACCTCCTTCAGGATGGCGAGCGCCGCCTTCAGCTGCTCGTCCGGGATGTTCAGCGCGGGCAGTAGCCGCACCTTGTTCTTCGCGGTCAGCACCAGCATGCCGCGCTGCATGCAATCGGCGACGACGTCCTTGGCGGGGCGCTCGCACTCGATGCCCAGCATCAGCCCCAGGCCGGTGACGGACTGAACGCCCTTCGCGCCCTTCAGCGCGTCCACGATCAGCGCATGCTTGGCCTTCACGCCGTCCAGCACCGATTGGTCGATGCGCGTAAGGATGGACAGCGCGCCTGCCGCTGAGACGGGGTTGCCGCCGAATGTGCTGCCGTGGCTGCCCGGGCCGAGGGTGTCCTTGAGGCGCTCGCCCAGCAGACACGCGCCGATGGGCAGGCCGCCGCCGATGCCCTTGGCGGTGGACACGATGTCGGGTGTGATGCCGTACTGCTCGTATGCGTACAGCGTGCCGGTTCGGCCGTTGCCTGTCTGGACCTCGTCCACGGCGATGAGGATGTTCTTTTCTCGGCAAAGCGCCGCCACACCCTGCACGTATTCCTGCGTCAGCGGCACCACGCCGCCCTCGCCCAGCACCATCTCCATCAGCACGCAGCCCACGTCGTCGCGCTCACTGAGCAGTTGTTTCATCTGGTCCAGGTCGTTGGGCCGCGCGAACGCGAAACCCGGCGTGAACGGGCCGAAGTGGCGGTGAAACACGTCCTGGCCGGTGGCGGACAGCGTGGTCAGCGTGCGGCCATGGAAACTGCCCTCAAGGGTGACGAGGGTGGATCTTTTCTCCTCGCCGAACTGGTCGCTGTTCCACTTTCGCGCGGCCTTGATCAGGCATTCGTTGGCCTCCGCGCCGCTGTTCCCGAAGAAAACCCGGGCCATGCCCGTGCGCTCACACAGGTGGCGGGCCAGGCGGACCTGAGGCTCGGTGTAGTAGAGGTTGGACGAGTGGGGGATCAGGTCCAGCTGGGCTGTGACGGCGGCCTTCCACTCGGAGTCCCCGACGCCGAAAGCGTTCACTGCGATGCCGGTGCCCAGATCGATGTAGGACTTGCCGGTGTCGTCATAGACCGTGGACCCGTGGCCATGGGTGAGTGTGAGGGGAAACCGGGCGTAGGTGTTGGCGATGAAGGCCTGGTCGAGTTGGCGTGTATCCATGGAGGGCACCTCCTTTTCCGAATGAACAATGAACAATGGACAATGAACAATTGAATGTGAGTGATCTCGTCATTGTTAATTGTTCATTACAAAAACATCGTCCCAATGCCGCTGTCCGTCAGCACTTCGATCAGGATGGCGTGGGGGACCCTGCCGTCGATGATGAACACGCGCTTGACGCCGCGCCGGATCGCCTCGATGCAGCACTCGACCTTCGGAATCATGCCGCCCTGGATGATGCCCTCGCGCACCAGCTGCGGCGCCTCTGAGACGTGCACGACTGGGATCAGCGTGCTCGTGTCGTTCTTATCTCGGAGCAGCCCGACGATGTCGGTCATGGAGATCATGCTCTCCGCGCCCAGCGCACCGGCGATGCGGGAGGCAGCCGTGTCGGCATTGATGTTGTACACCTTGCCCTCGGCGTCGTGGCCGATGGTGGAGATGACGGGGATGTAGCCCGCGTCCAGCACGTCCAGGATGGGCTTCACATTCACGTCGGTGATCTCGCCCACGAAGCCCAGTTCCTTGGAGATGACTTCAGCCTTGATCATGCCGCCGTCCAGCCCGCACAGCCCCATGGCGTGGCCGCCGATGCGCTCGATCAGCGCCACCAGGCCCTTGTTGACCTTGCCCGCCA
>JAVBUD010000005.1:0-28871 GCA_031555755.1 Eubacteriales bacterium | reverse complement strand
GGGGGCAAGCTCCCGCCCTACAAGATACGCCGTGTAGGGCGGGGGCTTGCCCCCGCCGCCCGCGCGTGAGCGCCGATCCCTACCCCATGGCGTTCACAAACGCCTCAAATACCGGCATCGACACGTCGTCGTCATCCAACGTAATCTCCGGGTGCCACTGCAGCCCCAGGAAAAACCGGTGCCCGGGCAGCTCGATGGCCTCCACGACGCCGTCCGCCGTGTGCGCGGACGCCACAAGGCCCCGGCCCAGCCGACGCACGCTCTGGTGGTGCAGGCTGTTGGTCGGGTACCCGTCCTGCTTCACGATCCCGTGCAGCCGAGACCCCGGCACAATGGCCACCCCGTGCCCGGGCTGTGCCGGCTCGCCCAGGTCGTGGTTCAGGCCGAGTTGGCTGGGGAGGTCCTGGAAAATATCGCCGCCCAGGGCGATGTTCATCACCTGGCAGCCCCGGCAGATGCCCAGCATGGGCACGCCGCGCGGGAAGCTGAGCGCAAACGCCCGCAGCTCCAGCTCGTCCCGCAGCAGGTTGGGCGCGCCCGCGTTCGGATGCACATCTTGGCCGAACCGGGACGCGTGCATGTCGCCGCCGCCCTGCAGCAGCAGTGCGTCACAGGACCGGATCAGCGCGTCCTGCGCCGCCGGGTCCATCCGGTAGTCGATCACGACCACCTCGCCGCCCGCGCGGCGGATGGCCTCCATGCAGCCCTTGGAGGGGAGGGGCTGGCCCGGGTCGTTTTCCTTGAGGCTGGGGATCAGGGCGATTTGGGGCTTGGACATGGGTGGTTCACCTTCTTGTGAGTGATGGGTAAGCGGCGCTCATCCGCGGCCTGCCGCAGCTCATCCTGCCCTCGGGGCATTTTCCCTGCACGGCACAGCTGGGGCCGAACCAACGGAAGACCTGCGGCGCATCTTTTCTCAACGCCACCAGCAGCGATTCGCTCAGCTGGCGGATCTCCCACTGGGCCCGCTCGCAGGTGCGCAGCTGCAGAAAATGCAGCAGCTCGCGGGCGTTCAGCGTGATCAAGATGTCCGCTGTACAGCCCGCCAGGGCGAAATAGGCGGCGTCCTGATCGCGCAGGCCCAGGGCCAGACACGCGTCCAACCCGCGCCGGTTCTGCTCAAAGGCGCTTTGGTAGACCGACATCGCCTGCTCACTTTGGGCCACCGTCTCCGGCAGCACATACCCGCCGCCCGCCAGCGCCCGGCGCACCTCCGGGAACAGCGGCGACTGGATGCGGTGTCGCGCGTAGTGGGTCATGCTGGCCAGCGAAACGTCCTTGACCTGATACGTGTAGCTCAGGCACTCCAGCTCCCGCGGCCGCGCGTCACGCGTCAGGGCCTGCACGCGGCCCGCTGGCGGCAGCTCGGCGAACCGGCCCGTGAACGCCAGCGCGGCCTCCAGCAGCGCCTGGGCGTCTCTGGGACCGTCCAGTAGCGCCACGGCGGGCGTCACGACGTGCGGTTTTGCGAACGCGTCCGGCGCGGGCGGAACCGCCGTGTTCGCGTATCGCGCCTTTTCCTGGTCCACCACACCGGGATAAATCTGCTCAAACTCCGTCTGGATCGCCTCGCCGACGTCGCGCACCTCCGGCAGCGCGCGGCCCCGGCCATAGCGCATGGCGCAGATGATGTGCACCAGCTCGCGGGCATTGCAACTCAGATAAAAGTTGCTGTGGAAGCAGTAGGGCAGCACGAACCGGGCGTCCTCCTTGGGGATGCCCAGCTCCAGCAGGGCGGCGTAGTCTGTAAAGCGCTGCTGCATGGCTGAGATATAGGCCTGTTTCAGTTCATCAGACATGCCGGATGGCACGAAGAAGCCGGCATGCTTGAAGTCCACGTACCGGCGCGACTTGACGATGAACGCGGCGAGGCGGTGCTCGATCAAAAACTGCTCCACCAGCACCGACACATTCTGCAGCGCCACGGAAAAGCTGTGGTGCTCCATCACCGACTTGTGGCCGCTGGACAGCACCTTTTTCACCAGCCGCAGGTCCTTTTCGCTGCCGTCCGCCGCGTCGAAAATCTCCAGCGCCGAGCCCTCCTGGGTCGATATCCGCCCCGCCGCCGCGCACACGCGCAGCCCGCCGTCCGATTGTGCGATAATGCGAATCTCGGTCGCGTTTGTCATGGGTAGACCTCCAATTGAGTGGATTGGCAACATAGCAGCGTGGCGGCCCTCTACCCCCGCTCCGCCATCCGCCGGTTCATCACGACGCCGGCGATCAGCACCACAGGGAACACGATGGCGGCCAAAATGCCGACCTTCAAATTGTCCCCGGCCAGCCCCGACACGAACCCCACCAGCGTCGGGCCGCCGCTGCACCCAAGGTCGCCCGCCAGCGCCAGAAACGCGAACATCGCCGTGCCGCCGCCGCGAATGGTCCTCGCCGCCGTGGAAAACGTGCCCGGCCACATGATGCCCACCGACAGCCCGCACAGCCCGCAGCCGACCAGGCCCAGCGCCGGCCAGGGCGACAGCGCGATCACCAGGTACGAGCAGGCGCACAGCGCGCCCGAGATCAGCATGAAGTTGGTCAGGTTCAGCTTGTCGCCATGCTTACCATAGAACGCGCGGGTCAGCCCCATCATGACCGCGAACATCATCGGCCCCGCCAAATCGCCCACGGTCTTGCTGACGCCCAGCCCTTGCTCCGCGAACGCCGAGGCCCACTGGCTCACCGCCTGCTCGCATGCCCCCGCGCACATCATCAGCAGCAGCAGCATCCAGAACGCCTTCTTGGACACCAGTTCGCGGAACCGAAGCCCGCCGCCCTCTCCCAAGTCCAGCGGCGCGATGGGCACCTTTAAAAACACCACCGCGTTCACAACCGGCACGATGGCCCACAGCGCGGCCAGAATCGGCCAATTCGCGATCCCAAAGACCCAGAAAAACAGCGTCGAGATCAGCACCACGCCCACCTGGCCCCAGCAGTAGAACGAGTGCAGCATGCTCATGGTCTTTTCTTTGTGCTGCGTGGGACAGTTCTCCACGATGGGGCTGACCAGCACCTCCAGCATCCCGCCGCCGCAGGCATAGATCATCACCGCGATCAGCAGCCCGGCAAATGCGTTGCCCATCACGTTCGGCAGCACCGCCAGCGCCACCAGCCCCAGCGCCGCGAACCCATGCGCCATCACGGCGGCGGCGCGATACCCGATCCGGTCAATGAACCCCGCCGAAACCGCGTCCACCAGCAGTTGCAGCCCGAAGTTGATCGTCACCAGCAGCGTGATCTGCGACAGCGGAATGCCGTAGCTGGAGTGGAACGTCAGGAACAAGAGCGGCGCGAAGTTCACCACGATGGCCTGCACGATGTAGCCGGTAAAGCAGGCGCGGATGGTGGCGTTGTAGTTTTGTGACATGTCGGTGTTGCACTCCTTTGTGTGTGGCTTGGGGTAGCATAACACACGAAGGGCGGATGGATCAACGCAGTGGGGGTAAAGTTGGGCGCCTGATGGGGTGAACCCGCCCAAACCACACTACGCCCTTTCCAGAAACCGCGCAACATCCCCGCCCACACCGGCCAGCGAATGCCCTGCGCCTTCGATCTCTACCACCTCAAACCCCGGCATCAGCCGCCGCACCCGCTCCGCGGTCTCGTCCGAGCGCAGCATGATGTCCTTCGTCCCCACGAACACGATCCCCGGCATGCCGAGCCTGCCCAACTCCGCATCGGAAAACACTGGGATCGGCTCCTGGCGCGCGTTGAAGCAGAACGCGATCAACTTCATGTAGTTCAGCATGACCTCCGGAACCTCGTTGCCGCCGTTCACCTGGCGCAGCAGCTCGTCCACACCCGCCTCGCCCTGGGGCAACAGGCGCATGGCCACGTCCTTGAACGCGTGATTCTGGCCGCCGATCCCAGCAGGGCACAGCAGCGCCAGTTTCGTCGCGCGCCCGGGATGCGCCACCGCGAACTTCAGCGCCACAAAACCGCCCAGTGACGCGCCCACGATCGACGCCCGCTGGATGCCCAGGCCGTCCATCGCGTCCGCCAGCCAGTTCCCATAATCGTCCGCGTCAAACGCGGGCTGCCGCTCGTCGCTGTAACCCGACTCGCCGGGCAGATCCGGCGCATAGACGCGGAAGTGGGCGGCGTACTTGGGCAGGTCGCCGATCCACATGGCCGCGTTCATGCTGCTGCCGTGCAGCAGGATCAGTGGCGGGTTTTCCCGATCACCGCAGGCGATCATCGACGTGCGCCCGCAACAGGTGTCCACGAAAACATGCTCATGGGGCACGCTCAGCAGCCCCATCATCTGCTCATAATAACCCAGCACCGCCTCGCGGGCCTCGCTGGATTTGAATGCTTTGTTCATGGCGCGCTCCTATCTCGCTCGAAGGGCGATCCCCTCCGGCCTGTTATTCCTTCTCCAACCACACCGCCGCCTTGTCCCTGTCCTCGAAGGCGCGGAACACATCGCCCCGGTTCGCCTCGATCAGCATGTCCGCGAACTTGCCCTTGATGTCCGATTCCCGGATCACCAGCGCCGCTCTGATGTGGTACTGGGCCAGTTTCTGCATCACTTCGCCCGCCAGGCCCGTGCTCAGGCGGAAGAACGCCTCGGGCAGCGCGGACGCGTCGATCAGCAAGCGATTGAGGCCCTCGCCCATGCAGTCGCCCACGAATTGGGTCGGGTCCATGGCCTCGGGCCGGACCGGCTGGGGCGGATAATACAGATACGGCGCGCCGCCACCCTGTTGCACCTGGTATGCCACACTTTTTCCCTCCTGTCGCTCCTGCCCGGCCAGCGCCTCGGCGCGCTGGGCAAAGGGCGCGATCATTTTCCGGGCGGACTCCGCCCATGCCAGCTCGTGCCGGTAGCTCTGGTGCAGGTTTGCGGCCACCATCGCCCTGAGCGCGGCCCCATAGTCGTGCTCGGGGACGGCCTCCGGCGGCCTGCTCCGGTCCGCCTGAGCCCGCAGCTGCACTTCGTAGGACGCCAGCAGCGCGTCTACCTCATCCGCGCCCAGCGCGTCCGCCAGCGCCAGCTGGGCCAGGAACGGCTTTTTCAGCTCCAGCATCTCCGGCGGCTCCAGCAGCCACGCCCGCAGCTGCCGATGACCCGCCTCGGTGAGCGTGTATTCCTTGCGGGACGGCAGCGGGTCCTGCACGATCAGCTCGCTGCGGATCAGCCCGTCGCCCTGCATGGCGCTGAGCGCCTTGTAGATCTGGTTGTTGTTCCCCGACCAGGGCATGGCCGGATCGTCCTGCATCCGCTTTTTCAGGTCGTACCCCGCCAGCGGCCCTCTGGCCAACAGGCCAAGAATCGCACATTCTATCCTCACAAAATCACCCCCATCACTAACTTGTGTTAATGATAACATATGTTATTCGTGTTGTCAAGATAAAAAAGAGGTGGAGAGCAAATCTCCACCTCCTCTGCCCACCCCGCGCTGCGGTTGGTCGCGCGGGGCAGCCCAACACAGATCAGTGCACTGCCACAGTCCGCGACTACCGCCCCGCCTTGCCCTGCATGATGTCCACGATCACCCGGTTCGTCTCACACATCCCCTTCTGGACCAGCTCGCCCAGGTTCTCGAACAGCTGGCCCAAGTCCCCGCCCAGGATCCCGTCCGACTCCACGATGCTCATGCCGTTCACCGCCAGGAAGGCGGCCTGCACCGCCAGCCCAGAGGACAACTCCACCTTGTTGGCGCAGCCCTCCTTGGCCCCGTCGCAGATCATGCCGGAGATGGAGCCCAGCACATTTTTCATGGCGCCCAGCATCTCCCGCTCGCCGCCGCCCAGCATGTGCACCACGCCCACAGAAGCCGACAGCCCGCTGGCCACGCCGCAGGCGCACACGGCGCTGAGCGCGCCTGTGAACGACTTCACATACACATTGATCAGCGCCGCCAGCGCCATGCCGCGCAGCTTTTTTTCCTGATCGATCTTCATCTCCCGCGCCACGGCCTCCACCGTCAGGAACAGCGTGATGCCCTGGTTGCCGCTGCCCGTGGCGGTCATGATCGGCAGCGGCACCCCCGCCATCCGCGCATAGGAGGCTGAGGCGCACATCCGCTGGGCCTCCGCCACGGGTGACTTGCCGATGACCCCCTGCTCGATCAAGGCTGTCAGCGCCCGCCCCAGGCCCATCTGATAGCCCTCCTCCGCCACGGCCACGTTCATGTCCACCGCATCCTGCAGAAAGACCAAGTCTGAGGTCGGCACCTCATCCGCGAACGCGATCAACTCGCACAGGTTCAGCCCGTCCAGCGCGCAGGGCTCGCGATGCCCGGCGTCGGGCCTAATGCAGGGCGAAAACGGCGCGTGCTCCACCGAGACGATGTTGGTGTGCTGGTTCAGCGTCAGCACCCGCACCTGGTCCGTGTCCGTCTCAAGCACCGTCTCAATATAGAGGCCAGCCGCGTCCGGCAGCGTGTTCACAACCACCAGGTGCTCCAGCGCCTTCGCCTGCGCCAGCTTTTCCTGCGTCACATCCGACAGCACCAGCAGGCACTTGTCCGCGTCGCCGGCCGTATACCCCAGTGCTGCGCACAGCGCCACACCGCGCTCATCCGAGCCGGGAATGCCGACGCCCATGGCATTTTTGTATAGATATGGGTCCAGCGTCAGCGTCAGCGACCGAATCTCCCCCGCCGCGTGCTTCCTCGCCGTCGCCACCGAGAGCGCAAGCGCCACAGGCTCCGTGCACCCCGTCGAAGGCATCAAAGATTCCCGAATCGCATTCACCAACCGCGCCTGATTCTCCGCATTCATCCGCCCCATCAAGGTCCCTCCGCATCGTCAATGTACGAAATAATTATACATAAGCGCTGGGGGATTTGCAAGTGGAACGCTGTGCCAGCCGAGCCTTGCGCTCATCACCGCGCCTACACCTTCCTCCGTCATCCTGAGCGCAAGCGAAGGACCTGCTTCACACTTCAAACCAAAAAGCATGAGGAAGGTCCTTCGCTGACGCTCAGGATGACGGCGGAGAGAGGATGAGGGCGTGATGGCCTACCGAAGCCAGCGCCCCAGCACCGCCATCACGTCCCGCATCTCGATGGGCTTGCCCAAATGGCCGTTCATGCCGGCCTCCAGGCAGCGCTCGATGTCCTCCCGGAACACATTCGCAGTCATGGCGATGATCGGCACCGCCGCGGCCTCGGGGGCGGGCAGCGCGCGAATCAGGCGCGTGGCCATGAGGCCGTCCACATCCGGCATCTGCATGTCCATCAGGATCAGGTCATACCGCGCGGGGTCCGCCGCGTATTTGTCCAGCGCCTCGCGCCCGTTGTACGCAAAGTCCACCGCCACGCCCGTGGGCTCCAGCAGCGCGGCGATGATCTCCAAGTTGATCTGGATGTCGTCCACGGCCAGGATCGTCCTGCCCGAGAAATCCCGGTCGGCCAGCTCGTCCGATTCGCTCGCGACCACCTGTCTGTCCCGCCCGTCCGGCACCGATAACCGAGCCGTGAACGTGAAGCGGGAGCCCTTTCCAGGCTCGCTGGTGACCCGGATGTCGCCGTCCATCATCTCCAAGATGCGCTTGGAGATGGCGAGGCCCAGGCCGCTGCCGCCATATTTTCGGGCGATGCCCGCTTCGGCCTGCTGGAAGATGGAGAACAGCTTTTTCTGCTCCTGGCGGGTCATGCCGATGCCGGTGTCGGTCACGGCCATCTCCAGCACGCAGCGCTCGCCGTCCCGCTCCGCGCAGCGAGCGAAAAACCCGATCTGTCCGCCCTCCGGCGTGAACTTGGTGGCGTTCGACAGGATGTTCGTGATGACCTGCGCCAGCCGCTGGTCGTCTCCGACCAGGCGCTCGGGCACGGAGGGATCGATGTCCACGCGCAGCGTCTGGCGCTTTTCGTCGATCCGCTGGGTGATCACGGTCATCACCCGGTCCAGCATCTGCGCGAACGAAAACTCGATCAGCGACAGCTCCATCTTGCCGGACTCGATCTTGGAGATGTCCAGGATGTCGTTGATGACGCCCAGCAGGTGCTGAGAGGCGCTCTCGATCTTCCCGAAGGCGCGGTCCTTTTTCAGGGGGTCCTTTTCCCGCATGCCGATGGTCGTCATGCCGATGATGGCGTTCATGGGCGTTCTGATCTCGTGGCTCATGTTGGATAGGAAGTCGGACTTGGCCTTGCTGGCCGACAGCGCCTCCTCCCGGGAGCGCTTGAGGTCCGTCACGTCGTGCAGCATCAGCATGAGCCCGCCCCGGTCCTGGCCCTCGACGCTCATGGGCACCAGCACGCCCGCGAAGTCCTCGTCCTCCTCGCCGCCCGGAAACCGGAACGACATGTCAAACGCCTCGGGCGCGTTGGCCCGCTGCACATCCTCAATCATCGCCAGTAGCCGCGCCAGCGGCGCATCGCCTAAAAACGCGCCCAGCGCCTCGGACAGCGTGCGCCCCAGCACGTCCGCCGCGCTGCCCGCGCCTGCCTTGGCCACAAAATACTCCGTGCAGAACTCAATCCGCCCCGTGCCGGACAAAAACAAGATGATGCTGGGCGAGTTCGCCAGCAGCATCGCCAGATACCGCTCCCGCTCCCGCTGGATAAAGGTGGACGCCTTCTGCTGATTGAGTACGGTCGTATACGCGATCTTCTCCTGAGCGATCGCGTTCTGCAGATGCGTCTGCTCCCTTCGCAGCTTGCGGTTCTCTTTTTCGAGCTCCTTCAGCCGCGCCTGCAGATCGAGTGTGTTTTCATCCATCTGTGACACCGGGTCACCCTCTCACAGTTTGTTGCCGATCCGCCGCGAGGCCGCCGTAGGGAACGCCCTCTGTGGCGTTCCGCTCCGCCCGCAGGCGCGTTCCTGTTCGCAGCGCGTGCCGCTGCCGCGGCGCGGAACGGCACGGGGGCCGTTCCCACAGCGCGATCCGATCGCACTGCCCCAACCCGCACCCTACCCCAGCACGCACGCGCAGAATGTATAATTGTGGAACCGGTTGCGCAGCTTGCCGTCCGGCCCGGGCATGGGGCAGATCTCTCCGCCGGAATAGCCCATCATGAACGGCTTCCCGTCCGCCTTCAGCCGCTCCGAGATCAGCCGCAGCTCGCCCTCCTGGTCCGGGGACAGCATGATGTACCGCGTCACGCAGGGCAGCAGCAGCGTCGCCTGACGTTCCTTCATGGCCATTATCTGGCGCAGTCCGTCCTCCGCCGATTCAAAGATACCCTCCCGGTCGATGCTGCCCACCGCGAACGACGTGCCCACGGGCATCTCGCCGCCGGTCAGCACCGATCCGTCGGGAAACAGCGTGTAGAACCCCAGCGCCACCGGCTCCGCCGCGCCCTCATAGTAGACCATCAGCGGCGTGGTGGTGATGTTTTCCTTAGTGATCACCAGCCCGATGTTGGCCAGGTACGACAGGATCGGCATGTCGTTCACGCCGCGCAGGATCGCGCCGTCGCTGTCAGTGATGATGGCGCGGTTGTTGGCGATGTTGCGCTCGGGGATGGACGAGACGATGAACTCCGCCTCCACCGGCCCGTTCAGGAACATCATCGCCAGCCCATCCTTCAGCGCATCGCCGCCACAGATCGTCTGCACGGTCTCATAGTTGAAGTCGATGTTGTTGGTGATGGAGCCCCACATGGGGATGCCCCCGCAGGCCGCGTCCATCGCAGACACGACCTCATAGCCCGCCACGTCGCGGATATACGGCATGAACGATATGATCAGGCCCGGGTCATCGCGCACCCGCTCGCGCACCTGCCCGTACAGCGCCTCGATCTCGGCATCATAATTGCCGCGGTTGATGCTGCCCGTCATCCCCGCCTCGAACGACACCTCATCCGACGTGAGCACCGTCAGCGTCAGGTCGTACAGCCCGAACCCGCGCTCGTCCTCGCTGGCCATGGACGTCATGCCGATCACGGGAAAGGGCAGCTGCTCACACAGCGCCCGCACCATGCCACTGTCCACAAAATCGATGTGGCAGAAGATCAGCCCGCCCGAGTGCGCCTTCAGCGCCGAAAAGTCGATCTGCGCCCTGATCTCCTCAATCGCCTCGTCGATCTCGTCAATCTCCGCCGTGCGCGCCGTGTACATTGTAATCATCATCCAACCCTCGCATTCCGAAACATTTCCACACAGATTAACGCATTGTTCGTGCGCTCATTACCAAATTATACCACAAAATCGTGCGGCGTACAATCAGTATCCATGAATGATGCCCACACCGTTCCGAAAACCAGCGGCTCTCCGCGCATGTTGGATGAAGGCCCAAATCATTCCGTCAGGAGGTGCCCCGCCATGCTCATCGACAGAATCGTATCCATCGTCATTATCGCGGTCGCGATCCTCTTCGCGCTGCTGCACTTCGCCGTCAGCATGGCCTCGCCCAGCGAGGAGGCGCACTCCTCGGGCGGCGGTCCCGCTGACTGCGCCGACTGCGACTGCGACGGCTGCGACGAAACCTACGGCCACGGCCCTCGCTGCAGCTGAAAAGAGGCCCGCGCGCACCGCGCGGGCCTCCCATCATGTCCGCTACACCACCGACGGCTCCCACACCTCTTCGTCGCGGGCGAACCGCCCCACGTCCAGCATGTGGATCGGCAGCACCTGCTCCAGCCCCAGAATATCGTGGGCGATCACCGCGCCCGTGGCCGGGCCGAACATGAACCCGTGGCCGCTGAACCCGCACGCCAGGTAGAACCCCTCCACCTCCGGCGACTGCCCATACAGCGGCTGGCGGTCGGGCGTCAGTTCGTACAGCCCGGACCACTGGCGCACCACATTCAGCGCCCTGAGCGGCGGCAGCAGCCCGCAGGCGGTCTGGGCCATCTTCTCCAGGAAATCCCAGCTGGACTTGATGTTGAAGTCGCTGGGCTCATTTTCCCCGGTGCGGCCCATGATGAAGCTGCCCTCCGGGGTCTGTTGACAGTAGATGTTCAGCGAAAACGACATGAACATCGGGCCTTGTACCGGGTCCACGGGCTCCGTCACCAGGATCTGGTGCCGGTCCGGCGTCAGCGGGATGTCTAGGCCCACCATGGCCGCGATGCGCCGGGAATAGCTGCCCGCGGCGTTCACCACCACGTTCGTGGCGATGGCGCCCTGGTCCGTCTTCACCTTCGTGATCTTGCCCGCGCGGGTCTCGATGCCGAGGACCTCAGTGTGCTTGAGGATCGTGACGCCCAGCCGGGCGGCCGCGTCGGCGAAGGCCTGGGTGGTGTGGAAGGGGTTCAGGTGGCCGTCCTTGGGGCAGAACGTGGCGCAGGTGATCTTCGACTCGTCCAGGTAGGGGATGTATTCTTTCGCCTCCAGAGGCGTCAAAAACGACGACGGGATGCCCAGTTGGTGCTGCAGCTCCAGGTTTTTTTTGAACTGCTGCTCCTCCTTTTCCGTGGACGCGACGATCAGGTAGCCGCCCTGTTTGAAGCCGATGTCGCCTTCGTACTCCAAAATCTCGTTGGCCCGCTCATAGAAATCGATGCTGTACTGGGCGAACTTGCAGTTCATCTCCGTGCCCCACTGCATGCGGATGCCCGCGCCGCACCGGCCCGTGGACCCGCTGCACAGATAGCCCTTTTCGATCACGACAACATTCTTCACGCCGCGCGCCGCCAGGTTGTAGGCGATGGATGCGCCGGAGATGCCGCCGCCGATGATCACCACGTCCGCGGTCTTAATCATCCAGCTCACCCCCCAGCAGCAGCCCCAGCTTGATGGGCTTGGCGGGCGGCCTGAATGTGGTCATCGGCTGGTCGGCCACGGCCACGCCCGTCGCCCTGGCGATCTCCTGCATGATCAGCTGCCTGCACGTCCGGCCCTGGCATGGGCCCATGGAGGCGCGGCTGACGCGCTTGATCTCGTCCAGCGTGGTGAAACCCTTGGCGATCAGCGCCTGCACCTCATCGCGGGTGATCTCCTCGCAGCGGCACAGGTAGGTCTCCTCGGCCACGTACGGCTCCGGATAAAAGAACCGCACCGCCATGGAATACGCCTTCGGCACCGCCAGCGCCACGATGGGCGTGCGGTCCTGGGCGGCGGGGTTTTGCACCGAAACCACCCGCGCGGCGCACACGGCGCGGCCCTCTCGGTTCACGCCGGCCACCACATCGCCCACATTCGGCAGCGGCACGAACTCATAGGGCAGCTTGACGAGCGCCTCGGTCTGCGAATAGGTGTCGTCCACCACGAAGATGGCCAGTCCCGGGCAGTGGCTGACGCACAGCCCGCAGCCGTTGCAGCGCTCGTCGTCCAGCGTGGGACAGTCGTTGATGTCCTCCATGGGCTGGATCGCGCCGCGCTTGCAGCGGGTCGTGCAGGGATTGCAGGGGATGCGCTGAAAGCACTCGATCACCGCCACCGGCCCCTTTTCCAGCCGCTCTTTTAACGGTGCTCGGGACGCCAGGTCCTGCAGTGTGGGCACGCCTGTCTGCTCCAGCATCATTCCATCCTCCCTTCCGTGCGCAGCAGCCCCGCGCGAATCTGCGCGCCTGCGGGGCCGGAGCGCAGCTGCTGCAGCTGCAGCGCGTAGTCGTCCCACTGCGCCCCGAAGTCCGGCGCGCTGTGGCCCACCGCCCGGGCGGCGCTCAACCCCGCCAACCGGCCCTCCACCATGGCGGCGCTCGCTTCCTCCACGCCCGCCACATCGCCCGCCACGAACAGGTTCGGGAACGTGGTGGACAGCCAGGCGTCCCTGACCGGCACATGCCCGCCCAACTGCGGCACGAAGACCATCTCGCACCCGATCTGCCACAGCAGCTCGCACAGCGGCGTCAGGCCCACGGAGATACACAGCACATCGGCCTCGATGTCCTGTTCGGTGCCGGGGATCGGCTGCCAGGACTCGTCCAGCTTTCCGATGGTGACCGATTCCAGCGCGTCCTGGCCGTGTGCGCTTAGCACCGTGTGGCTCGTTAAGATCGGCACGCCCATGCGCCGCATCTTCGACGCGTGCACCAGGTACCCGCCGATGCGCGGCGCGGCGTCGATGATCGCCCGCACGCGCACGCCCGCCTGCATCAGCTGATAGCTCACGATCAGCCCGATGTTGCCCGCGCCCACCATGACCACGTCCTTGCCGGGCGCCACGCCGTACAGGTTCATCAGCGTCTGCACCGCGCCCGCGCCGCAGATGCCCGGCAGGTCGTTGCCCGGGAACGCCAGGAATTTTTCCGACGCGCCCGTAGCGATGATCAGCGCTTTGGGCCGGAATTTCAGATAGGTATCACCGCGCTCCACCGTCAGCACGCCGTCCTCATACAGCCCGATGACGGTCGCGTCCCGGTAGACCGTGACCTGGTCCGCGAACTGATCCAGCTCAGCCTGCAGCAGCGTGCAGATGTCGATGCCGCGCATGGATGCGTACTGTTTTTTCGATCCGAAGAACATGTGCGTCTGCTTGGTGAGCTGCCCACCCAGGGCGTCGTTGCGGTCAAAGAGGGTCACCTTCGCGCCCATGGACGCCGCGCTGATCGCCGCTGAGAGCCCGGCGGGGCCGCCGCCCACGACGGCGATCTCCACATCCACGATCCGGCCCATCATAGCATGCTCCCCTTTCCCTGCTGCGTGCAGACCCGCATGCCCTCCCGCAGCGGCTCCACGCAGACCCTGACGTTGGGCCGCCCGTCCACCATCATCTTGCACGACGAGCAGTTGCCAATCGCGCAATAAAACCCGCGAGGCCGCCCGTCCTTGTGGCTGTGGGCCAACACCTTCACCCCGGCGGCGTGCAGCGCCGCCGCGATCGGCTCCCCCGCATAGCCAGTCATCGGCTCCCCATCAAAAATAAACTGCACCGTCTCCCGCGACGGGAAACGGAGTATCGGGTGATTCTCAATCCGCATGTTCTGCATGTCCTCCGTATTGTCATTGCGAAAACGCCGCCCGTCCCGCCGTGAGGCGACGCGCCCCTACCCCCGCATCCATTCCGGCCGCTTCTCCTCTCCGAGCCCCGGGTGGTTCAACCAACAGGCCGCCCGGTGCCCTTCCCCGACCTCGATGTCCGGCGGCTGCGCCCGGCAGACCTCCATCGCATACGGGCACCGCGCCGCGAACGAGCACCCCTCTGGCGGCGCGAACAGGTCCGGCGGCGCGCCCTCGATGCTGCGCGTCATGGTGCGCTCCGCGCTGTTCAGTTTCGGCATCGACTGCAGCAGCGCGTGGGTGTAAGGGTGCCTCGGCGCATAGAAAATGTCCCGCACAGCGCCGCTCTCCACGATCTTGCCCGCATAGAAAACCAGCACCCGCTTCGCCATCTTCGCCACCACGCCCAGGTCGTGGGTGATCAGCATGATGGCCGTGCCATAGCTGACCTGCAGCGACTGCATCAATTCCAAAATCTGCGCCTGGATGGTCACGTCCAGCGCCGTGGTGGGCTCGTCCGCGATCAGCAATCGCGGGTTCATGCACATGGCGGCGGCGATCATCACCCGCTGGCGCATGCCGCCCGACAGGCTGTCCGGGTACTCGCAGTACCGCTTCTGCGGGTTGGCGATGCCCACCCGCTTCAGGTATTCGATGGTCTTATCCCGTGCTTCCTTGCCTGAGATCTTCGTGTGCTTGATCAGCACCTCGCCGATCTGCTTGCCCACGGTCATCGTGGGGTTCAGGCTGGTCATGGGGTCCTGAAAGATCATGGAGATGCGGCTGCCCCGAATCTCCAGCATCTGCTTTTCGGTGAGCGTCAGCAAGTCTGTGCCCTCGAAGGTGATGCGCCCGCTGTCGATGGTCCCCTGAGGGCCCTCGATCAGCCGCATGACGGACCTGGCCGTCACCGATTTGCCGCAGCCGCTCTCGCCCACCACCGCGATGCATTCACCCGCATCCAAAGAAAAGCTCACGTCGCGCACCGCCTGCACGCGGCCGCCATAGGTCTTAAAGCCGACGCGCAGCCCCCGCACGTCCAAGAGTGGCGCCTGATCGGGCATGAAAAAAAGCTCCTTCCGTAAAGGGAATATCCGAAGCGACGTCGCCAGCGGGCGGGGCGGGCCGCCGTGAGGCGACGCCCGCCCAAACTACCGCCCCCGCATCCTCGGGTCCAGCGCATCCCTCAGCCCGTCCCCGAGCATGTTCAGCGACAGCATCGTCGTGCAGATGAACGCCGCCGGGATCAGCAGCTGATACGGATAGATCCGGTACACCTGCACCGCCATCTGCGCCAGCGAGCCCCAAGAGCACGCGGGCGACTGGATGCCGATGCCGATGAACGACAGAAACGCCTCGGTGAAAATCGCCTGGGGAATCGCCATGGTCATGCTGGTGATCAGCAGGCTGCCGATGTTGGGGATCATGTGGCGCATGATGATCCGGCCGTCCGAAACGCCCAGCGTGCGCGCGGCCATGACATACTCCTGGTTTTTCAGCTGCAGCACCTGCCCGCGCACCAGCCGCGCGCTGCCGATCCAGCCCACCGCCACCATCGCCAGCACCAGCGGAAAGATACCCGTGCTCATCACCGCGCGGATCAGGATCGCCAAGATGATCATGGGAATGCCGTACAGCACGTCGATCAGCCGCATGACGCACATGTCAAACCGGCCGCCAAAATAGCCCGAAAACCCGCCGATCACGCAGCCGATAGCGGTGTTGATCAGCACCACGGCCAACCCGATCGACAGCGACACCCTGGCCCCCATCCAGTTGCGCACCCACAGATCGCGGCCCGCCTGGTCGGTGCCGAACCAGTGCGCCGCGCTGGGCGGCTGGTTCATGGCCTTGGCGTCCTGAGACGCATAATCATAGGCGGAAAAAAACGGCGCGAAGATCGCCAACAGGATGTACAGCAGCAGGATCGAAAGCCCCAGCACCGCGATCTTGTTCTTGCGCAGCCGAATCCAGGCGTCCTGCCAATAGGAAAGGCTGGGTCGCACGATGCGGTTGAGGTCCTGGTCGTCCTTGGGCAGCGGCGCCGTGAGGCCCGCGTCCAGCGGCGCATGGAGGAAGGCGTCCATGTTGTCTATGCGCATCGATCAGTCGTCCTCCTCTTCCTCGTCCATCCGCGCGGGATTGTAGGCGCTGGCCGTGGCCAGCTTGATGCGCGGGTCGATGATGCCGTACAAAATGTCCACGACCAGGTTCGCGGCCACCAGGAACACGCCGTAAAAGGCGGTCATGCCCAGCACCATGGTGTAGTCCAGGTCGTTGATGGACTGCACATAAAACTTGCCCATGCCGGGAATCGCGAAAATGCGCTCCAGCACGAACGTGCCCGTGAGCACCGCCGCCGTCATCGGGCCCATGATTGTCACGATGGGCAGGATGGCGTTGCGCAGCTCATGCTTCCAGATGATCTGCCAGGGCGAAAGCCCCTTCGCGCGGGCGGTCAATATGTAGTCCTGATGGGTGACCTCCAGCATGCTGGAGCGCATCAGGCGGGTGATCAAAGCAAGGGTGTACAGGCTCAGCGCGAACACCGGCAGGATCATATGCCGCCAGCTCTCCCACTGCGCGGCGGGCAGCCATTTCAGTTTGATGGCGAACACCAGCTGCAGCACCGTGCCAATGACAAAGTCGGGCATGGAGATGCCGACGATGGCGATCAGCACGCAGACCACGTCCAGCACCTTGCCCGCCTTCTGCGCGGCCATGGTGCCCAGGAAAAGCCCCACCGACAGCGCCAGCAGCAGCGCCCTGACACCCAGCCCGGCGGAATACGGAAAAGTCTGCACGATGGTGGAGTTGACGGTCCGCCCCGGATACTTCAGCGACACGCCCAGGTCGCCGTGCAGCAGGTTGCCGACATAGGTCGCCCACTGCTCCCAGATGGGCTTGTCCAGCCCGTAGTAGGTCATCATCTTGGCCCGGATGGCCGGGTTCGTCTTTTCACTGATAAACGGATCGCCCGGCAGCATGCGCACCAGTGCAAAAATCACAGTGATCAACACGAGCACCGTGATCAGCGCAATGACCGTCCGCTTCGCAATGTACCTTATCATGGACTCAGCCCCTATTTTTGAATGTCGGCGACAAAACGATGGCAGATAAGCGATACCCCGCACCTCAACCGTCATCCTGAGCGGATGCGAAGGACCTTCCTCAAACTGAACCCCGGAGCATTTTGAAGAAGGTCCTTCGGCTGTGGCCTCAGGATGACGGCGTGGGCGGGCGGACGTGGAAGCCCGCCCCTACGGCCCCGCCGGTGCGCCGTCTTTACAAGTTAGTCAACAAAATACGCGTACGTATAGTCGAGGCTCGACCCGATGTAGAACCGCACGATCCCGCGCAGGTTGGTGTTCATCCCGTAGACCACCTGGCGCACCTGCAGCGGCACGATGCCGGCCTGCTCCATCAGGATTGTCTCGGCCTCGGCGTACATGCCCAGGCGGGTCGCGGCGTCCGGGAAGGTGTTGGCGGTGTTGACCAGCTCGTCATAGCGGGCGTCAGCAAACTTGCCGCCGTTCTGAGCATTGGTGGACGTGAAGTAGCTCAGGTAGGTGTAGGGATCGTTGTAGTCGGGCATCCAGCCGGCATAGATCAGGTCAAAGTCGCCCGCCACGCGGTCGGCCAGCATCGCCTTGTAGGTGACGGTGTCGATCTCCACCTTGATGCCCAGCGCGCGCTGCCACTGATCCTGGCAGGTCTCGGCGATCATCTTGTTGGTCGCTGCGTCGGAGACCTTCAGCTTGATGACGATATCGGATGCATTGGCGACGCCCAGCGCGTCCATGGCCGCCTTCAGGTGCTCGCCGGCCTTGTCCAGCTCGGCCGTGGACTTGTACACGTCGATGGGATACTGTTCGGTGTAGTAGCCGCCGTCCGTGCCGCCCACCTGAGGCAGCACAAACCGCGTCGCGGGGGCGTACAGCCCGTTCGTGGCGATGGCCACATATTCCTCGCGGTCCAGCGCGTAGTTCAGCGCCAGCCGGAAGTCCTGATTCTTCAGGATCGGGTTGGTCTCAGAGGCCAGGTTGATGCAGAACCAATCCACAGCGCCGGAGGAATAGGCGTTGACCGAGGCGCCCGAGAGCATCTCAGGGGCCTGCAGATAAGTCGGCGCCAGCGCCACCGGAATGTCCGCCACGTCCAGCTCGCCAGTCTCCAGCATCGCAAACGCGGCCTCAGCCTCCATAATCTGGATCGAAATGGAGTTCAGCTTCACCGCCTCGCGGTTCCAGTAATTCTCATTGGGCACCATCTTGATCGAGGTGTCCACGACGTACTCGGTCACGGTGAACGCGCCGTTGGTCAGCATGGACTCAGCGGTCAGCGCATACTGGTCTCCATACTGCTCCACCAGTTCCTGCTTCACGGGATAGAAGCAGGGCATGTCCAGGAAGCCCAGATAATAGGGCGCGGGGGTGACGAAGTCGATCACGAACGTCTGCTCGTCCGGCGCGGACACGCCCAGCTGATCCACAGCCAGCGAACCGTCCATGACCTCTGCGGCGTTCTTGATCTCGTACAGCACCCAGCTGTAGTCCCGCGGGATCGCCGGGTCCGCCAGGCGGCGGAACGCGTACACAAAGTCGTTCGCGGTCAGCTTTGAGCCGTCCGACCAGCAGGCGCCATCGCGCAGGTGGAACGTCATCTTCAGGTTGTCCTCCGAGACTTCCCAACTGTCCGCCACGCCCGGGCCGACAACGCCTTCGTGGGTGCGGATCAGGCCTTCGCAGATGCCCTTCAGCACGTCGTACGAGGGCGCGGCGTTGAACTGCTGCGGGTCGACGGTGGGCACGGAGGTCAGCGTGAGCTTCAGGTCCTGGTTCGCGCTGACGGTCTCGGCCTCGGCCAGCGCGACAGGCGTCGCCATGACCAATAGAAGCGCCAGTAGCAGACATACGAGTTTACGCATAGATAAAACCCTCCCATACTGCATTTGTCCTTCGCACTATTATAACACAAAGCGTCAATTATTCAATACGTTCGGGAGATTTGCTCAAAGTATTCTCATCATCCGCACCAAAACCACGCATTTGTTGCGCAACCATTCACCCCACCCCGCCCTCGCGCGCCCCCACCCCGTCATCCTGAGCGCCAGCGAAGGACCTTCCCCAACCCCTCAACCCCAAACCCCGTCATCCTGAGCGCCAGCGAAGGACCTTCCTCATCCCCCCCACCTCCCACGCTGTCATCCTGAGCGAAGCGCAAGCGAAGTCGAAGGATCTCCCCGCGTGAGCGACCACCCCCAACCAGCACCCCACCAAATCCCCAACACAACTTTACAGATCCGCCCAAATATGATAAAATCAATGTCACGTACACATCCAGAGGAAGTGAGCGCCCCATGCAAGGCACACCCCCCCGCCCGCTGGTGGAGGTCAGTCACCTAAAGAAATATTTCCCCGTGGGCAAACAACACCTAAAGGCCGTGGACGACGTCAGCTTTTCCATCCTGCCCCAGGAGACATTCGGCCTGGTGGGAGAGTCCGGCTGCGGCAAATCCACCATCGGCCGCATGCTCGTCAAGCTGTATGAGCCCACGGAGGGCGAGATTCGCGTGGGCGGCAAGGACATCCTGCGCCTGGACCGCGAGGGCCGCAAGGCCTACGCCCGGGAAGTGCAGATGATCTTCCAGGACCCCTACGCCTCGCTGGACGGCCGCATGACCGTCTCCGACATCGTCGGCGAGGGCCTGGACACCCATTTCAAACGCTCCCCCGCCGACCGCCAGGCCGCCATCTACGACGCGCTGGAAAAGGTCGGCCTGTCCAAGGACCACGCCAACCGCTTCCCCCACGAGTTTTCCGGCGGCCAGCGCCAGCGCATCGGCATCGCCCGCAGCCTGGTGATCGAGCCCCGCTTCGTCGTCTGCGATGAGCCGATCTCCGCACTGGACGTCTCCATACAGGCCCAGGTGATCAAACTGCTGATGGACCTGCAGCAGCAGATGGGCCTCACCTATCTGTTCATTGCCCACGACCTGTCCATGGTGAAAAACATTTCCAACCGCGTGCTGGTCATGTACCTGGGCCGCATGATGGAACTGGCCGACAGCCTGGAACTGTACGCCCACCCTCAGCACCCCTACACCCAGGCGCTGTTTTCCGCCATCCCCGTGCCCGATCCGGACTATGAACGCCAGCGCCAGCGCATCTTGCTGCAGGGCGACGTCCCAAGCCCCATTTCCCCGCCTTCTGGCTGCCGTTTCCGCCGCCGCTGCCAACACGCCATGCCCATCTGTAAGGAGGCGTCCCCGGAGATGAAAGAGATCTCCCCGGGCCACTTCTGCGCCTGCCACCTGCACGGCTGATCAGTACCTCAAGCCCGCCCAAGGCATTGTTCGCCCGAACAGTGCCTTTTTCGCGCCTCCCCGCATCTTCAAAAAGAAAATCTCAAATCC
Organism: Eubacteriales bacterium; assembly: GCA_031555755.1. Classification (GTDB taxonomy): domain Bacteria; phylum Bacillota; class Clostridia; order Christensenellales; family Aristaeellaceae; genus JAJDGF01. The sequence continues at coordinate 8,680 of JAVBUD010000005.1, read as the reverse complement.
CTATTGACACGCTATGTCTTCTGCAGTATAATCATATCGTGATATACGTTATCAATAAGGACTGATTATCATGAACAAGCGCAACACCGTGCAGCGAACCCTGGTGCTGGAGGCCGTGAGGGCGCTGAAATGCCACGCCACCGCGGACGAGATCTACCAGCTGATCGTGCAGCGGCACCCGGACATCAGCAAGGCGACGGTGTACCGAAACCTGAACCTGCTCTCTGAACAGGGCGAAATCAAAAGGCGCGAGGTGCCCGGCGGCGCCGACCGGTACGACCACCAAGTCAGCGACCACTATCACGCCCGCTGCACCGCATGCGGCCGCGTGTTTGACGTGAACATGGCCTACATCGCGGACCTGGCCCAGCGCATCCAGGACACCCACGGCTTTGCGTTCACGGGCCACGACATCATGTTCAAGGGCGTCTGCCCAGAATGCCAACAAAAATAGCGCGCCGGACGCATGCGATGGAGGTGATGGAGACCACAAAATGCTGCCCATGTTCGTTCCCGACCGACGAGTCCGCGTGCGCATACGGGGGCACGAAAACACCCCGTGAATAAAGGGTAGAAGGAGATCAAACCATGAGGAGTTTCACCACGCTGGATCTGCAATACGCACACCGATTCTACGGCTTCAAGGGTGAGGCCCAGTACCTGCACGGCCACACGGGCATACTGACGCTGGAGGTCGAGGACACCGTCAACATGGGCGTGAACATGGTGTTCCCCTGCAACGAGATCAAGAAGACCGCCTGGGATGTGCTGCAGAATTTTGACCACGCGCTGATTCTGCGGGATGACGACCCGCTGCTGCCCGCGATCCTGGACGTCTACGAAAAACAGGGCATCAAGGACGGCGCGCCGACCAACAAACAAAAGGGCCCCGCCTTCAAGACCGAACTCGCCACCGCGTACCCCGAGTGCCGCCTGGTGGTAACCAAGGAGACGATGACCGTCGAGGGCATGATCAAGATCGTATACGACCTGCTGAAGGACAAACTGAACATCGTCAAAATCACCTTCACCAGCGGCGTAAACGGCGCGACAGAAGAGTACGCGCCCCAGGGAGAAGAGGACCGCTGCCCGCTGTGCGGCATCATGCTGAACGAAAACGGCGCATGCCCTAAGTGCGGCTACAGGAAGTAGCCCGATTTCGCGGCCTCAACGCCTCCATGACAGCATGCAACAGGCCTACGTTCATCGAGCAGAACGCCGGCCTGTTGCATGCGTAATGGTTCAAACTAGTATCATTTGACACCCTGTGTCGTTTTCACAAACTCCCGGTCGATAACATCCGCAAACCGCTGAATCACCGCGTTGTCCAGGCTTTTGTCCGCTTGTGAGAATTTTCCCGGCTCTTTTCTGATCTGCACGGCCTTGCGCATCGCATCCGCATCAGGACACAGGTCGTTAGCCAAAGCCCATTCTCCGGCGGCGGTTTTGGCGATGATCTTCCCTGTGCGCAAGGTGTAAATCCCTCTGGCCATGTCGAGCAGCCAGCCCACGACAACACCATACTTCCTGGCCGTTTCCACATGGCGGGCAATATCCTCGCGCATTTGCGTATAGGTTGGGTAGGTCATTCGGCTCCGAATCTCGTCCCCATGCAGCAAAACGCCGCTGTCCAGCAGTTCGGCCATCCCGAAACTATCCATGTGATAGTGGTCGGTAATGCGCTGTCCGCCTGTTCCCCAATAAACCGTTCGCTCGCTTAAGCCGCGCAAAAACGCGTCCGCCGACAGCATGCCGCCCTCAAATAGACGGAAGTACGGATTCCCGAACTCACGTGCCAGCAGCGCCTGACGAAGCCCGACCAACGCATTTGCCTGATGCTCGCCGATTTCGCGCTCGGTGAGCACAACGATATCAATATCGCTCCAACCCAGCCGAAAATCGTCAAGCACAACCGAACCGAAGAGGTAAATGCTCGATCCATTGTCATCGAGAATGGATGCAATTTCATCTGCCATGGTACGAATCGCTGCGTTCAATGACATCCTTCATCAGCGCCTTTCACATCGATAGCGTACATGGCGCACTGCAGCTTCACAAAGGCCATCTGCGCGTCCCGCCGCTGCTGCTTGTCCATGTCCTTTCGCAGCAAAGGAGTGCCTGCGATGTACGCCATCTCCAGTGCGATTCGCGACTCGTCGATCCTGCGCACCCCATACACGCCGGGCACGGGCAATCCAGCCCGCACAGCAAATTCCTGTAGCATTGCCTCCCGCTCCACATCGTCCAGCGCCGCGCCCACATGCAGCTTGATTGCACGGTCCCCGTCCCGATAGATCTTCGTCGTCGCGCCCTGGCCTTCAAGAACCCACTTCTGCAGCGTCTCCGGCCAGAATCCAAAGTGTACCATCGGCATGCGTTCATTGGACTGGAAGCGAAGCGCGTCACGTGCATTTTTCCGCGGCGTCATGGACATGCGTCGCACCCCGCTTCAGCTTGATACGCGTCGTCAAAGTTGCCGTTCAGGAAGAACAGCGGCACTAGCATGGTCGACGCCCTGCCTGGCATGGTGAACTGCGCCACGGCACGCACGTTCGGCCCCGCAATCTGGCCGAACTGGAACTGAAACCGCATGCTGTTCTCCGGGCCAAAGTAGTGGTCGCGCAGGATGTGCAGCACGCCGCTGTGCCCGGGCAGGATCTGCAGCGCCTCGTCCTCGTGCAGAATGTCCACATTGACCTTGCCCGGCGTCTTGCCGTAGGTGTTGCGGAGGGTGAATGTGAGCTGCTTGCGCTCGCCGTTGCGCACCTTAGGACCGCGCTCGTAGGTCACGATGATGTCGAAGAAGTCAAAGCCAAACTTGACGCTGTGCTCGCCGATGTAGAGCTTCTCCACGGACTTGCACATCAGAGAAAACGCATCCTTGACGTCCGAGTTCCCGTCCGTGAGCGCCGTATCGGTGCGATGGTGCGCGAGGATCCGCGGTGCCAGGCGCTCGATGCGGTCGGTGAGCTCAAAGATGTCCCGGGGAAGCTGGCTGCCCAAGTTGCCAAGCTCGCCCAGGTTCAGGCAGGCGGTGACCAGCTTGGTGCCAATGGGGTCGATCCACTTCTTCGGAATGGCCTGCATACCGCCGATGATGCCCAGCAGCGAGCCCGCCGTGGCTGCGGTGCAGTCGGTATCCTCACCGCAGTTGACGGCAGTACAGATGGTCTTTCCGAAGTCGCCCTCGCCGTACAGCAGCGCCAGCACCACCATGCCGATGTTCGACGGTGCCTCCCAGCCCACCTTGCCGCCGCACAGTCCCTTCTCCATGTCCTCCTCCGAGATGCTGAAGATGAACCCGCTCAGGAACTCGCGGATCACATTGTCCCGCGCCTGCTGCCACGGTGTGCCACCATCGTACTGCGCCATTACAAACCGCACCGCGCGGGCGATGTCGCAGTCCTTCGGGATGTAGCTCAGCCCGATCTCCAGCAGCGCGCGGATGTCGGACTCGACAAACGCGGCGCTCTCCATGGCCGCACAGAGGATCTCCGCGTACAGCCCCTCACCCTCGCCGTGGTCGATGATGCCGTCATTGTAGGCGTACGTCACGGCTACGGTCGGGTTGCCCGGCGCGAGGCAGGCCCAGATCTCGCTGCGGATGTAGCAGCCGCAGCTATCCTTGTAGGGATTGTCCACGCAGCCGGAGAACGGCGGCCTGAGCCCAGAGAGCATGTTCACCTTGCTGTTGCCGTACTCCGCCCAGTGCGGCGTCACGTACAGCATCCAGTAGTCGCCCAGCGTGTGCGCGTCGATCTTCACGCCCTGCTCCTCCAGCGCTACCAGCCAGATCAGCTGCAGATCCAGGTCGTCATTGGGCAGCGGCTCTCCGTTGATATCGTGAATATAGTAGTCCACATGGTTGATCCGTCGGTGCCACTCGTCCCGCATCCCCAGTGTGCCCCCCGCGTTCTTCCCCATGAAGCAACCCAGCACCTTGTTGCGATATTCTCCCCTGTTCAGTTGCATACCACTCTCCCCCTATTCCGCTCGTCAATGAAAAGCAAAGTGATGGATGTTGACCGCACTACCCTCGCGACGCTCAGAGCCGACCAGGTACAGGTCATGCACGCCGGAAGCGTCCCGGACCTCGCAGATGATGGTTTCATATCCGCACGCATCCCCGGTGGGCGCGACCCGCGCCTCGCCGATCAGCCGCCCGTCCGCCGCGTCCAGCCGGATCTCCCATTTGCCAACCTGTTTCGTTTCACTGCTGGCCTGCATGGAGAACCCGCAAGCGCCCGCACCGAAGTCCATTCGTTGTACTGGAGCCGTCCCCCTCATGCAGCTTCATGTGGAAGTCTTGGGCAACACCACACAGGTAGCGGATGTGATGATGGGATGATTTTTCGTCCAGGTGGTCCTGCAATAACCGCAGGACTAGCAGCACTAATTCAAGTGTTTTGCAGGACTGCCTGGGCTTTACCCGAGCGCCGGGCGGAATTTCAGCACCGCACGGTGCGTCAGGAAAAAGCAGCCCGTCAGCGCGTTCGCTACTTGTGCGGTGTTGCCCTTGACGAATTCCCTGCTGGTCCCGCACACCGTGCAGCTGGTGGAACTCCTCCGCCTCCCGCTTGGCAGCGAACGCGTCCAACACGTAGTTCTCTGGATCTGGCGGCACCTGGCCCGTGAACTGGTTGGGGTCGATGGACTCCAGCGCCCCGTCGCCCGCAATGCGCAGCTCCGCGACGCACACCTGCCGGTGCACGCCGTCCAGCCAATCCCTCTGGAAAGCAATATACCACTGATCCCCATATTGCGCAATCCCCTGATGCGCCGACGAGGCGTATTCATGCTTGTACCCACTGTACGCGGGGTTCATCTGCTCAGATTGCATCACACACAGCCTGACGTAAGGCCCGGTGCGGCTGTCCGACACGGCGTACAAGAGCCTCGGCGGCGGGTACGTCATCATCCTTCGTCATTCGCTCCATGGCCGCACCCTCCTACCTTCATATAAACCACCGCCCTTCCAAAATGAATTGAATTTGCCTTCCAGCTGATTATCAGCAACAAGACTCGATGCCTGCGCTGTGATCCGCTCGAACCTCTCCAAACAAAAACAAGCCAAAGGGTGCGAAACACCCGTTGACTTGTCACGTACTTTTGAAGCCTATAGCAGCTTTTCGATCTCGGCTGCCAGTTCATCCGGTTTTCTGGTGGGCGCAAAGCGCTGGACCACGTTGCCGCTTCGGTCGATCAGAAACTTGGTAAAGTTCCACTTGATCTCGCTGCCCAGCACCTTTTGGCCGATCTGCGCCAGCTTCTCCATCAATCCCTTGGCCTCGGCATCCTCTGTCTCTTGCTGCGCCTGCTGCTTCAGCCAGCTGTACAGCGGCGCGGCGTTGCCCCCATTGACCTCGATCTTCTGGAATCTGGGGAATGTGGTGCCGTAGTTCAGCGTGCAGAACGACGTGATTTCTTCGTCCGTGCCCGGCGCCTGCGCCAGAAACTGGTTGCATGGGAAGTCCAGAATCTCAAACCCTCTGTCGTGATAGTGCTGATATAGGGACTCCAGCGCCTCATACTGGGGCGTCAGACCGCACTTGGTGGCGGTGTTCACGACCAGCAGCACCTTGCCCTCGTAATCTTTGAGCGACACGTCGTTGCCCTTGTTGTCCTTCACCGTGAAATCGTAGATCGTCATTTCCATTGCCTCCTATGATAATAGTGATCGCACATAGTCCGCCTGTTCAAACAGTGCGCAGCCGCCCGCGTGGTCCTTCCGCAGCGATTCGTCCGCCCTTAGCCGCACGAACAGCGGCGATTGCAGCGCCTCGCGCAGCGTCATGTCCTTGATGTTGACGTCCGAATACGGCGAGAACGGGCAGGGTTCCGCGCCGCCCGCAGCATTGATGTGGAAGAACCCGCGCCCCGCCGCAAGACAGCCGCTCGATTCGGCCTCGTCGCCGGGAAACGAGATCACGATCAGATGGTTGATCTGCCTCAGCCGCGCCACCGCGTCGGCCAGCGCCCTTCGGTCATCGCCCGTCAACGCCAGTTCCGGCTTTTCCACCGGCACATATTCCACGAAGACCACCGCACGACATCCTTTCGCCCGCAGCGCGCCGATGAACACATCGTCGGTCACGGCAGACAGGTTCTCACTGGTCACCGTGATCGATGCGCCGAACAGCAATCCGTCGTCTTGCAGCCTCTGCATGGCGCTCTCGGTCTGGGCAAACACGCCCTCTCCCCTCCTGGCGTCCGTCAGCGCGGCACTGCCCTCGATGCTGATGATCGGGATCAAGTTGCGGCGCTTCTTCAGCAACGGCATCAGCTTTTCATCCAGCAAGGTGCCATTTGTGAACACTGGAAACAGGATGGACGGATGCAGCGCGGCCTGCTCGATCACATCCATGCGCATCAGCGGCTCTCCGCCCGCCAGCAAAATGGCCGCGATGCCCAGCGCCTCTGCTTCGCAAAACACGCGCGCCCAATCATCGCGCAAAAGCTCTGCCGAGCATCCGCAAGCCGCATGGTTGGCGCGGTCATAACAGCCCGCACAGCGCAGGTTGCAGTCACCCGTGATGCTGGCGATCAAAAACGATGGGATGTGCTCGCCCTGCCGCTCAAACCGATGGCGGGTCGCCTCCGCCCGCTTCGCCGCCAGCGCATACCGCGCGAAATGCGCACTTGCCAAGGGGTTCTTAAACGTGGCGCTCAAGATGCCTTTCACCAGCGTCTCGACGCCCTCGTTCAAGTACTGCTCCAGGTTCATTCGCTCATCTCCCCCAGCAGCTTGTACAGCAGCCTGTACAGCGTCGCGGCCTCTTCGGACACAAGATGGATGCATTGCCCCACCGCCGCCGGCACCGACAGCGCCCGCGCTCGCAGCGCCTCGCCCGCTTCGGTGAGGGTCACCACCAAACTGCGCTCGTCCTCCCGTGACCGCTGGCGCGTGACCCAGCCCTGCCCTTCCAACTTCTTGAGCAGCGGCGTCAACGTGCCCGAATCCAGATACAGCCGCTCGCCCAACTGCTTGACCGTCAACTGCCTGTGCTCCCACAGCAGCATCATCGTGACATACTGCGTGTACGTCAGCCCAATCTCGTCCAAATAGGGCGTGTACAGCTTCACCACGCCCCGCGCCGCCGCGTACAGCGGAAAGCACAGCTGGTTTTCCAGTTTCAATGGGTCCAAGGGGCGCACCTCCATCCATCGCAAGCTGATACGTGCATTCTAACAGATGCCGGTATAATAGTCAAGCAAAATTTAATTTTATTCAATATATATTTCCCGCAGCACCCGGATGGCAGGACTCAATCGGCGCGACTTCCTTGCATCGCGGCGCTTCCCGTCCAGGTGCGGAGCGACCATTTGGCGCGCCTTGGGCAGACATCGCGAGGTGCAATTTGATCCTATTATCTGCTGAAAAAATCAGCAAGAGTTATCCGGACAAGGTGCTATTGCAGGACGCGTCGCTCTATGTGGGCGACACGGATAAAATCGGAATCATCGGCGTCAATGGCGCGGGCAAGACCACGCTGCTCAACTTGCTCGCCGGGCAAACGCAGCCGGACAAGGGCATCATCAGCAAGTCCTCCGGCGCGCGCATCGCCTATCTGGCGCAGAATCCCGTGTTCGACAAGGGCCTATCCATGCTCTCGATCGTGCTGCAGCACGCGGATGCGGACGGCCAACTGGGCCTTACATATCATGGATATAGTCAATGTCAATCGCTTGCCGGCTATCTTTGTTATTCGTAGATGTAGATGCCTCTTTTTCGCGATGTCTAACCGTTACATTGTATATGGTGCTGCAACAGCGCAATCCGCTGTGGTACCCGCAGTAACAAAGAATCGCACTGGCATGCTGTTGCGGTTGGCGTTGCTTGGATGCTCTCCAAAGAAAAACTGCGCGAGGAGGTCTGATGCTTTGACAATCATTCATGGAGATATTCTACGCTCGGGTGCGGACAACTCAATTATGGCACCGGAAGGCGGCAAACCGACTACAATACGCTCAGGAATGCATTGGAATCTGATCAGCAACGCCTAGAACCCAGACACTCAATCGCTTTCCCCTATAGCATGGGTTGCGGTCTGGCTGGCGGCGACTGGAACATCGTGCAGCCAATGATCTCCAAGATATTCAGTGGGCACACAGGAAAACTTCAGATATGGAACTATCAATTTATCAAGTGAGGAAGTGTTCAGTCTATGATGAAATAGGTTCGCTACCTCACCCAATTGTACGAGGCGGGTGTTGACCCGAAGACGCTACAGATCATCGCAGGACACAGCAGCTACACCTTCACGATGAAGAAGTACGTCCACGGCCGACGCAAGGCAATGCTCGCAGCAGGACGAAAGTTAACCCAGGTTTTACGGAAGAAAGATGAAGATGAGGTTAAAGAGGATAGCCTTCAGCATTCTGCCGAAGGCTCCTAAATCATCAAATCCGGGTGATTTCGTGCTGATTTTGTGATAGATTTGAGGGGGTCACTTCTTGTGCAACCCGCCAGTCTGTGGCAAAACGGCCATTCTCTGTAGAACCAATACAAAAAAATCCGCACTAAACTTGTGCGGACTGCTGGCTCCTCAGGTAGGACTCGAACCTACAACCCTTCGGTTAACAGCCGAATGCTCTGCCATTGAGCTACTGAGGAATGGGATAGGGTCGTGCTCTTTCGAGCACAACCCTTGTGGAATCCGGCGGCTACATCGTCTTCCGG